>JAEWMZ010000245.1 GCA_023392995.1 Bacillota bacterium
GAATTTGAATATGCGCGTCAGGCAATTAGCTTTCGTGCCTTTGATTACCTGTTAAAGCCGACCAATAAGAAGAAGCTTCTGGATGCCTTTACGGCGCTGAAGGAAAGCATGGATCAAAAACGGGAGGTAAAGGAAGAAATCTATTATAGCAACATTTATGTCAGTGCCGGATATGAAACCCTTCGCAATGAATTTCTTCAATCGCTACTGGAGGGAGACAGCAGTTTATTTAAGGATTTTGAAGAGAAAACAGCAGCTTTGGAATTAGACTTTACCGGGCATTATTTTGCTGCGGCCACGATAAAATTTGACCGTAAGAGTATATTTGAAGAATTAGAATCCTCCTGGGGAACGGATAAACGTCTGCTTACCTTCTCCTATCGCAATATTATCAAAGAGGAACTAAGTAACCTGGATCATGTATATTACCTTGTAGAAGATTATGACACCATTAATTTCGTATTTTGCTTTTCTACCAAGGAAAAACAGGATGCGATTATGATCCCTTGCTTAGAGAGCATTAGTGAAAATATTCATAATTGCCTGTTTAAGAAGGCCTCGGTTCCTTATACGATAGGGATTGGTTTAAGCTATCCATCAATTCATCACATTGCCAAATCTTACAGTCAGGCTAAAAAATCAATTCAGAATAATTTCTATCTGGGAGAACAAAAGGTTCAGATCTATCAGAATAATAATGAATCAAAATACGAACAGAATTTCATTCGCTTTTATCCTGAGGAGATGGAGCATGTGGCAGTGTCCGTCAGTAATGGTAATTATATAGAGACAAAGCGATATCTGATATCGATGTTCCAGGCACTCATAGAGCAGAATCTGCTGCCTGAGATTGTGAAAAATTACTGCATTGCTCTAAAGCTCATGGTTCAGTCGAAGATTATGAACAGTAATGGCATCGCAGAGACAATCATTGGGGATGAGTATAATGAATTCGTAAAAGAGGCGTTAACGGTAAAAGAACTGGAGACCTATATTGTTAATGTAATGGTGGGTCTGGCAAAAGAAATCGATGCGACAATTGATCCTCTGGATATAAAAGAACAACGTATGGTTATTGAGAAAGCAAAGGCGTATATTGCCACATGCCTAAGTGAAAAGATCACTCTGAAAATGATCAGTGAATATGTGTACCTGTCGGAAACTTACTTCAGCTTTTTGTTTAAAAAGGTAACTGGAATCACATATATTGATTACATTCAGAAACTTCGCATGCAGGAGGCAAAAAAGCTACTAGTAAATTCGAACTATAAGGTTTATAAAATAGCAGAAATGATCGGGTATAGTGACTATAAATACTTCTCTGTTCAGTTTAAAAAATATGTGGCACTAACCCCAAAAGAGTATAGAAATCAAGGAAGAAGAGAAGCAGAGTAATCATAGCGGAAGAGCCAACATTAGAAGACTATAACATATTAGTACATTTAATGATAAAGTAATATAATTGCAATATTTTATTGTCGAATTTTACAAAATGGAGTACAATTATTGGTATAAAGATAATTGATAATTGTGAAACGATATAGTTTTTATAATTGTATGCACAGCAGAGACTTTCTCTTCGCTCCAATGCTTCCTCCGGGCTTAGCTTCCGCTTCGAAACAGTATCTGCTGTGTATAGAATAACTTCAGTTAACGAGTTTCACAATTACCTAATAAAGATAATTGATGGGGGATCTACGAATGAAAAAGACTCTAGTGAGAAATACGGAAAAGAAAAATGAGGAAAAGAGGAATACAGAAAAGAGGAGCACAGAAAAGAGAAAAGAGAAAAAGAGGAGCAACGAAAAGAAAACTGCTGGCAAGAAAAAAATTACTAATAAAATGAATTTAATGCAAAAATTAACGATTGTAATATCCAGCGTAGTTATTGTGCCAATCTTGATTATTGGGATTAATGCCACCAAAATATCGAAAGATGCATTGGAAAAGCAAACAATGAATTCCCAGACGGTCCTTGCAGCACAAACTGCCGACCGGATTGATCAGGAGATGGATCAAATCAATCAAATCTTTTTGCAGATAGCGTTAAGCAATGCCTTCCAGGATGTAGCTAAAAATCTTGAACCCAAGGAGGATCTGGATCAGAAGGAAAAGGCAGTCTGGAACCTGAGCAGAAGAAGGCTGATACAATCGCTGGATAAGGATCTACAAAGTATTACAATCACGAATAAATTTGTTGGAAACATATCATTATTATATGTTACCGGCGATTTGGTTGGACAGAGAAACAGCATGCCAAAAGGAGTTACTGATTTTAGAGAAACCCAGGTATATAAGAAGCTGATTGATGCCGGTAGCCTGACGTGGCTGAATGCGGATGAAACGGATCTCTATGTTAACAGTGGATATCTGACCATAGGAAAGTCTATTAATAGCACCTATTCCTTAAAAAAAGGACCAATTGTAGCGGTTAAAATTGAATTAAAATACGATACTTTTAAAAACATGTTAAATAAGTTAAAAGTAGGTGAAGGTGATAGCTCTTATCTACTGGCTCCAAACGGCAGTCTGATATCACCTTTGGAATATGATGAGTTAGTACAAAGCGAAAAAGATCCTGTATTTGGAGAAGTTGCAGATCGCGCAAACGAAGTAGCAGCCGACACTTTTACAACAAGGGTTAATGGGGTCAATACAATTGTTACTTACAACAAATGTGAAAAATCAGGATTTATCTATCTGATTACGATTCCAGAAGCAGAAGTATTCCAGGGATCAAAACAGATACAGAATCTAATTGTATTATTGGGAGTAATTTTCTCTGCTGTAGCTGTTGTTGGAGGATTATTATTTTCGTCCAATATGATCAAAGCCTTAAAGAATGTAGAAAAGACGATGTCTCTTTCGGCTGCTGGTGATCTGACCGTGGAAGCAAAGACAAAGAGAACAGACGAAATAGGAAACGTAGCAAGCTCCTTTAATTCGATGGTAACCAACATCAGAGGATTGATTTCACAAAGCAATGAGATGTCCTCGGAGGTAAGTAAAACAGCAGAAGCTCTCTCGAAAATATCCGATGCAAGTTCACGAACAGCTTCAGAGATCTCCAGTGCAATTAATGATGTGGCAATGGGAGCAGGCATGCAGAGTGAAGAAGTGGAAAGAAGCGTGGAGATCTTCTCCGGGTTAGCAGAGGAGATTAATCATGCAGTGGATAATACGAATGTAATGGAAGTGGCAGCGAAGAATGTTAAGAATTACACCGTGGAAGGAATCCAGGCCGCAAGCGTTCTTGATGGAAAGGCTTTGGAGGTTATATCCATTACGGAAGAGGTTGCGGATCAAATAACCGATCTTGCCAAGAGCATCGCAGTCATTAATGAATTCACAGTTATCTTGAATTCCACCTCAGAACAGACAGAATTATTATCCTTAAATGCTTCCATCGAAGCGGCAAGAGCAGGTGAGCACGGAAAAGGCTTTACCGTAGTAGCAGAGGAGATTCGAAAGCTTGCGGATCAATCCAGCAAGCAGACCAAGAAGATTGAGATACTGACCAATGAAATCATAGCAAAGACGAAAGCTTCAACAGAGTTTGTTATGAAAGCAAATACAGTGATTAAGGAACAGGCAGTATCTGCGAAAGACTCTGCAGAATACTTTAATAAGATTGATACTGCAATGAACGAGCTGTTACAGAATATGACTCGCATTATGGAAGTAATCCATAAGATCGACCAGGGTAAGGACAGTGTACTTACCAGTATTAATACCATTGCAGAAGCTTCTGAAGTGGCAGCAGCAGCCTCAGAAGAAGTATCCGCCTCCACCCAGGAACAGTTAAGCACCTTGGAAGAGCTTTCGAATATGGCAATTATGCTGAATAATTATTCGAAGACTCTGGAAGAGAACCTGAATCGGTTTAAGGTGTGATGTAGGATGAATTGTAAATGAAGTAAGGATAGTGTGAACTGCAGAAGATTTCACATCCTATATTGAGAAACCTAGCGGACTAATTTTATTTAGTGGGTTTAATTAAGTTAAGAAATGATAATACTAATTTATAGAGTTAAGTCATCCCTTTGCTAGAAGCGTGGGTTGAAATATTACTATCTTCTCCTCCCCCCGGAGAGGGTAGTGATATTTCGGCCTACGTTTTTTTATTGGGTGTTTTACCAGGTGATTTTTGATGGATTTTATTACGCTAGGCTTAGGATAAGGCTTTATACGGGGTTTGAGTAGTATGCTAAGTTTTTAGCAATCGCCTGGTAAAATTTTGAGAAATCATTGATTTTTGGGGGTTTTCGGGATATGATATTAATATGAAGTGGCTATTTTCTAGTACTTGAACAATAACAGATGCTGTATTTAAATGCCGATAGCTGCATGGACTGGCGGGATGATTATAGCTTGAACAATAACAGATGCTGTATTTAAATTAAATTATTTATCCCAAGCCATTACAACAGCTGGTCCTTGAACAATAACAGATGCTGTATTTAAATGCCGCAAGTGCCGCTGAATTTGCTGCTTGTTCGCCTTGAACAATAACAGATGCTGTATTTAAATCAGTTACAGGAGGCTGAGTTAGATGCCAAAAAACCTTGAACAATAACAGATGCTGTATTTAAATTCAAAATAATCAATCCCGATCTCATCCGCTATCCCTTGAACAATAACAGATGCTGTATTTAAATTTATTCTTTCCAATTGTGGAAAATAAGATTCAATAGCTTGAACAATAACAGATGCTGTATTTAAATCCATCAAAATAGTCTGGATGTTCCTTGGCAAAACCCTTGAACAATAACAGATGCTGTATTTAAATTATAGTGAAAGCAGGCCTTTTTCCTGCGTTTCTTGCCTTGAACAATAACAGATGCTGTATTTAAATTTACCATTTATTGACTTTAACAAGGACGACGTTCAAACTTGAACAATAACAGATGCTGTATTTAAATAATGATGCTGGCACTCTGCTGGTTTTCCGCAGAACTTGAACAATAACAGATGCTGTATTTAAATCTGGATTATCATTCTTGATTGATACTGGATACAACCTTGAACAATAACAGATGCTGTATTTAAATTCATGACGATGGGTGTGTAGAGTATGGATTAGAGCTTGAACAATAACAGATGCTGTATTTAAATTTGTTGACATAGGAGATACAACTTCTGCTTCCCTGGCTTGAACAATAACAGATGCTGTATTTAAATGAGCTTCAAGGCCTTTTGCCGTATCCGTTAATTCCTTGAACAATAACAGATGCTGTATTTAAATTCCTTCCTCCGCTCTACCACGGAAACAAATCTAACTCTTGAACAATAACAGATGCTGTATTTAAATATTTATAAAGTAAAATATAAAACACATACACCAACTTGAACAATAACAGATGCTGTATTTAAATCGTACTTTGGGAATACTGCCCTAACTACTTAATTCTTGAACAATAACAGATGCTGTATTTAAATAATTCATAAATGCTGTTCATGGTTTCAATGATGAGCCTTGAACAATAACAGATGCTGTATTTAAATTGTTAGGTGTTATAGTATTTATGACTGTCGGAGTAACTTGAACAATAACAGATGCTGTATTTAAATCTAGGTCTCTTGAATTTGCGGTCTACTGCGATAGTCTTGAACAATAACAGATGCTGTATTTAAATAACCGATTGACGGCTTACTTATTTACATTGTAACCCTTGAACAATAACAGATGCTGTATTTAAATTTTCTATTTTGGAGGCGGTATCATTACCATTTACTCTTGAACAATAACAGATGCTGTATTTAAATCGCCTTCTCCAGCAGATAAGTCAGTTATACCATCTACTTGAACAATAACAGATGCTGTATTTAAATTATGGTCTCAATCCTTTGATAATATGTATCGATTCACTTGAACAATAACAGATGCTGTATTTAAATCAATGTATTTCGTCTCGCTATCCTGTGTGATGGATAGCTTGAACAATAACAGATGCTGTATTTAAATTATTTTATAAGTGTTATTGTATATCCAGTTGACACTTGAACAATAACAGATGCTGTATTTAAATCTGCATCCACATAGTACAGATTGCTCCCTGCCGTCTTGAACAATAACAGATGCTGTATTTAAATTCCTATTTTCTGGGTTAAGCATAACCTCAAGCAAACTTGAACAATAACAGATGCTGTATTTAAATGGAGTTTGAACAACAGGCTTCTGCTGCTCCTGCTTCTTGAACAATAACAGATGTTGTATTTAAATGTGCATTTACTGGAGGGGTTAGAAATGCAATTGAAAATTGAACAATAACAGATGCTGTATTTAAATTTTGAGGGAGATTCTAAGACAGTTTATCCAATTAACTTAAATAATAACAGATGTTGTATATAATTCCAGCGCAATCCTTAATATTGTCACAAAGTCTCTCTTGAATAATAACAGAAGAGGTAGGATAATATGGATCATTTTGAACTAAGGGTAATAGATTTACTAGTAACAAATGAGATTTTATTATAAAAAACGATTATTGGAATAATAAGCTTAAAATAAGAGAATAACGCACTAATATTGGTTGTATTTAGTTAAAATATTGGATATAATAAAAGTGTAACAAAATTTGTGAAATAAAAAGGAGCGTATGATATGCTGATTAACTTTCGGGTTAAAAATTATCGTTCATTTCAAGATGAGGCCATTTTAGATTTAGAAGCTGCGGGGCTTAAGGAGTATAATGATAGCTTAATTTCATATAAAAAGAATATGTATCTACCTGTAATTGCTATATATGGTAAGAATGGTGGCGGAAAAAGTAATTTGATTCGTGCATTTTGGTTAGCGGTACAATTCATACGGAATGCACAGAGAACCCAGCATGAAAAGGCAGAAATACCAGTAAGACCCTTTGAACTTGATGATTATTCCAGAGAGAAGCCCACAGAGTTTGAGTTTGTTTATGTTTATAATGGAATAAAGTATGAGTATGGATTCTCGGCAGTCAAGAAATATATTGTAAAAGAATATTTGTATTTTTCGCCAAAAGGAAAAAGGGCAGTAATTTTCTCACGAGAGCACCAGAAGTTTACATTTCCTGAGGATAAAGAGAAGTCTAAGAAAGAATTACTTAAGGAAGCGGTCGGAGTGAACCAGCTTTTCTTCTCGATAGCATGTGTGATGAATTATCAACCATGTATAGAGGCAATGGGATGGTTTCGGAATGATATCTATTTTTCGAGAGATTTTGTTGATATTGGAAGTAATATTATAGAGTATCAAGAAGATTCTCAGATGCTGCAATCGATCGTAACAACAGCTAAGACTGCAGATATTGGAATCGTTGATATGAAATTTGAGATAAACAATATGGATATACGAGATCTAGATGATATATCAAATGATATAAATGACGATGATAAGCAGTCAATTCATAGGGCTTTATTGCAATTGAAAACAGCATTAGAAAGTGACCCCAATATGGCAGAGCAAAAGCTTTTGGTGAATGAGATAAGAACTACCTCCTATCATAAAGGAATTGATCGAAATGGGGATCAAGGGTTATATGCATTAGGATTAAGTGATGAGTCTGACGGTACAAGAAAATTGATGGCAATTGCTCCAGCAATTGAAAAGGCGGTACAAAGTGGAGGTATCGTTGTTATTGATGAAATTGAAAAAGAGCTGCATCCTCTGCTTGTAGAATATATTATTAATAGGTTTCAAGATTCTGATAAAAATAAAAGCGCGGCGCAGCTGATCTTCACAACACATAGCACGGAGATTATGAGTCGTGAATTGCTTAGGCGTGATCAGATTTATTTTGTTGATAAGGAAAGGAATACTGGGGCATCTGAATTATATTCTTTAGCTGATTTTTCGCCAAGAAAGGATGAAAATATATATAAGTCTTATATCCTTGGAAAATATGGTGCGATTCCGCATGTTGGGGAGGAATAGTTATGGCGAGAATTCAGCGAAAGAGAAAGAATATACTGCCTGCCATCTTTGTCTTTTGGGAGGGCGAAAGTGAGCAGGAGTATATCAAGTTTATGAAGAATCATTTTCAGGATAAAGCTGTGATAACGGTTCATTCTCAAAAAGGGGTGTTCCACACTGCAATGAAAGCATTTACTAATAACCAGAAGTATAAGAATGTTTCATCCGAGATAGATGAAATATGGTTGTTTTTTGATACAGAAGCTGAACATAGAAATAAATGGGAAGAGTATTATACTATTATCAAACGGCTTCGCAAATTGAATAAGCATATTAAGATTAGATTGCTGATGACAAAGGCCTGTATTGAATATTTTTTACTTCTGCACTATAAAAGAACAGCTCCTCGAATTGAATTACCTTATGAAAAAGAGCAGATACTGGGTGAGGTTCTTAAGTTTGTTCCGGTATATGAAAAGGGAGATAAAAATAGTATCTGGTTAATTGCCAATGAATATAAAAAGGCAATTGAATATGGACAGTGGAGCCTTCAACAGATCCGATCAGAGCTGCCTACCTTAGAGGATACGGATGAAAGAAACCGAATGTTATTTATTGGAGATATGACATTTACCACGGTTCACGAAGCACTGCTGTTTTTAGATGCATTATGAAAATAGAGGTGAAAAAAAATTAAGCACTGATTAATTGAAATTAAGCTTAGATTGATATGTGTCGCTAGGTATAAGGGGTATTTCAGTTAAAGGAATATAGTAGTGTATAAATAATTAGTTGTTAATGGTATGAGTAAACAAATAATACGACTTAATAAATAATTTTACTTTCAAAATTGATGATTATAATGTATAGTAATGCTGAGTAATAATTAACCGTAACATTTAATGTATTTAAATATGATAAAGTATATTTAAGAAAAGTGCTTTTTGAACTATAACATAAGATGTAAAATATTTAGTAATAAAATATGGATTATTTATTATATAATAAAAATTTTAATAATAATATACGATGTAGATCAATGATAAAGTAAATGTATGAAAATGAATAATGAAAATGTATTGACATTAATTGTAGTACGATGTAATATTATGTATATAGATGGATGAATCATCCATAAAAGAGAGGAGGTGTACAATGGTAAACGAGTTAAGCATTAAGATGTATGTATTAAAAAATATAGCTATTTCGGAAATACAGGGAAAGCTAGCAGCATTAATTGATAAGACGCTAGGACAAGAAGAGAAGTATCTTCTCTTCCATCAGCAGAATTCTTTTAAAAATTATACCTATGATAATCCTATTCCACTAGAGAAGAATGGGATATATCACGAAGGGAGCATCTATTCTTTTCGAATCAGAACGGTGGACAAGGTATTAGCACAATACCTGGAAAAAAATCTTTATATTGCGTATACAAGTGAAATTAAGGTTCTTACAGTTTCCAACAGAATGATACCGCAAAAACATATTGAGAAAATATTCTCAATAACCCCGACTGTAATAAAGAACGATTTCGGTTACTGGCGCAGTAACATGAGTCTGGAAGAATATGAAAATAGAATTAAAGCAAATCTTACAAAGAATTATAATCTATTTTATGAGACAAAGCTAGACGAAAATTTTGAATTATTTACCAGTATTGAATTCAATAATCGAAAGCCAATTGCTGTTCCGATGAAAAATAACATTTCTCTACTAGCGGACAAGATTACGTTGTATATTAGCGAAAACAGTATGGCTCAAGCCTTATCTTATTTTGCTTTAGGTGTAGGGCTTGGAGAAAACGGACCGCGAGGATTTGGGTTTTGTGGATACAAATACCTTTAGAGAAAGGAGGCTGTAAGGTGTTAAAAGAAGTCATAGAAGTCTTTGAGAAAGAATACCGGAAAGGAAGCATCTCTGGAAATAAAGATTATTATATTACAAAGGATCATATACCTGCGGGTGGAGAGTACATAATATTGCATGAAACCGACAATGGGTTTACTACAGATGAACCTATTATAATAAAAATGGATAAAAAGACAAGGATGATTGAAACGACGAATCCATATTTTGATTTCATCCAATATGCAGATTATATGAGCCGATATTTAGAGTCTAATAAGTCAATTACTACGGATAAAAATATTCATAGTAATAATTATCTTACGCTCTTTGTTAAAAAGGAAAACCTATTAAACGGAAAGATAACGCAAGAAACCTTAACTTCGTATTATGAAGTATTTAAGGAGCCTTATAAGAAAAAGTACACCAAGACCCAGTTGAAAAAATCCTATGAAGCGCTGGAAGAAAAGTACGGAAAGTCTGATAAAGATAGAATTGATAAGATTGAGAGATGGGTGAAAGAGAATTTATTCCATCTGGTTAGCGAAAATGACAGTGGCTATCTAAAACTGTTTTTCTTTCAGGATTTGGAAGAGTATCAAAAAGAGAGTGAGAAATACATCTTAACTAATATCTATAACAGCGCCGACTATAATGCTGTAATTGACCAGACCATATATGGGGTTCCGAACAATAATATGGGCTTGAATTCAAAAAAACCATTCCTAGAGCAAAAGTCAAGAAAAAATTCAGTACCTATTTTACTGAGTCAGGAGGAAGTGCTGCTCCAGAAAAAATTCTTCGACTATCTTAATAATATGGCTACAAAAGGAAAGGTTAATCTGTATTTTAGTGAAGAGGATATATTACCTCTTGATAATGATACCAACCCTGATCTTGATTTTTGTGGTTATTTTATGCGAATTGAAAAGGGAATGGAACCGGAAATCCATGATTTTGATATTATCACCAGCTATAGTAACCAAATCAAACCGTTGAAGATAAAAAATATTCTAAAAATACAGTCCTCCAATCTGGAATATAAAACAGTGTATACGCTGTCGGAGTTGAAAAAGATCATTGACTCTTTACTATTTCGTAATAAATTAAGTAAAAATTATTTTACAGAAGCGAGCAAGATCCGTATTTATGACGAGATTCTCAAGAAAAATCTCCTCCTGACGAGAAAGAGACTGTTTGACTGGTTTTATAAAGGTATTGATGATAATGTCTGGGATGTATTAAAGAGAAGCTGTCTTGATCTGACGAAAGGTTCCATTTATATGGGAGAGCTTTGGAAGGATGGAGGAAGAGCCAGAGAACTATTTAATTTCTATATTTCGTTGAAGTGTTATTTTGAAGGGAGAGAGTATATGGATCGTAGTTCAGTGGATGTTGAAAAACTAAGAATAAAAGTGAATCAAGTAATTACAAGCTGCATTGAAAGTGACAAAGAATATTATTTTGCTGTCGGTCAATTGACCAATTACTTCATTTCATTAAGTAAGGCAAAGACAAAGAATCATTTTCTGGCAAAACCAATTCTGACTGCCAAATCAAACGTAAAGATTAAGTCGGAGTTAAAGAAACTTTATGTTAAGTACATGTATGATATTAAAATGGGCAGGAGATTTCATAATCTCTATGGTATGATTTGTCTTTATATTTTACAGAATCAGGAAGTTGATGAAGATGCTTTGCTTGCAGGATTTTTGCATAGCAGCTTAATTTATGAGGTTGAAGATTCGGATAATAAGGATGCGAAAGAAGTAGATACAGAGAAAGAAACAGATTGATGGAGGGATATGAGATGGAGAAACGAGTATATGGAATCATTGGAATTGTTTCAAGAATGAGCAATTGGAATGCGGACTTTACAGGATACCCTAAGACAACCTCAGATGGAAGCATTTTTGGAAGTGATAAGGCATTAAAGTATCCCATTAAGGCTATGTGGAATCAGCAGGGTGAAAAGGTGCTTTATATCAAATCACTAAAGAAGCAGGATGGGAAAAAAGGTGAGATTGATTACATACCAAGATCGTTGACGGAACGCTATGATTTTCTTTTTGGCAGGGACGGAAACCAGGTGAAGGACAAGACCGAAGTTTTAAAGAATCTTTTTATGGCATTGGATGTGAAGAATTTCGGAGCTACCTTTGCGGAAAAAGGTAATAATATATCTATCACTGGAGCGGTACAAATAGGACAAGGAATGAATAAGTATGAAGCTTCCTATGCCTTAGAACAGCAGATTCTCTCGCCTTTCCGTGATGATTCGGACAAGACTGGAGTCAAAAAAGAGGAAAAGGAGGATGCCAAGGCTACAACACTTGGAACTAAGATAGTAAGTGATGAAGCTCATTATTTTTATCCTTTTTCAATTAATCCGACTGCCTATGACGAGTTTGTTGAACTTGGAGTAACAGAAGGATATACGGAAGCAGATTATCAGACATTTAAGAAAACGGTGCTGGTGGCAGCTACAGCATTCAGTACCAATGCAAAGATGGGGTGTGAAAATGAATTTGCACTTTTTGTTGAGACAGAGGCGGATTTATATCTTCCAGATCTTTCTCAATATGTAACCTTTATAAAAGAAGATTCATTGAATATAGTACAATTAAAACTCGATGATTTACTTAATCAGCTTGGCGGTAGAATTAAAAATGTTGAAATTTATTATAATCCATATACCATAAAGGTAGAGCAGCATCTGGACAATCGTAAGGAATACAATATTTTTACCGGAGGCGAATTGTAAGAGGTGAATATGCTGTAGGCCTTTTAATGGGCGGATAGGAGTAGCTATGAAAGCATTAAAATTTACTCTAAAAGGGAAAACAGCTTTTTTTAAAAAACCGGATGTTAACAGTTATTTTTATTTCACCTATGGACATGTTCATAAGATAGCTTTCATGGGAATATTGGGGGCTATCATGGGATATGGAGGATATAACCAACAGATCAGGGATAAAGATAAGGTGTTTCCAGAATTTTATGAGAAGCTTAGAAATATCAGAGTTAGCATTGTACCGCAATTGCAAACTCCTGAAGGGCAAGAACAGGATAGGCGGGAGAATGGTGTGAAGAATGCAACACCTGCTAGGAATGCCGTTCAAAGAGGTTACTTTAGTAAAAAGATTCAAAGATTTAATAACACGGTTGGTTATGCGAATGCAGACGGTAATTTGATTGTCAGCGAGCAGTGGCTTGAAAATCCATGTTGGGACATTTATCTCTTACTCCAAGGAGAAGAGGAAGCGGATATTGCAAAATGGATCTTAGAATCTAGAGCTGTATTTATTCCGTATTTAGGGAAGAATGATCATCCAGCTGTAATAGAGAAAGCCGAGGTGGTAGATTTACAGCCGATAGATTTAAAGAGTTCTCTTTACATCGATAGCCTGTATTTGAAAGATTTCTTTCAAGCCCATAAGGAGATTATGGAAAGTGAGGAGGGTGGTTGGGATGATTTTAGTCGAATAGAAGAGAGAAGTTACAAATATGAAGAGCGGCTGCCGGTTGCATTAGAAAAAACGACCAACCAATATATTGTAGCGCCGTTCGTATTCACCAATGGGAGGGTGGTATTAAAGGAAGCTTTCAGCCCCAGTGAAGTAATTGTATATCAGCATGATGGAAGATGTCTTAACTTCTTCTAAGGCATAGAAAAGTAAGTCCTATCTGATTTAGTTTGTTTAACCGAGCTTTTATGGTAACAAATTTGGTCCGATAGGACTTTATCGAATCAAAGATTCGATGGATCAAACTGATTTTGGGTGTAATTTGTTTTAGGATCGGAAAGGGGCATGGTATCTTGTATTATTTTGGTGATATTGAGAAGAAGAGGTTCTCGGATCTTTTATACAGACCTGAGTTAATATTAGCGCATACTGGAGAACTGAGAAGAACGGAAACCTTAGAGGAGCACACTGAATTATGTACTAAGTATTTGAGGAGAATCATAGAAAAGAAACAACTGGATCATGTCCTCAAAGGGATGGAAGAACAATGGCTTGCTAGAGCGAGTGAAGATGGAAGAGAGCTGTATCGAAAAATGCTCTTTCATACCATATATCTACATGATATTGGGAAAATAAATTGCAATTATCAGCGTGAAATATTAAAGAACAAGAATTTTAATAAGGATATAGAGATTAATAATAGTAATCACTCCATGCTTTCCGCAGTAATATATATAAATGAATTTTATAATGAGATAGATCAGATTCCCTCTGGAAAGGAACGTGCAATTTTATCGATCTTCTTAATCATGAACGCTTATGTCATTTCTAAGCATCATGGAGGCCTTGATAGCCTAAACACATTCATAAAGAAATTGAGAGAGCCGGACGGAGAAGGTAATCGAGTCTTTATGGAGCAAGCACCTTTGTATCGGCAAAGTTATCGTAAAGATATTTTTCCTGACAAGGGTAAACAGTCTTTGGAAAATATACTTATGTCCATGGATAAAAAAATTAAATATTGGGAGACCGAGAAAAAAGAAGTGTCTTTTGAACTTTATGTATATATCAGATTTGTGGCATCTTTGCTGCTATCCTGTGATTATTATTCTACCACAGAATTTAAGAATCAAAGAGAAGTTAAGGATTTTGGTGAGATTAAGGATATCAGAGAATTTTATGATGTATTTAAACAACAAAGGCTCTATCGGAGTATTCGCTGTTATGAAGAAAATGAATATGGAAAGCAAAAGACTTATGATAATCTGAAAGATATTAATGTATTAAGAAATGAACTATTCTTAGATGCAGAAACAAGCTTTCTCGAAAATCCGGGAGAAAGTATCTATTACCTGGAGGCTCCTACCGGTTCAGGTAAGAGTATGGTAAGTTTTAATTTGGCCTTCCGTATGCTGGAGCACAACAGTGAGTTAAATAGAATCTTTTATGTCTATCCGTTCAATACTTTGATTGAGCAGAATATGGAAAACCTTAGCAAAATATTTAGTGATAGCGAGAAAATAAATGATATTGCAGTCGTTAATTCTCTTGTTCCTATTAGAACAATGAAGAGAGATTCTGATAAGAATGATTTGGAGAAAATAGAAGAGAGTGACGTAATGTCAAAAAATACTGACTATGTCAGATCATTGCTGGACAGGCAGTTTCTTCATTATCCAATGATATTAACAACGCATGTCAGCTTGTTCCGGTTTCTATTTGGTTCGGATAAGGAAGATCTTTTTCCGTTGGCACAGATAGCAAATAGTGTGATTATTCTAGACGAAATTCAAAGCTATAAAAATAGTATCTGGAAAGAAATCATTACTTTTTTGAATCATTATGCAAGAGTATTAAATATCAAAGTCATCATAATGTCAGCTACGCTGCCAAATCTCAGCAAGCTTATCGATACAGAGGTACGTGCAATAAGCTTGATACAGGATCGGAAGAAGTATTTTAGCAATCCTATTTTCAAAGACCGTGTAGAATTACATTTTGATTTATTGGATACTCATGAAGATGTAATGGATGGTTTAGTTGAACATGTAGCGGAGAGTGCAAAAAAAGATAGTATCAATATATTGATGGAATTCATTTATAGAAAAAGTGCCGATGAAGCCTACAAAAGAATCTGTGAATTAGAAATAGAGAATAAAGAGGTCATGTTAATAACCGGAGAGAGTTCTTCCTATGAAAGAAAACAAATCATTAAGGCATTTAAGGAACGAAAAAATATCATTTTAATTGCAACTCAAGTAATTGAAGCGGGAGTAGATCTGGATTCTAACATCGGTTATAAAGATATTTCCTTATTGGATTCGGAGGAACAGTTCCTTGGGCGGGTCAATAGGCATTTCTTAAAGGAGCAGGAAGTAGGACAAGTATATTTCTTTAATCTGGATGCTGCGGAGATACTCTACAAAGGAGATGTGCGAAAGGAAAGGATACACACTCTTTCGAATGAGGAAATCAGAAGCGTACTTATGAATAAAGAGTTTGGATTATACTATGAAAGGATCTTAGCTTATTTGATAGAGCATGCGAACCGCTCAGATGGATTTCATGAGTTTGTGGAAAATAGCGTAAGTAAGTTTGATTTTTTATCGATAGCAAAAAGGATGAACTTGATTGATGAACAATTCCAATATAGTATCTTTTTTAGTAGGACAATTAAAGTCAGTGAGACCGAGGAACTGGATGGTGAAGAGGTATGGAATCATTATGTTGACTTGCTAGAAGATAATGAGATGGGATATGCAGAGAAAAGAATCAAATTGCAGGAAGCTTCTACAAAGCTGAATCATTTCATTTATAAGACCAGGAAAAATGACTTTCCTTATGAAAAGCATATTGGTGATTTGTATTATCTTTCGGATACGGATCGTTACTTTGAGAATGGCAGGTTTGTAAGAGAAAAATTTGATGGTGACGTTTTTCTGTAAATATAAAATTGGCTATTTCGAAAATAGGACTGAAAGATATAGGCTACCTCATGCTGATCTGAAATAGGATGGAATGAATAAACAATGTAAGGGGTGAACCAATGAAGGTTAATGGAACAATAATCAATTATTATTTTCATTGTAAAAGACAATGCTGGTTGCATGGTAACCGTGTCAATATGGAAGACAATAGTGAAGATGTCAAAATTGGAAAAGCAATACATGAAGTGAAACAACGGCAGAGTAAGGAAACAGAAATTAGCATCGAAAATATAAAAATAGATAAAATTTCAGGTGAATATCTTACAGAAATCAAAAAGTCAGATGCTGATGTGAATGCATCAACCTGGCAAGTGCTCTTGTATTTGAAAATCTTGAAGGAGAAAGGAATAATTAAGAAAGGCAGATTAGAATTTATAGAAAAGAATAAGAGTAAAAATACTGTTTATGTGGAGTTGGATGATAGTAAAGAGCGGGAATTAGAACTGGTAATAAGAGAAATAGAGACACTGTTGGGGCAACCCGAAGTACCCGTTGCCGCCCAAATGCCAAAATGCAAGAAATGTGCCTATTATGAATACTGTTTTATATAGGAGGAGAACGAATGGGAAGCACCAGATATATCACCTCTATGGGAGAATTGAGCAGAATGGATCATTCTCTTTGCTTTCGTAAGAATGGTAAGAACGTGTACATTCCGGTGGAAAATACGAAAGAGATTTATTGTATGTCGGAAGTAAGTATTAATACAAAATTACTAGATTTTCTGGCACAAAATAATATCATTATGCATTTTTATAACTACTACGAAGGCTATAGTGGAACATTTTATCCCAAAGAACATTATAGCAGTGGGAAGTTATTAGTAAAGCAGGTAGAGGCTTATCGTGATAAGAGATTGGTAATTGCGAAAGCATTTGTAAATGGAATTGCAGATAACATTTATGAGGTACTTTATCATTATTATAAACATGATAAGAAAGAAACCAAGGAAACAATCGACTGGCTGAGAAAAGAGTGCAGGGAAAGATTAGAGCAGGCAGAACAGATAAAACAAATCTTAC
Organism: Bacillota bacterium; assembly: GCA_023392995.1. Classification (GTDB taxonomy): domain Bacteria; phylum Bacillota; class Clostridia; order Lachnospirales; family Lachnospiraceae; genus Mobilitalea. Next base: position 17,216 of record JAEWMZ010000245.1, read on the forward strand.
AAGTAGAGGGTGAGATCTGGCAGAGATTTTATAGTCAGTTTGTACATATATTACCTGAGGATTTTGCATTTAATCGCAGAGTGAAACGGCCACCTGATAATCCAGTCAATGCATTGATATCCTTTGGTAATACTTTGCTATATGGTAAAACTGTCACGGCAATATATCACACTCATCTGGATCAGAGAATTAGTTTCTTGCATGAGCTGGCGGAGAGAAGGTTTTCTTTGAGTTTGGATGTCAGCGAGGTTTTTAAACCGGTTATTGTATTTCGCACCATTTTTGATTTAGTGAACAATAGAAGACTTCAGGTGGATAAGCATTTTGAAAAGAAGTATAATTACTGTTTATTGAATGAAGAAGGGAGAAATATTTTTATCCAAGCATTTGAAGAGAGATTAGAGACTCCATTTCTTCATTCTAAATTAGGAAGAAAAGTGACATATCGGACAGCCATTAAACTGGATTGTTATAAATTGATTAAGTGCATTTTGGAAGGACAAGAATTTAGACCATTCAACCTAAAGGATAGGTGCTAAAGTGAAGAAAGATAATTATAATTTTAACTATGCTTTCCTTTTTTATGATGTTAATGAAAAGAGAGTTGCTAAGGTATTCAAAATATGTAAAAAATACCTTTCTCATTTTCAAAAGTCAGTTTTCCGTGGAGAGATTACTCCTTCAAAGTTAATTTCTCTTAAAAATGATTTAAAAAAAGTGATTCATGATGAAGAAGATTTTGTGTGTATTATTAAACTTAAAAATGATAATGTATATGGCGAGGACGTATTAGGAAATAAGAGAAATGAAACAGGAGAAGAATTGATTATATAAGAATTTTACCAGGCGGTAGAAATGTTGCAGGGCATGAAAGGGGCTTGTTATTAGGCTTATAGCTAAAAGTGACGCTTTTTTACCGAAGTAATACTGAGCCTGGTAAAATTCTCTGAAACAGTTGATTTTGCGGTGTTTTAGAGTTATGATCTAAATGAAAAGCGATATTTTCTAGTACTTGAACAATAACAGATGCTGTATTTAAATATTAATTCTTTAGATGTACGTCCACCTTTAACACCCTTGAACAATAACAGATGCTGTATTTAAATCTGTTTATTTTGCTAATATTAGTTGGTGTTTCTGTCTTGAACAATAACAGATGCTGTATTTAAATAGATCTCCTTCCAACATCTGCTGACGCTTTAAGAGTCTTGAACAATAACAGATGCTGTATTTAAATTAGTAGGTACACCATTAGAATCCTTTGGAATTTCCACTTGAACAATAACAGATGCTGTATTTAAATTTGTAAAGGTTACAACAAAAAGGCTATACATTAAACTTGAACAATAACAGATGCTGTATTTAAATTCAGCTATACCATGTAGCTTCATATACACATTCGTCTTGAACAATAACAGATGCTGTATTTAAATTCATATTATGGATAACAAGATACAACATAAATGCCTTGAACAATAACAGATGCTGTATTTAAATCCATTATACATTGACACACTCAAATCCTTAGTCAATCTTGAACAATAACAGATGCTGTATTTAAATCCTTGTATTTTAACAATTTTATAACCAAACGCAGCTTGAACAATAACAGATGCTGTATTTAAATGGGCATAAGTACAACGGAGGTACAATGGTTGGATACTTGAACAATAACAGATGCTGTATTTAAATTTGCATATAGCAGCCAGGCTAAAATCCGGATCTTTTCTTGAACAATAACAGATGCTGTATTTAAATGGTTTACTACTTCGCTTCCTTGAACCGTAGAACCCTTGAACAATAACAGATGCTGTATTTAAATTCTGAACGCTGAATTCATCCCCCAGGACCAATGTCTTGAACAATAACAGATGCTGTATTTAAATCTGGATTGATAATAGCAATGGATCAGAGCCATAACCTTGAACAATAACAGATGCTGTATTTAAATGCAATGCAGCAATTACCGTATGAGGTAAAAGTTCTTGAACAATAACAGATGCTGTATTTAAATCCTCCATTTAAAAAACCTCCAAGACCGTAGTCAACTTGAACAATAACAGATGCTGTATTTAAATTGGAACAGTTAATGGAAGCTTGGCTGGTAACAGACTTGAACAATAACAGATGCTGTATTTAAATATTAAAGGCTCCTGCTGCCTTAGCGCATGAATTGCCTCTTGAACAATAACAGATGCTGTATTTAAATTATGTATATTCTGGTTCATCGTAGTCGAATAGAAGCTTGAACAATAACAGATGCTGTATTTAAATCTTGTTACAACAATTTTCTTTGTATGATTATTTATGCTTGAACAATAACAGATGATGTATTTAAATATTAATTTATCAATTAATCCTCTTACCAATAAATCTTGAACAATAACAGATGCTGTATTTAAATTGCTGTTTACGTCCAGGGCTTCAAGTCCTAATATCTTGAACAATAACAGATGCTGTATTTAAATTGTATCTACCTCCTGTAATAGCTCTGGGTTATCGTACTTGAACAATAACAGATGCTGTATTTAAATATAGGGTATGCATGTAGATACTCGCTGTCTATTGTTCTTGAACAATAACAGATGCTGTATTTAAATTTGCATATCCTCCATATCTGTGATATTGTCTACTTCTTGAACAATAACAGATGCTGTATTTAAATATGTATATCTTGCATAAAGCTTATACATTGTCTCTCTTGAACAATAACAGATGCTGTATTTAAATAGTGTAAGATTATTACCGTCCTTATCCACTGTTTGCCTTGAACAATAACAGATGCTGTATTTAAATCTTACAAAAATAGGAGCACCAGTTGCTACGGCATTCTTGAACAATAACAGATGCTGTATTTAAATTACGTTATTACCAGGTTGCTACAGCTGCTCCAGCAACTTGAACAATAACAGATGCTGTATTTAAATCTGAAACTAAAGGTAAAGAAGAGATTCCAGAAAGATGCTTGAACAATAACAGATGCTGTATTTAAATCATCTTATTCTTGCGCGGGTGAAGACTGCCGAGAAACTTGAACAATAACAGATGCTGTATTTAAATAGTTATCCAAACCCTTCCGTGGGATCACAGAGCCTCTTGAACAATAACAGATGCTGTATTTAAATATCGTTAAAATAATACCCCATCGGCTAAGCAGAAGCCGCTTGAACAATAACATATTGTTAATAATAAGCTAATGATAAATTTAGATTTTTTATTTCCAAATATCTTGTGATATAATTATAATAAGCGTGATACAATAGTTAAATAATTACAACAAAGTATTTTATATTTTCCGGCATTTACATTATTCGTGATACGTATATAAATCTGAGGCATTGAGATTTCAGTACCGTAGGAACCCATCACACCAACAGTCATCTAAATTATACCAGGAGAAACAATCCATGAATCATATTGGCACCTACAAAATCGAACGCTTCCCGGCAAGCAGATTGGCGACCATCGATATTGGCATCATAAGCCACAATAGGAATAGCATCAAAGCATTAATCGAACTAGATGTAACAGATGCCAGGAGTATGATACGGGAAAAGAAGAAAAAGAATGAGGACATCTCCTTCAACGCCTGGCTAATCTATTGCATCAGTAAAACAGTAGAACAAAATAGAGCTATCCATGGAATCAGAAAAGGTAAGCAGAACATTGTTGTATTTAATGATGTAGATATATCGATCATGATAGAAAGAACGCTTCAAGGAAAAAAAGTTCCGCTGCCATATGTCATTCGAAAAGCAAATGAAAAGAGTATAGCAGAGATCACAGAAGAAATTCGGGCGGCACAAAAACAAAGTATAATGCATGAAGGCAATTATGTTCTCGGAGAAATGAAAAATAAATATCTGATGAAATTCTATTATCGGCTCCCAGGCTTTCTAAGAAGAGGGGTATGGGGGAAGATGCTTCATAACCCATTCATCACAAAGCAGAATATGGGCACAGTAATGATAACCTCCGTAGGTATGATGGGAAAAATAAACGGCTGGGTAATTCCTGAAAGTATCCACCCGCTAGCCTTTGCGGTTGGTTCTGTCATAAAAAAGCCAGGGATAAAGAACAATCAGATTGAAGTAAGAGAGTACCTCAATCTGACCGTTTCAGTAGACCATGATGTAATCGATGGAGCACCAGCGATTAGGGCACTTTCCAAGCTCATTAACCGTATGGAAAAGGGATATGGCCTATAGCCCTGCTGGGATGCTGTCTCTTTTCCATTCTTTTCAATTTTTTAAATATCACCCTCTCCGCAAAATAGCGCGAAATCAAATTGTTCTATTGCTGTCGAATTATCCCGGAATCACCCGTTTTCCCTGAGTTTCATGGCGATGCAACTTGATTTTTATCATTTAATCTGCTATCATTTTCATAATAATATTAAAATGCAATCAGGCATGACGGATAAAGAAAGCCTGCGGAGGTTTAGGATGGAATATGAAAAATACCCGGAACATCTCGTATTTGGTTTGGATATAGGAACAAGAAGCATTGTTGGTACGGTAGGCTATCGAAAGCAGAACAATCAGTTCATTGTTATGGCTCAGTGCATCAGGGAGCATGAGACAAGAGCGATGATGGATGGACAGATTCATGATATTGCACAGGTCTCTGAGACAATTCGATCGGTGAAAGAAGAGCTGGAGCGACAGATTGGCCGCAAATTAACTCAGGTTTGCATTGCTGCCGCAGGACGTGTACTAAAGACGGTTCAGGTGGAAGCAGAATATGACTTTATTAGTGAAACTACCATAAATGAAGAACATATCCAATCCCTTGATTTAATTGGTGTAGAGAAGGCTTATGAGACACTCCGAGAAGAGTTTAAGGAAGAAAAGATTAATTTCTACTGTGTGGGATATTCTGTCATTCACTATACGCTGAATGGCTATCAGATGGCCAAGCTCCTGGGTCATAAAGGGAATAAAATAGGGACTCAGCTGCTGGCGACCTTTTTGCCGGACGAGGTAATCAATGGACTTTATTCCGCAGTGGAAGCAGCAGGGCTAGAGGTGGTTTGCCTTACGCTGGAGCCTATCGCAGCGATTAATGTGGCAATACCGGAGCGTTTTCGATTATTGAATATCGCCATGGTGGATGTGGGGGCAGGAACCTCGGATATCTCCATTACAAAGGACGGAAGTATTGTGGCATATGGAATGATTCCATTTGCAGGTGATGAGATTACGGAGGCAATTGCCCAGAGGTATTTGGTGGAATTTAATGTGGCGGAGGCTATGAAGACCTCCTGCCTTAAGAAGAAAAGTGTTTCCTATAAGGATATTATGGGGACAAAATACAAATTAAGTTCAGAGGAAATACTGGAATCAGTGTCCGATGTGGTACATAAGATTACAAAAAGTGTTGCAGATAAAATTATAGAGCTGAATGGCGGAAAATCCGTCAGTGCCGTATTTGTTGTAGGCGGAGGGGGGAAGATTCCTGGTTTTGTCACAAGCCTGGCTCATTACCTGGAGTTACCCCAGGATCGTGTCGCACTTCGCGGTGAAGAGGTGCTTGGCAATGTTACCTTTTTACAGGAAAAGATTAAGAAGGATTCTCTTCTCGTTACTCCAATTGGTATCTGCCTTACCTTTTATGAAAAAAGTAATAATTTCATCTTTGTCACAGTGAATGGAGTGAGGGTGAAATTATACGATAATGATAAGCTGACCATATCGGATGCTGCGATTCAAGTGGGCTTTCCCAATGATAAGCTATTTCCGAGAAGGGGTAAGCCAATTCAGTTTATGTTGAATGGAAGTCCGCGCATGGTGCGGGGAGAATTGGGAGAGGCTGCCCATATTAAGCTGAACGGTGAGAGTGTGGGACTAAATCATCGCATTCTTCAAAATGATAAGATAGAAATTGTAGAATCCACCGTAGGAGCGGATGCGGTTTGTACCATCGGGCAGCTTCCAGAATATCACAGTACGATTACGATTACCTTTAATGGTTCAAAGATTCTTTGTCCCAAGTTTATAGAGGTGAATGGAACTCTGGTATCGGAGTATTATAGTATACAGGATCAGGATGAGATTCAGATGCTAAATTATTATACTCTCCAGCAGGTATTGGAATTTATGGATATTCAATATCAGGGTGAAATTCATGTTAATAACGTGGCTGTAGGTATGGAGGAAAAGGTCTATGAGAACTTTAGCATTACCTGCAATTTAAATAACCTTTCGCCGGTGAAAGTGGATTTTTCGGAAGAAGTGGAAACGGCGGATACAGAAGAGGCCGTTATTGAAAGCATTGAAGAAAAGGCAGTTAGCGCGGAACAGCCTGAGAAGCCGCCAGTTAAGAGTAATTCCGGCAGAGACATTTATGTTACGGTGAATTCTACCGTGGTTAAGCTGGAGCATAAGGACAATTATATTTTTGTTGATATCTTTGATTTTTATTACTTTGATCTTTCTGTGATGAAAGGAACGGAGCTGGTTACTGAGATCAATGGAGTTCGAGTTGATTTTACGGCACCTGTGCAGGAGGGAGATCATATTCTGATTTATTGGCAGCCCTAGAAAGAGTAACAAAGAATAACCTTTGAATTAAAAATAAGGGAACTGAAGACTACCTTTTCAGTTCTCTCATTTTTTTATTCAAAGGTTATTTTTATTGACTTTCATATCATCTTTCTTATGTAAATAAGGCAATAATCAGGGACATTCTCGGTATTATTTTTGATAATATATAATGATAATCAATATCAAAATGCTTGACAAGCCTTTTGTTTTCCTATATGCTAAATGAGCTGGTTAAAAACTACCAATATAAATTTGCTTTACCAAAGCAAAATATGAAAACCAAAGGAGAGTACATATGAAATTAAAAGCAATAACTTCAATTATATCCATTGCACTTGTGTTATCCCTAACCGCTTGCGCTAAGTCAACACCAAAGGAAGCGGGAGAGGGAGAAGAAGCAGCCGCAACACCTGCAGCTACAGAAGCACCGGTAAGTGAGGCGGCACCTGCAGCAACGGCCACAGAATATCCTATCACAATTAAGCATGCTTATGGAGAAACCGTAATTGAGAGCAAGCCGGAGAGGATTGCTACAATATCCTGGGGGAATCAGGATGTTCCTTTGGCGCTTGGCGTGGTTCCGGTTGGTATATCGGAAGCAAACTATGGCGTTGTTGATGGCAGTGGCTTATTGCCTTGGACCAAAGAAGGCTTTACGAAATTAGGTGTAGACGAACCGGCTCTTTTTCATGATACGGATGGTTTGGACTATGAAGCCATTAACGATGCGCAGCCGGATGTTATTTTAGCTTCTTACTCAGGAATTACACAGGAAGAGTATGATATGTTATCTGAGATTGCACCTGTTGTAGCATTTCCAACAATGGCTTGGCAGACCTACTGGCGTGACCAAATCGTTATTGATGCTACTGGTATGGGAATGAAGTCGGAGGGGGAAGCTTTAGTAGCTCAGTTAGAGCAGCTGATTGCAGAGAAGGTAAGTGCTTATCCTCAGATTAATGGAAAGTCTACCGCGTTTTTCTATTTTAGCCCGGCAGATCTTGGAAAGTTCTATATCTATTTACCTACTGATCCGCGTGCTGCATATTTAACGGATTTGGGAATGACATTTCCTCAAAGTGTATTGGATATGGCGAAGGATTCCAGTAGCTTTGCACTGGAATTAAGTGCTGAAAATGCAGAGGTGCTTAAGGATATTGATATTTTCATTGTATATGGTGATTCCTCCTTGCTGGAAGCATTACAGGCGGATTCTCTTCTGGGCACCGTTCCGGCAGTTAAAAATGGTGCAGTGGCGCTCATTGCGTCAGATACACCACTTGCTGCTTCTGGTACACCAAGTGCGCTATCAATACCCGCAACCATTGATGAATACCTGACAATCATCGGAGAGGCAGCTGATAAAGTGAAATGAGATTTACAAAAATAGTTCTTCTACTTCTGGGTAGTATTCTAAGTCTGGCACTTTGTATCGTTGCATCCCTGGCCTTTGGTGCTAGACATGTAGAATTCCAAAGTGTGATCGATGCTTTAATGAACCCGCAGAGCGATTCCTTTTCTGCACTAGTGGTTCGGGAGAGAATTCCCAGAACTGTTTTCAGCCTGATTGCCGGAGCCTCCCTTGGGGTCTCCGGGGCTCTGATGCAGGCAATTACAAGGAACCCCATTGCTGATCCCAGTATTTTGGGTGTAAATACAGGAGCATCCTTATTCGTTGTAAGTGGAATCGCATTCTTTCAGATAAGTACGGCGGGGCAATATATTGGCTTTGCCCTGGCAGGTGCTGGGCTAACCGCAATCTTCGTATACGGAATCGGTTCCCTGGGATATGGTGGGGCTACTCCGATTAAGCTGGCTTTAGCCGGTGCAGCAACCAGTGCGGCTCTTGCATCACTGGTGAGTGCGGTTATTCTCCCAAGAACTGAGGTTATGGAGGCCTATCGCTTCTGGCAGGTGGGTAGTGTCAGCGGAGCTACCTGGCAGGGAATCGCTGCCGTATTACCTTTTCTGGTTGTTGGAATGGCAATCGGTATCTTTTCGACCCCGGCATTAAATGCATTAGCCTTAGGAGATGAGGTTGCAACTGGGTTAGGTGTTAATACAGGCATAGTCCGATTAATCTGTGCTTTTGCAGGCGTCCTGCTCTGCGGTGCCACAACGGCATTGGCCGGGCCGATTGCTTTTGTAGGACTGATGATTCCCCATACCATGCGTTTGATCTGCGGGCCGGATCTTAAGTATATTGTTCCTATGTCTGCGGTGGGGGGAGCATTGCTATTAACGATTTCCGATATTATTGGCAGACTGCTGGGGAATCCGGGAGAGCTGGAAGCTGGTATTGTTACAGCCTTTTTCGGGGCGCCGATATTAATATTGATTGCAATGAGAGCAAAGGTACGAGCGATATGACAAATACGAATTCAGATATAATAAAACTTGGATATAAAAAGCGAAGACAACGATTTATTATAGTTACGTTATTACTGGTGCTGTCAACCATCATTCTTGCCAGTATTCTGCTGGTCTTTGGAAATAAGCAGTATCCGCTGACCACAGTGATTAGAGTTATTCTGGGAGAGGAGATTCAGGGGGCTACCTTTGCCATCGGTACTTTGCGCTTACCCAGAATGCTCTCGGGACTTCTGGTGGGCATTGCCTTTGGTATAGCTGGAAGTACCTTTCAGACAATGCTTAGAAACCCATTGGCAAGTCCGGATATTATTGGGGTCACCTCTGGCTCCAGTGTGGCTGCTGTTTTTTGCATTCTGGTTCTGAAAATCAGTGGGAATACCGTGTCGATAATAGCGGTAATCAGCGGCCTTCTGGTTGCAGCCTTGTTATATATTCTTTCCAGAGGCGGAAGCTTTTCCGGAGGCAGGCTGATTCTTATCGGAATTGGAATACAAGCGCTGCTAAATGCAGTCATTTCCTTCCTGCTCCTAAGGGCCAATCAATACGATGTACCCGCAGCCCTTCGATGGATGAGTGGAAGCTTAAACGGAAGAAAACTGGAGGATATACCCCTATTGTTTCTGATTGTTGTGATCTTTGGAAGTATCATTGTATTACTGGACAACCATCTGAAGGTACTGGAATTAGGAGAACAATCGGCTATTTCACTGGGTTTAAGAACGGATGTGGTTCGTTTGATTCTGGTGCTTAGCTCAGTGTTTCTAATTGCATTTGCAACCGCAGTAACAGGGCCGGTTGCCTTTGTAGCCTTTCTGTCAGGACCGATTGCTAGTAAGCTGGTCGGAGCTGGAGCGCCCACAGCGCTTCCTTCAGGCTTGGTAGGGGCGGTGCTGGTGTTGGCAGCGGATATCATAGGCCAGTTCGCCTTTAGCACTCGTTTTCCGGTTGGAATTATTACCGGAATTTTAGGTGCACCCTACTTACTATTTTTATTGATACGCATGAATCGGACAGGAGGAACAGTATGAGTAACGGGAAGCAATTATCAGCCAGGAATATTGTTGCCGGATATGATAAGAAAGTAATTGTCAATGGCATTAATCTGGTAGTACCGAGCAATAAGATCAGTGTCATTATTGGAGCAAATGCAAGTGGTAAATCTACCTTGCTAAAGACGATGGCCAGACTCATCAAGCTTGTTTCCGGTGAAATTGTTTTGGACGGAAAGCAGATCGGAACAATTCCCTCCAAGCAATTAGCGCAGGTGCTGGGTTTGCTGCCCCAATCACCGGTGGTTCCGGAAGGAATAACGGTTTCGGATCTGGTGGCAAGAGGAAGATTTCCCTATCAGACACTATTCAAAGGGATGGATAAGAAAGATTACGAGGCGGTGGAAGAGGCTCTGCATATCATGGGGATTACAGAGCTTGCAAATCGCAGTGTTGATGAATTATCAGGCGGCCAGCGACAAAGAGTATGGATTGCAATGGCTTTGGCACAACAGACAGACATCCTGCTTCTGGATGAGCCAACTACATTTTTGGATATTACGTATCAAATTGAAATCCTTGATTTGTTAACGGACTTAAACCGCAAGCGGGGGACAACGATTGCAATGGTTCTTCATGACATCAACCTGTCCGCCCGGTATGCGGATTATATCTTTGCCGTTAGAAATGGGACTTTGTTGGCTCAGGGCTCACCCTCGGATGTAATTACAGAAGAACTGATTGAGCAGGTCTTTGGACTGAATTGTGCCGTAATCAAAGATCCTGTATCGGATTCCCCTTTTATTGTACCGAAGGGGAGATATCATGTCGGTTAAAGATTTAATACGAATACACCGACATTCAAATAATAGGCGATAAGAAGCCATATGAAATAAGGCAGTATCAGATAGGCTGCAATTTTGTTTATCTTATAGAAGAACATTAAGGTGAGTGCTACCAGGAAAAGCAATAAGGCTAAGACCAGGACAGCTGCGCCGTAAGCTTGAAAGCGGAAGAATACGATACTCCAGCTAAAGTTAACCAAGAGCTGAAGCGCATAAGTAAACAATGCATTTCTTTTATCCTCTGCATTGGAGGGTGTTATGTATACCAGGTAAGCTGCGATGCCCATAAGAATATAGAGGATGGACCACACCACTCCAAAGAGCCAGGTTGGAGGAGAGTAGGGCGGGAGTTCAAGAGTACCATAAATCTCTCCCGCATTACCTGCGAAAATACTGGATAAAAATCCAATCAGTAATGCGATACCGGCACTGATAAAGGCGCCTTGAATATTAAATTTTTTCATAAGCTGATTAACTCCATATAATTTTTACTATAGTCTATGCATGAGCAGGAGATCCATGCATATTCCGGGCAATCTTTAAGTTGGATTCAAGAGGGAGGGGAGCTTCACCCCCCACTCAATACCCAGCGACCGTGAGGTCGAATGTCGTTCGTATAAAATAGCTGGTTCGGTATTTTGCCGGAGCGGCTGTTTTTTTCTATCTACACCCTGGGGAAATAAGTAATTTTATAGGCAGGAATCGATCATATCTTAATCAATATGGTTGATTTCGAAAAACAGATATGATATGATTTACAAAATGGTGCATTTTGTATCTATAGAACCCGCAATGGTTCAATAAAATCCAATATGCAGCAAAAAGTAAGAAAAGTATTCAATAGCTAGTTGCTTGGAGGCGAAGATGAATAATCGGGGGAACTCAAATTTAGGTGATGAAATCCGAAATATTGTTCAAGATGCAGTAAATAATGGGGATTTTAATAGATTAAACCGTGATATCGGAAATATTGTCAATGGTGCTCTGGACGAGGTAAAGAAATCAGTCGGCCGGGGTCGTGACTGGCAGCAAAACAATAGGCAGAATACTTCTTCCTGGAAGGTAAGCGGCGATCCAAACAGTCAGAATACGAATTCAAAGTCAGAGGAAGCGCAGCGTAATCGGAGCGGGAATTCCTATGGTTCGCAATACCGTAAAGCCCAGGATGCTTATCGGCAAAACTACAACAATAACACAAGGAATTATAATAATAGAAGCTATCGTAACAATACGAATTCAGGGCAATCCAACACAGGCTACCACAATACAGCAAATTTTAACACCAATCAGCCAATGGCGAGACCAGTAAAATATACGGTTCCGGTGGGACAAGTTGCAGGTACCTTATTAACTGTATTCGGTGCTCTTGGTACCACAGGCTTTGGAATTGCTGCAGGTGTGCTTGCCTTAGTCGGATATGTAATAGGAAATGGTATACTATTCCCTATTTCCTTTGGCATGTTGGCTGGCTTTTTTGTTTCCATGGTTTTATCTGCAAATGGAAGCAGAATTCGTAAAAGAATAAAGCGATATCAGCGTTATATAACAAAGATGAGCGGGCGTACCTATTGCTTAATTAAGGATTTGTCCGCAGCTACTGGGCGCAGTGAGAAATATACCATAAAAGATGTTCAGAAAATGATTGCAATTGGTATGTTTCCGGAAGGGCATCTGGATGATAAAAAGACCTGTTTTATGTTAAATGGTGAAAGTTATCAGCAGTATCTTAATCTCCAGGAGAATATGAAAGCCAAAAGCATGGAGGAAGCTGCAGGAACCAGCAGCCAATCTGCGGGACAAGCAAAGACTCAGGCGGCTGGGAAAGACAGTCTTGATCCTGTCATTCGAAAAGCAATCGATGAAGGACGTCAGTTTGTGCAGAAAATAAGGAATGCCAATATTGCGATACCGGGAGAAGAAATCTCACAAAAGCTGGATCGTTTGGAGATTGTTACCGGAAGAATCTATGACTTTGTAGAAACACATCCGGAAAAGTTTCCTGAGATTAAGAAATTTACAGAGTACTTCCTTCCAACAACCTTAAAGTTGTTGGATGCATATAAAGATTTAGACGCTCAGCCGGTGGCAGGAGAGAACATCTTAACTGCGAAAAAGGAAATAGAGGACACGATGGACACCATCAATCTTGCCTTTGAGAATTTACTGGATGGTCTTTTTGAGGATGCAGCAATGGATATCTCAACGGATATTTCTGTTTTACAGACTATGTTCGCCCAGGAAGGGTTGACAGAAAAGAATATTAGAAAATAAAAAATGGGGGAATAACGATGAATAATGAAGTGCCTACCTTGACCTTTGAACCATTCAAAGATGATGTGTCATTACAAAGTGAATTACTTACGGATATAGCAGGAAAAGAAAAGGCCCCGCTGGAGAAGCCGGCGTTTGATGAAAGTACCCTTACCCCGGAAGAAAAGAAGATGGTCGATAATTTTGCACAGCAAATCGATCTGACCAAATCCAGCCAGATCCTGCAATATGGTGTAGGAGCACAGAAAAAAATTGCTGATTTTTCAGAATCTGCCCTGAATAATGTTAAGACAAAGGATCTGGGTGAAATCGGAGAGATGCTTACGAATGTTGTAACAGAATTAAGAAGCTTTGGAGAGGAAGAAGAGGAAAAGGGCTTTCTTGGATTTTTTAAGAAAACCTCGAATAAGCTGGCTACATTAAAAACAAAATATGATAAGGCAGAGGTTAATGTCAATAAAATTGTAGGAGCCTTAGAGTCGAATCAGATTCAATTACTCAAAGACATTGCAATGCTGGATAAGATGTATGAGTTGAACAAAACCTATTTCAAAGAGCTTTCCATGTATATTCTGGCAGGCAAGAAGAAGCTGGAGAAGGTTTTGACAGAAGAATTACCGGTACTGGCTCAGAAGGCTGCTGCCAGCGGATTGCCGGAGGATGCTCAGGCGGTGAATGATATGACCGCTATCTGTAATCGTTTTGAAAAGAAGATACATGATCTGGAACTAACCAGAATTATATCAATACAAATGGCTCCCCAGATTCGTCTGGTACAGGGAAATGATACCTTGATGGCGGAGAAGATTCAATCCACCATTGTTAATACCATTCCGCTCTGGAAGAGTCAGATGGTGCTGGCGATGGGAGTTACCCATTCCACCCAGGCGGCAAGAGCGCAAAAAGAAGTAACTGATATGACCAATGAGCTTCTAAGGAAGAATGCCGAAACACTAAAACTTGCTACCATAGAGACCGCGAAGGAATCCGAACGAGGCATTGTTGATATTGAGACCCTTCGTGTTACCAATGAATCTTTGATTTCTACCTTGGATGAAGTACTTCGTATACAGACGGAAGGACGTCAGAAGAGAAAAGAAGCGGAAGTAGAGCTGAACCGGATTGAAGTAGAGCTTAAGAATAAACTCTTAGAGATGAGAGGGTAAAAAGGCTTAGGCAATTACGGAACCATATAGTATTTGTAATTGTATACACAGCAATATTATTTCTTTGCGGGGGCGCTTCCTTCGGGCTTAGCTTCCGCTGCGAAACAGTATTTGTTATGTATCCAATAGCTTTCGTTAATGAGTTCGAAATTACCTATTAAAAAGGCTGGGTGAAAGGAGATGTGTGAGCACCTCCTTTTTCCATTGCTAGACACAGGCAATTGCGAAACAATATACTTTTCGCAATAGTATACACGACAAATGCTACGCCCCAATGCTTCCTTCGGGCTTAGCTTCCGCTTCGAAGCAATATCTGCTGTGTATACAATATCTTCCGTTAATGAGTTTCGCAATTACCTATTGTTAGCCAATACGAAATACGATTGTGTTATATTTGCTAAAACGTTCGGGAACTGGTAGGAATCATATAAAAAGGTAAAGCTGTGGTTTCACGATCATCGATTCACAGAAGAAAGAAAAATGTAACAGGAGACAGGGAATGAAGAAGTTGGTAGTCGGAATATTGGCACATGTGGATGCAGGAAAGACAACCTTGGCGGAAAGCCTGCTGTATCTCACCGGC
>JAEWMZ010000256.1 GCA_023392995.1 Bacillota bacterium
GACGACGAAGAAGAAACAGCCGCAGAAGAAAAAGATGATACTGAGCCGAAAGAAGATCAGGTTACCGAAGAGGAAGAATAAATACGGATCATCACAAGTTGAATCTGCAGGCTCTTTTGCCTGTCATACAGAAAGGGTTCCTGCAATTCCCGGTGAAACGGGATATGCACGAACCCTTTTTTTATATTTCTTATATATATTCTTTTTCTTATATTTCTTTTCTTTCAAAAATCGAATTTCAAAAAGCTCTTAAATTTCTGCAACCATTACTTCTCTGCCTTCTTACTTACTATACTTTTGGCAAAACTCTTCAATTGCAGTTGTCAGCTCAGACAAGTTTGTTGTTGTATATACGCTGTGACTGGTCGTAGCATTATCGGAATAATCAACTACAATGTCTGTTCCAATATACATGGTATATAGGTTCATCGAAGGTTCCGGTGTCACTAATTCAATTGTATAATTAGTAGAATCACCAGTCTGATCTCCATAGGTAAATTGATGCTTTTCCATAAGAGTATAAAAGCTCTGAATATCCTCTCTTTTGGTAAGCGATACCGTTACATGATTTATCTCATCCGTGATGGTAAGCGTACTGGCCTGTGTCGGATCTGCCAGAAAAATATCCTGGAAGGATAGGGTTATCTCCTGAATAGTTAAACTTTTCTTCATAGAAGGTGCTGTTGACCTTAAGCTTGAACTATCATTACCGTCACTGCCCACGGAACCCGTACTGCTATCTGAACTTCCTGATTCTTTGGAATCAGCTTTGCTTGTCGCTGCGGGAACTTTCGCAACAATCGAATATTGCGGAGCTTCTACTCCAAGATTTGCTCCTGTTGAATCTCCTCCGCCACCTGCACTTGGTGGACTATTCGGATCCAGCCCAGCTTCCTTTTCAGGAATTGCATCTCCATAGTCTGCATTTAACGAAGTATCCACTTTGGAATCACTCTCATTTGGAGCAAGAGCATTGCCAACTGCTTCTTCCCCTTGGAATATGGTTGCACTCTCAGAGATATCTGCTTGCTTATTTTCATCGGCTGCTTCCTTTGTCGCCATATCATAAGACTGATCCTTGCTGGAGGAGGTCTTATAGCCGGAAAATGCTCCATTACTTGCAAGACCGTATCCTACTGCAACTACTACCATTGCCGCTGCTACGCCAGCAAAAGCACGAACATATCGATTCCAATGAATTACTTTTTTATCCGAAGCCTTCTGCTTCTTGGCTTCCTCTGTCTGATTCAATTTAATTGCACTGATTTGATTATCTGTATTACTTTCACTCTGACTTTCATTTATTTCAGTAACTGCTTGCACTTCTGTCTGCTTTTTAATTGCCAGAAGTGTTCTATTAATTAAATCCTCCGAAACACTAATTCCGCTTAATTCCAGGGAATCGTTCAGATGGGACTTGATATTCAATTCATCCAACTGGATGTCTTCATCATAATTGTTGTTTTCACTCATCTGAAATCCTCCCTTCTAATATCGATTTTAATTTTTCTCTTGCTCTGGACAACCGGCTCTTGGCGGTGCCTTCTGCGATTTGCAGAGTCTTTGCGGCTTCTGCGATTGACATCTCTTGAAAATATACACAGAGAACTACCTCTTTGTATTTCTCCGGTAAAGAAAGAACCGATTTTTTAATCAATTCCTTTGTATCCTGACTTTCCACTTCATCATAATCTGTTTCGCTGATGATGGCATCTTCCTGATAATCCATCATTGGTACTACCCTTCTGTTCCAGGCACTTTTTAGGTAATCTTTACAAGTATTAATCGTTATCCTAATAATCCAAGTTTTTATGCCGGAGTTTCCTTCAAAGGTAGAAAGCTTCTGGTTTACTTTAATAAACACATCCTGGAAAATATCTTCCGCCGAATGAATATCTTTGACATACATGTAGGCTGTTCGCAATACATCATTACCATACTGGCGAATCAATGTCTCAATATCATACGTAGGCTTATTCTCCGGGATATCCGTCTGCACATCCTTTGGCATCCTATTATCCCCCTACGATTATCTTTTCTTATCAACTGTCCTATTATCCTGAGATTTGTAATTTTTTCTGCTTTGACATGTCGATCAAGAAATTTACTTCAATATATTTGGCATTTACATGAATAGTATACATGTCTAACCATATGATGTAAATGATAATTTGGATGCGAGGCTTTCCTTTTGCCTTCAAACATTAGACGGAGCAAACAAAAATACCGTTCCATAAATTCTTTGAATTAAAACATGTAAATTATGTAAAAATTGCACCTTGTAAATGGTGACAGGCACTGTTAATAATTTGTTAACAATAACAGATGCTATTAACAAATTGTTCATAGTGACAGGTACCTTTTAGTGACAGGTACCTTAACCAGGCACCTTCATCCCAACAAAAGAACTGGTATACTTCAGTTTTCTTTCTACTGAAGTATACCAGTTCTTATAATCTACAACATTTGCAACATATTTTCGATTTCGTAATTATTACTTATTTAGAAAGTCTAATTGACAAGTCATACATATATTGATCAATATCCTTAGTCATAGCCAAGCCTTCTTCGATATCATAGTCAACGTATTCACCGTTCTTGTAACCAACTATACGTTTTGATGCTCCGGATACCAACAGATCCACCGCCTTTGCACCCATCATGGAAGCATACAGACGATCTCGTGCGGTGGGGCTTCCGCCTCTCTGCGCATGACCGATAATCGTTGCTCTGGTCTCCATACCGGTGGCTGCTTCAATTCTCTTTGCCATACCATTGGAGTCACCAACGCCTTCTGCGTTTACAATAATGTAATGTTTCTTGCCTTTTTTACGTTTTTCTATAATGTTATTGATGATTCTTTGCTCATCATAATCATAACGCTCTGAAATCAGAATTTCTTCCGCTCCATTAGCAATTCCGCACCATAAAGCAATATATCCTGCATGTCTGCCCATAACCTCGATAACACTGCATCTTTCATGAGAAGTAGAAGTGTCTCTAACCTTATCAATGGTTTCCATTGCTGTATTCACTGCTGTATCAAAGCCGATGGTATAATCGGTACAGGCGATATCAAGATCAATGGTTCCAGGTATACCAACTGCATTAATTCCTCTTCTGGATAGAACCTGCGCACCTTTAAAGGAACCATCTCCGCCGATTACTACTAAGCCATCGATTTCATGCTTTCTGCAGATTTCGGCAGCCACATCCTGAACCTCAGGCTTGAGCATCTCAAGACAACGTGCCGTATAAAGGATTGTACCACCTCTTTGAATGATATCGGATACACTTTTCGCATCCATCTCAATGATATCCTCTTCCAGCAAGCCCTGAAAACCTCTCATGATACCTTTTACTTTACAGCCCGCACCCAAAGCTGTTCTTACAACTGCTCTGATCGCAGCATTCATACCTGGCGCATCTCCACCACTAGTTAATACGCCAATCGTCTTAACTTTACTTCCCATTCTATTACCTCCATGTGCCTTTACGGGGAAATTAAACATACATATGAGCTATCTCACAAATAACTCATTTTCATTAAATATTTCAAATCTTTTTTCCGTCTCAAATAAATAAAGTCTACAGTATTCTAATCTATTTTCCCCAGTTTTTCAATACTCTTTTCTGCGATTCGTATATTTTCCACTGAATAAATTGTATTAAGCCGTTGAATTAAGTCAAAATTCACCTTAATACTTCTACTTTTTGGAAGCTTCTTCATACACTTCTCGGCCTCGCAATAAATAACCACCTGATCAGTTCCATCGTATTCCTTTAAGATACTGTACAAAGCCTCTTCATCCCTTTGAAATGCTTCCAGGTTCGGGTATTTGATCCATAGCTCCTGGGGTATACGATCAAAGGGGATGATGTTCTGGCAAATCATTTTTGCTGCCTTTTCTTCTTCCACCGTTACTTTTCCCCGAACAAAGATTTTCTGATCGGGTTCCACCATGTTTTTATATTTTTCATAATCCCTCGGGAATATTATAACCTCAACTACTCCGAATAAATCCTCCAAAGTGATAAATGCCATCATACTATTGTTTCGTGTCGTTTTCACTGTTTTCGAAGTTATCATTCCGCCGATTGTCTCAAGACTTCCATCCAGTACCTTTGGCTTCTCTGTTTCTTCGTCAATTGCAAAATCAGTGGAATATGCGGTTATATTTTTTTGAAGCCGGGCTTCGTATTCTTCCAGGGGATGTCCGCTAACGTATATGCCTAGTACTTCTTTTTCAAAGGCGAGCAGCTGTTCTTTACTGTACTCCTCTACCTCCGGCATTGTAACCTCATACTCCTGCTTCTCATCCTCTCCCGCAAAATCAAACAGAGTCATCTGCCCGGTCAAGGTTTTCTTCTTATCCGCTGCGATACTATCCAGAATCTGCACGTAACTCATCATCAGCTGCCTTCGATTGCTGTGAAGTCCGCTATAAACACCGGCTTTAATAAAGCTTTCTATGGTTCGTTTATTAACCTCTTTGCCGGACAGTCTGGTTGCAAAATCCTTCAGACTCGTAAATTTCCCATTCTCTTCACGTTCTGCAACAATTGCACCAATTACCGGTTTACCAATCCCTTTAATTGCTGCCAGCGCATAGCGGATTGCTCCGTTGGATACGGTAAATACAGCATCTCCTTCATTAATATCCGGCGGCAGGATCTCAATATTCATCTGTCTGCAGGTATAGATATATTCTGACACCTTCCCCGGATTATCAATTACACTCGTCATAAGTGCTGCCATAAATTCCACCGGATAATAGCATTTTAAAAAGGCTGTCTGATAGGATACTACGGCATAAGCGGCCGCATGAGATTTATTGAAGGCATATTTTGCAAAATCAATCATTTCATCAAAAATATGATTTGCTGCCGTCTCGGAAATACCATTACTGATACACCCCGGCACGCCTTCCTCTTCATTGCCATACACAAAGTTCTTCCGCTCTTTGATCATTACGGATTCTTTTTTCTTAGACATGGCTCGACGAACCAAGTCACTTCTTCCATAGCTGTAGCCTGCCAGCTCACGTACGATCTGCATTACCTGCTCCTGGTATACGATACAGCCATAGGTTGGTGAAAGGATGGGCTCCAGCTGAGGGCATTCATACATAATCTTTCCAGCTTCATTTTTCCCCTTCACATACTTTGGAATAAAGTCCATTGGACCCGGACGGTAAAGAGCAATACCCGCTATAACATCCTCCAGTGACCTGGGCTTTAATTCCTTCATGAAGCTTTTCATTCCAGCACTTTCTAACTGGAAGACACCCTCTGTCTTTCCGGAGGAAAGCAGGTCATATACCTTTTCATCGGAATAATCAATTTCTTCAATGTGAAAGGCATTATTTCCATTTTTATGAATCAGGTTCTCAGCATTCTGTATTACTGTCAGAGTTCTAAGACCCAAAAAGTCCATTTTTAACAGTCCAAGCTCCTCCAGGGTAGTCATGGTGAACTGGGTCGTAACAGATTCATCCGAAGATTTGGAAAGGGGAACATACTCATCAATGCTTTCTTTACCGATTACGACGCCAGCAGCATGCATGGAGGTATGTCTTGGCAGTCCTTCCAGCCTTTTTGACATATCAATTAAATACTTGACCTCGTCGTTGCTTTCGTAGAGCTGTTTTAATTCCCGGTTAGCATTCAACGCCTTTTCAATTGTAATGCCTAGTTCGGTTGGAATCATCTTTGCAACGGTATCTACCTGTGCATAAGGCAGATCCAGTGCTCTGCCCACATCACGGATCACCGCTCTTGCTGCCATGGTTCCAAAGGTAACAATCTGCACCACCTTATCTTTACCATATTTTCTGGTTACATAATCGATAACCTCCTGCCGCCGTTCGAAGCAGAAGTCGATATCAATATCGGGCATGGAGATACGTTCGGGGTTGAGAAAACGCTCAAACAACAAGTTATATTTAATAGGGTCAATATCTGTTATCTCCAGAGAATAAGCTACGATTGAGCCAGCGGCACTACCTCTGCCGGGGCCAACCATAATTTGATGATCCTTCGCATACTTGATAAAATCCCATACGATGAGGAAATAATCTACAAAGCCCATGCTGCGAATAATATCCAGCTCATAGTCCAGTCGATCCCACAGCTCTTCGGGCACAGGCTGATACCTTTTCTTTAAGCCTTCTTTGCATAGGGTTTCGAGATATTCAAAGGCGGAGTACTCCTCCGGTACCGGATAGACCGGCAATTTATATTCACCAAAGGTAATTGTTACGTCACAGCGCTTTGCAATATCATATGTATTCTCAAGAGCTTCTCTGGCATAGGGAAAGAGTTCACACATCTCCTGGGGAGACTTCATGTAGTATTGTCCGCCCTCATAGCGCATACGGCTTTCATCTGTTACCTTTTTCTGCGTCTGAATACAGAGCAGTATATCATGGGGGTCTGCATCTTCCGCATAGGTATAATGAATGTCATTTGTTGCTACCAGCTTAATCCCTGTCTCCTGGGAAAGCCGCAGCATGCCCTGATTGACACTCTTTTGTTCCTGCATTCCATGATCCTGGAGCTCCAGGAAGAAGTTATTCTCGCCAAAGATATTCTGAAGCCTTAAGGCCGCATCCTTAGCCTCTGCATAAAAGCCCTTCAATAAATTGTTAGATACCACACCCGCCAGGCAGGCACTAAGCGCGATAATACCCTCATGATATTTCTCAAGTACCTCATAATCAATACGAGGGCGGTAATAAAAGCCCTCCAAAAAACCTCTGGATACAATCTTCATCAGGTTCTGGTAGCCCTTGTTATTCTCTGCCAGTAGAACGAGGTGGTGATAGCGCTCGTCTGAATTCCCCAGTTCCCGGTCGAATCTGGAGCCTGGCGCTACATAAACCTCACAGCCAATAATTGGCTTGATTCCCTCCGCCAGACAGGTTTTATAAAAATCGATTACACCATACATTACGCCATGGTCAGTAATAGCAAGGCTGTCCATACCAAGCTCCTTCGCCTGGTGAACCATTTCCTTGATCTTTGCTGAACCATCAAGAAGGCTGTATTCCGTATGAACATGTAAATGCGTAAAATTCATAATTACTCCATTCTATCATTTCAACTAATTTGCAACTACACTAGGGTGTCTTCGAAAACTGCTTGTTCCAGGCTGAATATTCCACTTTGTGATAGTTAAGGCGCCTTTTTAGGGTTCATATTAGTGCTATGTTCCTAAACCCACAACACAGGATACAGCAAAGAGGGGCATTCAGAGCGGTGCATTGGGTTTCAGACACGCCCTAGAATAAGCTTAAGCTTTATTATGTGAAAGTTAACGTCTTCTGCTTCTTTTAACTTATATTTTATGCTACGCTTAAAGGCTTGTCAATGCGGTAATCCTAAGATGATGCAGTAGACGCGGAACAAAACTGACTCTTTCCATTATGATCCAAGTCAACTTAGCCGACACCTGATCATAAACCCTCATCAAAAAGGGCATATCATATCCCGACGTTTCGTCAGGCTATCATATGCCCCGTTCCTTTTTATTTTAAAAATATTATTTGCTGCTTAAATATTTTTCGATATTTTCAATTGCTGCTTCTTCATCCGGACCATCTGCTGTTACAGTGACCTTCTCTCCAGAAGATATACCCATGCTCATCATACCCATGATACTTTTGGCATTCACGCGCTTGTCATTCGTAGCCACATGGATACTGCATTCATATTGACTTGCCACCTGAACCAATAACGCCACGGGTCTTGCTTCTAAACCGTTAGGGATGTTAATTACTATTTCCTTCGTTATCATAACTATTTTCCTCCTTATGCTCCCGCAATTGATCTGCTATCATACTTAACTTTCGTAATCTATGGTTAACACCTGACTTACCAATCGGTGGTAGCAGCATTGCTCCTAATTCTTTCAGAGACGCCTCCGGATATTCCACCCGAAGTATTGCAATGTCTTCTAATCCATCTGCTAAATCGCCCAGTCCCACATTATCTCGAATAAATATGATATCATCGATTTGTTTCGATGCCGCAGTTACTGTTTTATTAATATTTGCTGCTTCACAATTCACTTGTCGATTAATTGAATTGCGCATTTCTTTTAGTATTCTCACATTTTCTAAATCCATGAGTGCAACATGAGCTTCCATAATATTTAAAAGATCAACAATCTGAGAGCCTTCTTTAATATATACAATATAGTTCTTCTTTCGCTGTACTATTTTGGCATCTACTGAAAAGGTTTGAATAATTCCCTGTATCCACTCCGCCTTTGGTAAGTTTGAAAGTACGATTTCAAAATGATAGGCTTTCTTGGGATCGCTCATTGAGCCCGATGACAAAAATGCTCCTCGAATAAATGCTCTTTTACAGCATGCGTTTTGAGTTATTACAGAATCTGCAATCCCTAATTCAATTGATCCGGTTTTCTTAGCGACTGCTTGTTTCCTTTCAGTACATAGTTGTTCCTCCAAAAACAAGGATTCTTTTGCAACATCAATTGCCCTAGCAAGCTTTGTTGCCTGTAAAATAAGGTCTACTGCTTTTGTATCACGCAGAATTAGCGTATAAATACGATTATCCTTCGCGGTACTATTAGTTTTGACAGAAATATCAATATTTATATTAAATGTTTTTCGGATTAATGTAAAGTACTTTCTTGCAACAACCAGATTTTCCGTCTGCAATTTTAAATAATAGGAAGCTTCCGTATAAATAAGCCGTCCTTCGCAGGAAAGAATTGCTGTAAGCTCTGCAAGCCGGCAATGCCTTGCATTACTCACCTGCTTCGAAAGCTCCTCCTTTACCTCCTTTGAAAATGACATATCGGCCTCCTTTGCCAGCGAATGAGATACCTTAGGAGTCCTTGGATATATCTCTATGTTCAACCTTTATACCATACTCCTTCAGTTCCAGCCGCTTATATAATTCATTTACCAAAGTGACAGAGCGATGTTTTCCACCAGTACAACCAATGCTGATAACCAATTGGTTTTTCCCTTCTTCTATATAGTTAGGGATTAAAAACAAAAGCATATCCTCCAGCTTATCCAAAAACTCAGTCGCTGTTTTTCCCTGCATCACATAATCCTGCACCGCAGCCTCATTCCCGGTTAAATGTTTTAATTCCGGTAAATAGTAGGGATTGGGCAGGAACCTAACATCAAATACCAGATCCGCATCCACCGGGATACCATATTTAAATCCAAAGGACAAAACTGTAATGAAGAAGTTATCAAATTCCTCATTATCAACATAAATTTTTGTAATTTGCGCTTTCAGCTCCCGAATTAAAAGATGACTGGTATCAATGATAACATCTGCTTTTTTTCGTAAAAAATCCAGACGCTCCCGCTCCAAAGCGATTCCTTTTTCAACTCTTCCCACCTCTGATAGGGGGTGAATTCTTCTGGTCTCTTTGTAACGCTTCACCAGTACCTCCGGCGAGCAATCCAAAAACAGAATCTCATAAGCAAATCCGGAACGATGAATGTCCTGCAATACACTTTCCATTTCTCTTAAGGCCTGTCCGCTTCGTATGTCGATACCCAGGGCAACATCAGACTGGCTGCCTTGTTCTATGAGTCGAGTAAATTTCTTTAATAGTTGTATTGGAAGATTGTCCACACAAAAATATCCGGCATCCTCCAACATCTTCAGCACAGAGCTTTTTCCAGCTCCCGACATGCCAGTAACTATGACAAATCGCATACCTGTCTCCATTTCCGCTGCAGGTAACAGCAAGAACTCTTTCCCTAAAACTCCCCTAAAATCTTAACCTCCGGCTCAAGCTTAACGCCGTATTTCTCCTCAACAATTCTTACCACATCGCTAATTAGAGTTAGAAATTCTCTGGCCGTTGCATTCTCCTTATTAATTAAGAAGCCGCAATGTTTTTCGGATACAGCTGCACCTCCGACCTGATAGCCGCAAAGCCCTGCATCACTGATTAATTTACCGGCAAAATATCCCTGAGGCCTTTTAAACGTACTTCCGGCACTATATTGCTCCAAGGGCTGCTTTTCCCGCCTTTGTGCGTTTAACTCCTTCATCTTCTGTCTGATGACAGACTCCTCTCCAGCAGAGAACTTCATATCTGCTTCCAGCAGGATATACTCCTTCTCCTGTAAAATACTATGCCGATATCCCAGTTTTAATTCCTCTGCATTTATTACAAGTATAGTACCATACTCATCCAGTACTTTGGCACCAATGAGACAATGCTTCATCTCACCGTCGTAAGCTCCTGCATTCATCGTAACTGCACCGCCTAAAGTACCGGGAATTCCCGAGGCAAATTCAAACCCAGTTAAACTATGTTCAGCTATTACACTCGCCAGTTTCGATAAAAGTACGCCTGCCTGAGCCGTGACAATCCCGTCTTCACCTATCTGAATATGAGAAAATTCCTCACCCAGCTTCAAAATTAGCCCCTGATAACCCGAGTCGGATACCAAGAGGTTACTCCCATTTCCCATAATATAATAGGGCATTTGCTCCTGTCTGCACAGGCCAACAGCTGCACGTACTTCTTCGGTTGATATGGGAAGAGCAAGATAGTCTGCCTCTCCACCGATATGCAGGGAGGTATGATTTTTCATAGGTTCCTTTAATTTAATCCGTTCTTCTGGTATGATTTGAATTAATTTTTTTAAAAACGAATTTTCCAATGCCAGCCTCCTAAATCACTGCTAATTACCCCATCCATAGCTGCCTGACAGCCTTCCTTCGCCCAGAACGAAATACCGTTAGAACATCTCCGACTCATTCTATGCCTTAAATGAAACCTTATGATGGAACATCTATAAATCATTCTATGCCCTAAACGAAACATTATGCTTGAGCATCTATGAATCTATCTGCGCCCTGAATGAATCTTTATATCTGATCAGTTATACCCCATTCTGTTCTCTGAACGAATCTCTATAACTGATCAGCTATGCATCATTCTGCGCTCTGAACCAATCTATATACCTGATCAGCTATGCACCCTTCTGCGCTCTGAACGAAACACCCTTCAAATCCACCATGCACCATTCTATGCAATGATCAGTTTAGCTGCTCCATAAATACCCGCATCATTACCAAGGGTTGCTAATTTAAACTCCTTATTCTTTAATGCATCCATTACATATTGATTATAATATTTTTTCACGGTCTCTGTAATAATTTCACCTGCTTTTGATACCCCTCCGCCAATAACGAATACCTCAGGGTCTAAAATCTGTGAAATATGTGCCAACGCAACACCAAGATAATAGCATGCCTTTTCCACTGTCTCGGTAGCCAGCTGGTCTCCTGCCTTTGCACAATCGAATACCGTCTTTGCACTTAACTCAGGATAAGTGCGCATGGTGGAGGAATCGCTGCGATCCGTTAATATCTGTTTTGCAAGGCGAACAATACCGGTTGCTGATGCGTACTGTTCAAGACAGCCAAGTTTACCGCAGCCGCAGTGCTTTGTCTCTTTCTCATTCACAAAGATATGCCCGATCTCACCTGCCGCACCATTGCTGCCAGCCAGTAAGGAACCATGAAGAACAATTCCCCCGCCAACACCGGTTCCCAGCGTTACAAGCACCATATTCTGATAGCCTTTACCGCCTCCGACCCAGCACTCACCGAGCGCTGCAACATTCGCATCGTTTCCGGCTCTTACTCTAAGACCGGTGAGATTTATCATCTCTTCTTCTATATTAAAATGTCCTAAACCAAGATTAGCCAGTTCAAGTACTTCTCCATTGTCCTTAACCGGTCCCGGTATACCAACGCCAACACCTAAGACCTGTTCCTTGGTCAGCTGCATTTCATCCATCTTTGAAAGAATAAAATTTGCTGCATCCTTCAAAATATCTTTTCCATTCCCTGTCCGAACAGTTTCAAAATCCCATTTGCTGATCAAATTCCCATCAATATCAAACAAACCAACTTTGACGGCGGTTCCGCCGATGTCAATGCCAAAACATACTTTTTCCATACTCTTACCTTTCTATCCCTTGTTGATCAATATTCTTTATTATTGTAAAAATCACACGGAATCAAAACCAACCCCTTGTGATGAATTAGTACCATCTATCGTTATAACCTAATTATCATTTTTTTTCAAGCTATTTGTAACACGGTTATAAAGTTCCTGTGCCGCATTATATCCCATCTTCTTCTGACGATAGTTAACAGCTGCGGATTCACAAATGATTGCAAGGTTACGACCAGGACGGATTGGAATCGCGTGGCAGGGCACTTTATTGCCTAAGAATTCAATATAATCATCTTCTAAGCCCAGACGGTCATAGGCCTTGTCCTTATTCCACTCCTCCAACTTAATTACCAAATCAATGGACTGTGTATTTTTAACACTTTCTACACCGAATAAGGTTTTTACGTCAATGATTCCTATACCTCTTAATTCAATAAAATGTCTGGTGATATCCGGGGCTGAACCAATCAGCGTTTCATCACTTACCTTTTTAATCTCTACCGCATCGTCAGCAACCAAACGATGTCCGCGCTTAATCAGCTCAAGTGCAGCTTCACTTTTACCAATCCCGCTTTCACCCATAATTAAGATACCTTCACCGTATACATCCACCAGTCCGCCGTGAATTGTAATACGAGGAGCCAGCTCTACATTCAGCCAGCGGATTACTTCTGCCATGAAGGAGGAGGTAGGCTTAGAGGTACGCAAAATCGGAACACCTTTTTCCGTAGCCTGCTTGATGAAGTTTTCACTCACTTCCAGATTTCTGCAAAATACAATACAAGGAACATGAAAATCCATTAGCTTTGAGAATATCTGAATTCGCTCTTCACTGCTCATACGCTCCAAAAATGCTGCTTCTACATGACCAACCACCTGAACACGTTCATTATCAAAATGATCAAAGAACCCTGCAAGCTGTAATGCAGGCCGGTTCACATCAGGCTGAGAGATCTTAATACTCTTAATATCAATGTCCGGAGTACAATTCTCTAAATTCATCTTCTCAATCAGCCGAACCAATTCTACTGTATACATATAGCCTCCTTCTACGTACATTACGTACGTATCTAATTAATTTGGTTTCATTATCTAAAATGGGATAGCTCCAACCCTTCACTTCTGTTATGTCATATTACATCCTATTACGTCAAAAAAATAATCTCTATAATTCGTTCTATTCTACCACATTTTTCAACAAACTGTAAATGCTTATTCTGCGATTGGCTTATGAAAGAACTCATAAACCTGCTCCGCAGCCTGTCGGTTCATGGCTGGTACCT
>JAEWMZ010000283.1 GCA_023392995.1 Bacillota bacterium
AGTGAGCAAATCCTCTTCGTCTATCTCTCCGGTAATACGTCCCTGCCAATCCCCTTCCTCCAAAACAATCCGCTCGACCTCATACGTCCAAAAATTATAAAACAGACTGCATAGAAAAGATAAAAACAAACTGGAGATGAGAGCCGCCACTATGATTGATACACTGGAAGCTCGGTTATTCTTAATAAAGCTTATTGAATAATCTTTCCACATTTCCTTTACCCCCGCCTCTGATCACTGGTAATACGTCCATCCTCTATCATCACTACACGCTCTGCTTCCTGCGCGATCTTCTCATCATGGGTAATCAATAGAATGGTTTGCTCTAAGTTACGGTTGGATATTTTCAGCATATCGATAATTTCTTTTGAATTGCTCTGATCCAGATTGCCAGTAGGTTCGTCAGCAAGCAAAATAGCCGGACGATAAATCAAAGATCTTGCAATAGCCACACGCTGCTGTTGTCCACCGGATAATTGATTCGGAAGAGCTTCCAGCTTATCTGCGATGCCCAGAGTATTTACTACCTGTTCAAAATATTCCTGATCCTGTTTTCTCTTATCTAGTAAAAGTGGCATAAGAATATTATTTCGAACTGTAAGCGTCGGAATCAAATTATAAAACTGGTAAACCAGTCCTACCTTTCTACGGCGAAAAATAGCTGCTTGTGTTCGATTCATTTTAGAAATATCTGCCCCATCTACTACTACTTTTCCTTCTGTGGGCTGATCTACACTGCCCAGAATATGCAAAAGTGTAGATTTTCCTGAGCCTGATGCACCTATGATTGCAACAAATTCCCCTTTTTCCACGGACAGTTCAATTCCATCCAAAGCTACAACCAGATTTTCACCACCACCATATACCTTTCTGACATTTTCACATTTTAGAATTTTCATAATGACCTCCTACTGTTCCTGTAGCACTATGTTCCTTTCCATTTATAACTCCTTCTGTTTTTTCTCAAATCTCTGTCCTTTTAAAACACTTTTTATATATGGCATAAGAATTAAGAGCAGGCTGGTAATACTCAAATTGGTCGTTCTTTTGATTAAGCGGTCTATATCAGTTCTATCAATGAGGTTAAATTGAAAATAGAATAGAGCAATAAAGGCTGATATCTCAAAGACATCTGCTACGATGATTAGTATTTTGGTTGAGTATTCTTTCTTCCTAATATCCTGAAATAACTCTATGAAAAACGCTAAAAGAAATAAGGATATAACTATAATCCATAGGTATGTATTATGCATCTTTTTCAACTGCGAACTATTTACGAAAAGCTATACTAGAGCGATCACTTTCACAACCACAGGTATGCTCTCATTCAAATTTTTAAGTTTTATTACTACTCCCCCTTCATCGATATGGTCTTTAAGTATTATTCATTATCCTATTAAATCCACTCTTATGTATCACATAAAACGCTTTTGATAATCCTTTTATGCACATAGATGTAATATTGAAACATACTTCTGTGGTTTAAACCGATTGCTTGTATTGTTCCTGATTTAATTCCAGATGTATTACATGTCTTACAAGTATACACAATATTCTCTCTCTCAAGTAAATTAAAAATTGAACTAAATTTCTGTATGTCCATTGTTATATATATTTCTTTGCGATTAAAGATGTTGATATGAGCACCTCCCATAAAACTATGTTAAACTATAACCGAGAACAATATTACAAATGCAGCAGACACCAACGCAACTACAGTACCTATTGCGCATCCTTTAGCCGCTCCCAGGATATGATGCTTTGGATCTTTGTATTCTTCCTTCATATCTTCCGTACCCGGAATCATTAGTTTTCTGCTATGGCAGAAGATAATCAAATCGAAGACGATTAAATCATACATATTAACCGCGAAAAACAATACAAACACGTGATAGAATGCCATTTCAAAGGTTCTCTTCCCTGAGAAATATGCTACCCCTCCCAAAAATACTGCGACCAGGAAAGCGCCTGCTATTTTTCGTTTCCAGTTCTTTTGTTCTACCGAAGCTATAAAATCTTTATATTGGGGTAATTCGTAAACACGTTTTTTTATGGCAGTGGGATATGATGCAAACTGAGACAGTGGGTTTCGATATTGGGCCGGCAAAATCAGTACCGTAAATAGAACGCATGCGGTCAGGCATTGAATAAATAGCATCATCGATATATTCTCCTTATTCTAATTATGATTAAACTCCTATTATTACCAGTCTAGTAGTAATAATCCGTACTGTCAATTACCGATGAATTTGCTGATAATCTTTATCACTTAGGCCTGAAGCAATATGTTAGAAATGTCCTTGGCCTATTTTTCAAACAATTTATATTAATGTGATTCTTATTATTAAAGAGCGTGGATTTTATTATTATATAAAGTCTACGCTCTTTAAGTTTAGTTTTTATTTTTTTACTTTTTTACTTTTTTACATAAGTAACTTGTGATTACGAATACTATGAAAAATATGGCATAGAATACCCAATCAATTTCCATCATTGATTTATGCTGTATAATTGTATGTATAAATAAGGTGATTATTATGAAGATAGCAATAGGAAATATATATTCATATAATTTTTTCATAATATATCCTTTTCTTATATAGTTAATTATTGTACATAGAGATTATCATAATAATATTTATAGTAACTGCCTGTAAAATTAGCACTTGTTTTATCTGATGATTTAAAAACAGAGATGAGAGAATATTCAGCAACTTTTGTTCAAACATACATTCCTCACGAGGAATAGCCCAATTATTTTATCAAGGTGATTTGAAAATGTTCGTTGAATACGTTTAAAATGTTGAAAATATTTGCAGCCACTTTCCTTTGCCACAAGGTAATAACAGTAATTACCATCCATTATATTACATTATATGTTTTTTTCCTAGCCCTTTTTGTATGGTTGTATGTTGTATGTAAATTACAGGATATTTCTAATGCGTTTAGCCTCTTTCGGCTGAGAGCTCGGCATATTTTTTAATGAGTTGTGTTAGATTTCATTCATACTGGATAGAGTAGGCGAGTGAGATTTTCACCCGCATCCGACCGCTTAGCCCACTACATTACTGTAACGCAACGGATTTAGCTATACGGCTCCCTGGTGATTACCATGGTCAGAATCACACCACCAGACTTGGTCCAGCTTCGCTGAACACACGGGCGCATTTATAATGCCGTTCCCTGTAAAAATCCGTAGATTAAAAGGAACGGCATCAATTATCTATGAAACGAAATTATACCTTAAACTTTTACTTACAAAGATCAGGTGGGAAAGCAGGATTAATTGCATAGAAATTCCTGGAATCCAGTTCATCCTGTATGATCCTTAACGCTTCACCGAATCTCTGGAAGTGAACAATTTCTCTTTCTCTGAGAAATTTGATCGGGTCGCAGACATCATGATCATGGATCAGACGAAGGATATTATCATAGGTGGTTCTTGCCTTCTGCTCTGCTGCCATATCCTCAATCAAGTCAGTAATCGGATCACCCTTACTCTGAATGGTGGTTGCAGTCCAAGGCACTCCGCCTGCCGACTGCGGCCAGATCCCCAAGGTATGATCCGTATAATAATTCTGGAAGCCACCTTCCACAATCTGCTCTGGTGTTAGGTCTTTGGTTAACTGGTGAACAATCGCACCAACGATCTCCATGTGCGCTAATTCTTCTGTTCCAATGTCAGTCAGTATACCGCAAACCTTACGATTCGGCATAGCATAACGCTGGGAAAGATAGCGAAGGGATGCCCCGATCTCACCATCTGGACCGCCGTACTGAGACATAATTACCTGTGCAAGCATCGGATTGCATCGGTCAATATTTACAGGATGTTGTAATCTTCTCTCATAACACCACATATACTAGCACCTACCTTCCCATGGCCATGGATCTTCCACCCAAGCCCATTTGCAATCATTTTCAACCCGATACGCCTCAATTGGACCATAGCACTGTGTATATTCCGTTACAGCTTCGTTTCTAACCTTTGACATTCTGTCCCAGTAATCCAGAGCCCCTCTATCTGTGGGATGTGTATCTAAGAACAGTCTGAGTTCATCGCAGACAAAACTGGTGGCCTGTATGCAGGCAAATAATTTCTCTCTACTACTATTCTCCATTACTTACAGCCCCTCCCATACCATTTTAGATCCAATTCCTTGAAGAGTGTTCCATTGGCAAGAGCTACAAATTCATTTTCGTATAAATTGCGGAAGCACTGCCATGGTACATAGCACATTCCGATGGGAAATCTGTCGATATTCATATCAAGTTTTTCTTTTTCACAGGTATCCTCGGGGCGATAGCAACCACAACTGGGAGTTTCGCTGCAGACTGGTTCCATTGGTCTATATGGAGTCATATTGCGATTTCCCATATTGCCACGATACGTCCGTCTATCCATAAATAATTCTCTCCTTTCTTTCGTGCTGTCAGAAGAGACATTAAATAACTGCTCATTCATTTCAGGCATTCATTCTTTTTTGCTAGCATTTCATGCTCCTCTGAAAACACCTGGCAACATTTCTCTCTCATGTTGTTCCCTATATCTTATGAAGGATGGACTATTCGGTGCTTGTTTGCCGCTACAAATTCCTTTGATGGAACTAATAATATCTCTATTTCTGGGTTCATTCCCAATATAAATCCTGACCTTCTCCCAAGGTCAAAGCATCCTGTCATTGACATTAAATCAGTTATCAGATAAGATTAAATTATTAAATTAATATAAACTCTACGATTAAAGGGGTCTTTTCCATGTATCATTTTATAGTTAACCCAAAATCCAGCTCCGGAAGGGGTATCCGCTTCTGGTGGACAGTGAAAGATGAATTAGACAAGAGAAACGTGCCCTATACAGTTTCCTTTACCAAACATCCCGGCCACGCTACAGAACTCACACAAGAACTCTGCAGCGGCAGTACTGATATAAAAAATATTATCATCCTTGGTGGTGACGGCACCATGAACGAAGTACTAAACGGTATTGAAGACTTTACTAAGGTTCTCCTGGGGTATATACCTTCCGGCTCCAGTAATGATCTTGCAAGAAGCCTTAAAATACCCAAGAATCCGATTGAAGCGCTTAACAATATTCTTAAGCCAAAAAGATTTCAATATTTAGATTATGGTATCATGCATTTTCCGAATACGGACCTTGCTACCAGAAAGTTTATCTGCTCCAGCGGTATGGGCTATGATGCAAGTGTTTGCAATGAGGTTCAAGCCTCCCCTCTTAAGAAACGGCTGAATCGGATTGGCGCCGGAAAATTCGTATATATTGCAATTGCTATAAAGCAGCTGATAACCCTTAGGAGTCTGAATGCTACCCTTATTGTAGATGGGCAAAAAAAAGACACCTATCACAAGGTGTTCTTAGTCTCAAATATGATTCATAAATATGAAGGCGGCGGTTTGTTAATGGCTCCGAATGCTGATCCCCGTGACGGAAAGCTAACGATCTGCCTAGTTCACAGCATGAGCCGGTTAAAAGCCTTCCTTCTGCTTCCCACCATCTTTACAGGCTCCCATATCAAGCATAAGGGTGTCGAAGCCTTTCACTGCTCCGAGCTGGAGATTATCATGGATGTGGATACACCGGTGCATACCGATGGGGAGATTCCGGCAGTCCAACACCACATCAAGGTTAGTTGTGCCAGAGAACAAATTCGTATTATCTTATAAGGAATTACCCTCAGGCATCCCAGAAATCCTGTAAATAGGCTTTCATGGATGCCTGATTTACTGTAACATACGGAAACCATTCTCTCGGAAAAAGATTATAATACTGCTTTTGCGTAAACCGATCATCCAACAACAGAATCGCTCCTCGGTCGTCCTTTGTACGAATTACTCTTCCTGCGGATTGGAGGACCTTATTCATCCCGGAATAAAGGTACGCATAGTCAAAGCCCGTACCATTCTTCTGATCAAAATACCCCCGGAACAGCTCCCGTTCGTTACATACCATGGGCAACCCGGTTCCTACAATCACCGCTCCTATCAGACGATTGCTCTTTAGATCAATCCCCTCACTAAAGATGCCTCCCATAACACAAAAGCCAATTCTGCTCTTCTCGGGGTTCTCTACGAATTCTTCCAAAAACAATTCCTTTTCTTCTTCCGTCATATTACTGCTTTGTACTACCAGCCCCTCCAGTTCTTCTCCTGCCAGCTCTGCGATTTCCTGCAGCATTTGATAGGACGGAAAGAAAACCATATAGTTCCCAGCCTTGGCTCTTGTAAATTCCTTAATGTAATTGCATATCTTCTCATATTCTCTGGCATTTCTTCTGCTGTATTTCGTACTGACGTCATTTCCCACCAGGATCAAACGATTCTCCGTCAGGAAGGTAGAGGGTGCGTAAACAGCATAATCCTCCTCCTTTTTTCCTCCCAACTGCTCCATATAATATCCTATCGGGAGCAGGGTTGCAGAAAACAGGATTGTACTGCGTCCTCTGGCCATACAATTCTCCAGATTTTTCGACGGATCCATACATTGCAGCTTAAGTCGGAAGCGCTCCTCCTCATAATCCGTATATATCGTATAATTGTCATCATGTATTTCGTAAATATTTAGAAAATGTCTGACATCCAAAAATAGTCTCAGTATCGTTTCTTTTCCTTCAGCGATAAAACTTTCCTGCAAAAAGGTCTCAAATTCCGTCATCAGACTCATGAGATGCATACATAACCCATCTACATTATCCTGCACCTCGAAGTCGTCACACTCCCGTTTTAGCCTTAATAAATCATTATTGCAATAGTCCAGCTGTCTCACCAGTTTGCCGCTGATATCCTTTACCAATCGCTTTACCTCAAGGAAATCCTCTTTATAAAGCACTGCACTATACATCTCTCTTGCCCGGTCTACCAGATTATGAGCCTCATCGATTAGAAATACATAGTTATTTTGCTTTTCATTGCTAAAAAAACGTCTCAAATAAACATTAGGATCAAACACGTAATTATAATCGCAGATAATTGCATCCGACCATAGGGTTACATCCAGTCCCATCTCAAAGGGACAAACACAGTGCTTCTCCCCGTATTCCAGAATAAGATCTCTGGAAATATCATTCTCATTGCTCAGCAAATCATAGACCGCATCATTGATGCGGTCAAAGTAACCCTTCGCTCGGGGGCAGGCTCCCGGATTACAATCCGGCTTGTCTAAAATACACACCTTTTCCTTTGCTGTAATTGTTACTACCTTAAAATCAAGTCCTTTATTACTTAGGATTTTAAAGGTTTCCTCCGCAACCGTTCTGGTTATCGTCTTAGCCGTCAGATAAAAGACCTTGTCAGCCAGCCCTTCCCCCATTGCCTTAATCGCAGGGAAAACGGTGGATATCGTTTTTCCTACGCCGGTGGGTGCTTCAATAAACAGCTTCTTCTTACGAAGAATCGTTTTATATACGCCAGTAACCAGCTCCTTCTGTCCTTCTCTATAGTCAAAGGGAAAATCCATGGCCTTAATCGCAGCATCTCTTTTATCACACCACTTAATCTGCCATACAGCCCATTTTGCATACTCCTCCACCAGATGCGAAAACCAGTCCTTTAATTCCTGATACCGGAAGGTCTCTTCAAAATAGCGCAGGTTTTCCGTCTCCAAATTGCAATAGGTCATGCGAATGCCAATCCGCGCCTGCTCATATTTTGTGGCATAGATATAGGCATAGCACATTGCCTGGGCACGATGTACTCCAATCGGTGCAGTCAGATGGGAAAGCTCCAGGTATACACCTTTTATTTCATCGATAATAATATCCGGTGGATTCGCATCCTCCTCTTCAAAAATAAGTACAGCAAAATCCTCCTGTATTACTTTATTATTGATAATACCATCCGCTCTTCCTTCAATGGTGAGTTCAAAGGAGATATCCTCATGGTTTACCGGAACTGTAATGCTTAAAGGCACCTCGGCAGTATAATTAGCCCCCATTTGCTTTTGCAGCTTACGGTGCATTTTACTGCCCGCCTGCATGGCATCGGCATCACTTCTTGTCCTTGTATTGTCCAAATCACCAGAGCAGAGAATGAATTCCACTAAGTTTCTCACCGATATTTTTATAGTTCTTAGGTTTTCCTGCATTCATCCTTCTCCCTTCTCTCGTAATTGGAAAGAATAAAACAATAAAATTCTTATTAATAAAGTGCAATAAACTTTATCTATATATTATATCTATATCATCTCTTCACTATTTTTCTGCTATATCTGAAGCGAAACTAGCTACTCCGATAATTTCTCTTTTCAATAAACATACACCCTTAATATTTTAAGGGATTTAAAACGAAAGTCAATGGTTTTTGCCAAACGAATCCTTCTTATTTTTGTAAATTATTTCTTCTCCTTATATCATATGTTCTTTTTCCTACTTGCATTTTTTACCTCAATCTGGTACATTCTACTTATGTTCCTCTTTTCCTGCTAAGAGGAATTCATACTGAACTGTATCTTTTCATTCAGTATAAAATATCATAAAAAGTGAGGTAGTAAAATGAGCGAGCATAAACACGGTGACGGCTGCGGCTGCGGACATGATCACGAGCATGAACATGATTCAATCACATTATCTTTAGATGACGGAACCGAATTAAATTGTGTTGTATTAGAAATCTTCACAGTAGATGACAAGGAATATATCGCACTTCAGCCAGAAGAGGGTGAAGAAGAGGAAGATAACGTATTCTTATACCGTTTTATTCAGGAAGGCGATGAAGATCCACAGTTACTTAACATTGATGATGACGAAGAATTCGAAGCTGTTGCTGATGCCTTTGAAGAGCTTTTAGATTCAATGGAATATGACGAACTATTTGATGAGGACGAAGAAGAAGAGGAAGAATAGTCTTTCTCATGTTAACAGGATCAATTAGGATGCCCGGGTGGTGTAAGCTGCTCGGGCATTTTGTATTTTTTATCTCTGATCAATATGAATCTGATCAGTATTTTATACCAGCTGACAGCTTCCTAATCATGCGTAATTATCCGTTAATCATATTATTCTTTAAATACCCCTGATATTTTAAATGGTTTCAAGGGTGGATAAAAAACAATTAAACTTTCGTTTTATATCTACTTTGTACCAGTTTTATTTTGTTTTTTATCTTCATGGTCTTCCTTATCACTAATCTCATCAATAAAACGTGACCATGGAACGGTCTTATTATAACGTTCCTTGGCACTGAAGATATAAAGCAAGCTCTTTGCCCTCGTCATAGCTACATAAAACAGCCTGCGTTCCTCTTCCAAATCAGCCGCAAGAACAGCCTTTTTATGAGGGGTAATACCCTCGTTAGCATCTACGATGAAAACCGCCTCAAATTCCAGTCCTTTCGCGCTATGCATGGTTGCCAGCATAACACCTTCTTTTTTCAGCTCCTTATGCTCAATCGCCTGCTTCTTCAGCTCTTCTTTATAATCCTCCATAGATGTGAACCATTCCTCATAAGATTTAAAGTCTCTTGCACTCTCCTGAATCTCATCCAGAACCTCAAGCAGCTCTTCTACCTTTATCTTACGAAATTCTGCATACTCCTTCAAATAATCCTCATAGCCAATGCCTCGTCTGATATAATTCACCGCGGCAAAAGGCTTCATTCCTGACAATAAGGCCAAATCATATTCCAGTTGATCAATTCGTTCTAAAACCCAATTCTTATCCTCATAATAATCCTTAACAGCGTCCAGATCCACCAGGGACGTATCAAAGCAATCCCGGCTAATATAGCGCTTCGGACGATTAATTATTTGGAGGAATAAGCCACGATCTGATTTGCCCATTGCGATTTGAATATAAGAGAGAAGATCTCTGGTGATCCAGTGATCAAAGATATTCGGGAGATTGTCTTTCATATGGAAGGGAATATTATATTCCATTAATTTATGTACCAGTGATCCGGCTCCAAGTGTGGTACGAACTAAAACAGCTATTTGCGATAAGGGGATTCCTTTTTTATATAAACTCAGTATCCCTGCGGCAACTGCCGTATTCTCCTCCGACAGTGTAGGAAAATGGCGGATCACAGCCTCTTCACCAGCCTCCTTTACCGCTTTCACCTTCTTAGCAAAACGATTTTCATTCTTTTCAACCAAACAATTCGCTGCCTTTAAGATATTAGAGGACGAACGATAATTGGTATCTAAAATCAGCTTCTCACACCCAGGATAATCTGTCGGAAATCCAAGCATAATCTCAGGCTTAGCACCACGAAAGCGATAAATTGACTGATCATCATCTCCAACAATAAATAAATTGTTCTGAGGCGCTGCTAAAAGCTTTACGATCTCGTATTGCACCAAATTAATATCCTGAAACTCATCCACCAGAATATATTTGTATTTATTCTGCCAAAGAGCAAGAATGTCCTCTCGCTGTGTCAGCAGCTCATAGCACATTAACAGCATATCATCAAAGTCAATTAAATTCGCCCGCCTCAAGCGCTTCTCATATTCCTGATAAATAGTCCGAAATATCTCATCGGAACAAGAAATGGAGTAATAGTTCTGCAGATTAATTCTGCTGCCCTTCACCAGGCTGATTTCAGAGAAAAGATCTGAAATGAACTCTTTTTCATCTTCAAATGCCCAGGAGGTATCCCCTTCCTTTTCCATTCGATGTATAATATCCTTCATGTATTGAAGTCTTACTTCCTCACGAACAATATTGGCTGAGGTAAAGCGATAAGCATACTTTAATATTGTAAAGAAAACTGCATGAAAAGTACCAAAGCTAACGCCTGTTTGTTTTCTGCTGTGTTTCGCCAGAAACCGTTCTTTCATCTCATTCGCAGCCGCTTTGGTAAAGGTAATCACCAATATTTGATCTTCTGGTATCCCCATCTCGAGGGTAAGCCATCTGGTACGCTCTGTTATTACCAGTGTCTTGCCGGAACCTGGTCCGGCAAGCACCAGCATAGGGCCGTCCTTATGATGCACAGCTCTTTGCTGTGCTTCGTTCATCTGCATAGCTCCTCCGTCTGATTATCTAAGTTTGTCCATTGCCACCTTAATACGACGAAGACTTTCTTCCTTGCCAAGAATATTCATAATCTCATATGCACCTCCGGGTGTTGACTGCTTACCGGATACTGCGGTTCTAATTGGCCATAGACCCTGACCATTCTTAATACCTTTCTCAGCAATATACGCCATTAAAAGTGCTTCAATGCTCGCTTCGGAATAATCTTCAAGTGCTTCAAACTGAGGTAATAAGTCCGTTAACACCTGCAGTGAGCTAGCACTGTCCGTCTTCATTTTTTTATGCGTAAACATTGCGATATCATAATTCGGTAATTCTTCGAAGAAATCAATCATTCCCGAAATATCCACCAATGTCTCAATCCTGGTTTTCACTAATGCCGCAATCTTTTTTAAATCCAGATCTTTTGTGATAACCGACTTAATATAGGGCAGTGCCAATTCATAATATTGATCCGGTTCCATCTTTTTTAAATACTCACCGTTCATCCAACGCAGCTTCACCATGTCAAATACTGCCGGTGCTTTATTGATATGAGTATAATCAAACTCCTGTATTAATTCGTCCATAGACATAATCTCTGTGTTGTTGGGTGAGCTCCAGCCAAGCAGTGCTACAAAGTTAATAATGGCATCTGACACAAAGCCTTGCTCTAACAGATCCTCATAAGAAGAATGACCGCTGCGCTTGCTTAATTTCTTATGCTCTTCATTTGTAATTAAAGGAAGGTGAACATAGGTCGGCTCTTCCCAGCCAAAATCCTGATATAACCGAGTATACTTCGGAGTTGAGGAAAGATATTCATTTCCTCTGACCACATGGGTAATCTTCATCATATGATCATCGATAACATTTGCAAAATTGTAAGTGGGATAACCATCTGATTTGATTAGAATCATATCATCCAGTTCTTCATTATCCACCGTAATATCACCAAAGATAGCATCATGGAAGGTAGTAGATCCTTCTGTTGGATTATTTTGACGGATAATATAAGGAATTCCTGCCGCCAGATTTGCCTGAATCTCTTCTTTTGTTAAGTGGAGACAATGCTTATCATACTTTGTAATTTCCTTAACTTCCTTCTCTTCCTCATCTTCCTCGGCATTTCCGCCTACTGCTGTTTTTAAGGAAGCCAGACGCTCTTTCGTACAAAAGCAATAATAGGCCGCTCCCTTTTCGATCAGCTGCTTTGCATACTCAAGATAAATGCCACTGGCCATACGCTCACTTTGAACATAAGGGCCATAACCGCCATCCTTGTCCGGACCTTCATCATGGATTAACCCGGTTCCCTTAATCGTACGGTAAATAATATCTACTGCACCCTCCACCAGACGTTCCTGGTCGGTATCTTCAATTCTTAGAATGAAGGATCCACCCTCATGCTTTGCAATCAAATATTCATATAACGCCGTTCTCAGATTACCTACATGCATTCTTCCTGTCGGGCTTGGCGCAAATCTTGTTCTAATTGTACTCATAATCTAATCTACCTCACATTTTTATAATCTTATATACTCGTAATATATTCTCAACTTCTACTTCCAACTAACTATCATTGAACGTGAAATCGCTCAATACAGGTTGTGATTTGCTCTGCATATCACACTAACTATCATTCGACCGTTTGGTCGCTCATTGCAGGATGTGATATGGTCTGCATATCACACTAACTGTCATTCGACCATTTGGTCGCTCAATGCAGGATGTGATATGCTCTGCATATCACACTTTTACTTTAAGCTATTATAATAGCTATTCATATCAAAGGTTCCATTCATCATCTGCTGATAGATGTCCATATACATAGGCATTACCATTGCTAAATAAGCAATCACTAGTACTAAGATTACCCCAGCAAAAACAAGGGTTGCTCTTGCCCAGTTTTTCTTGCTGGCAGAAGCATTGTTACCAAAGCCCCAAATAAATAGCATAACAAGAAACACCAACCATCCTACACATGGAATCAACATAATTCCATAGGTACCCAGCCAATTAAGAAAAGAGGTCGATCCCTCTGGCTGCTGTACCTGATTCGGGTTAAACTGCTGATTAGCGCCTGGCATCCCATTTGGTATCGAACCTGCATTGTATGGATTTCCCTGCTCGTATGGATTCCCTTGATTGTACGCCGGCATTTGATTCATTGGCTGCTGTTGCATATGTTCTCGGAATGAGCTTCCACAATATTCACAAAAATTAGCTTCTTCATTCACTGTCTGTCTTCCACAAACATTACATCTCATCTCATCACCTCATCCTAAATTTTATATACTAAATTCATTTCTTTCTTTTATTCCAAGGGAGCAAGGCCATTCGTTATGAAGATTCCTTTCAGGATCTGCGGCTCACCTTTCACGGTATCACTCCATGAAGTAATATTATATCTCTAAATACTATGTCATAGAAAAACCCTTATAGTATGCGGCTGCGCACCTGTTTGCGCACTCTGCTTTGCTTTGGCGCCGGTATAATATCTCTCGCTATTATACCATATGTAAACCAAAAATCAAATTCAATCTGAGGTATCATTGCTAAAACAAGTGCCTAAAAAGATTTTCATCTTTTAGACACTTGCCTTAGGTCATATCTGTTATATTTTAATTTTAAGAAGTTAACATGTTAACTTTCTGTCTTCATAGCTTCAATTGCGCTAATTCTGGTTGCCCGCAGCGCAGGTAAGTAACCGGACAGAAGTCCTACCGCAATGGAAATCGCTAATGATAAAAATGGTAAATAGATTGGTATAATTGAAAATTTTGTATTTTCCATACCTGCCATAGCACCACTAGACATTAATACGCTAAAGACAGGTCCTCCAAAGGTATTAAATAAATAGGAAGCAATATAACCAAGAATTACCCCCAAGAGCCCTCCAAACAGTCCAATCATTGCTGCTTCAAACAAGAAGAGATTTCGAATATCCTTGATGGTACATCCCAGCACCTTCATAATACCGATTTCCTTGGTACGCTCATAAATAGACATAATCATTGTATTTGCAATATTAATAGCAGATACCACCATTGCTACAGCGCCTAAGACACCAATCACAATTTGCAGTGTCTTGGATGCATTCTTAAGAGGCTCTAAATATTGCATCATACTAGATGATTGATATCCTAATTTCTTAATGGCTTCCTGCACCTCAGTTACATTATCCAGATTATCCACATTCAATTTAATCTGCTGATACTCTTCAATTTCTTTAATTGCCTTTTTACGATCTGCTACGGATAACGTGTTACAATACTTCATATAGATTTCCTTAAAATACTTAATATCCATATAAGTATTATAGTCAAATTCTCCATTGGTCTGAACCATCTTGGCGATATTTCTCATAGGCAGACTGTAGACCTTTTTCGTGGGATCGGTCTGATATCCATCGAATCTAAGCTCTACCTTCGTTTTTGTCATATCAATTTGCTTCGGCATTCCCATGTAATTGGTTGGATCCTGAAAACCATATGGTACGGAAGATCCGAAGATAATCTGCGTATTATCTTCATCATTCGGATAGGAACCGTAGGCAAGCTCCGGAAAGTCAAAGGCTTTAAATACACTCATATCCATGGCAGTAATATTAGCCCAGCTCACGTACTTGCCGCTATACAAGTTCCCACTCTTATTAATCACCGGAGACACTGCACGAACATGCTCTATTTCCCTGATCTGCTCCACCAGCTTATCACTTAGCTTCTGTTCTTTAGTACCAATCCAATTGCCATCATCATCAAACTGCTCAGCATTGGTACTTACAGTAATTATCGTAATTCCGCCCTGCTGCATGACCTGGGTATTAAAATTATTTTCCATCCCTTTTCCAATTGATATTACAATAATAATAGATAAAGCACCAATGATAACACCAATGACGGTCAATATTGTTCTAGCTTTTCTACGAGACAGACTTCTTAGCCCCATTTTGAATAGATCGCTAATCTTCATATATCTCAATTCCTTTTTTTATTTTTCTCTTAGCCAACAGAATTCCTAATGCAACACTAACAAGTAACACTGCTGCTGAGATTCCTGTGATAAAGGTCCATGAGGATAACAACGGATCCTTAACAGGTGCCACTCCAACCTCTG
The DNA here is from genome assembly GCA_023392995.1 of Bacillota bacterium. Taxonomy (GTDB): domain Bacteria; phylum Bacillota; class Clostridia; order Lachnospirales; family Lachnospiraceae; genus Mobilitalea. The sequence goes on from JAEWMZ010000283.1 coordinate 15,090, forward strand.
TATTCATACCGCCATCTACATTGATATCACCTCCGACGGACATCCCATCGGTGGCTACCACAGTATCCGATGCTACTGCTGTAATGGATGCTATACTCAATCCGGTCATACTTAATTCCATATATCTCTACTCCTCCATTCTATGTCCTGACTTCTTGCCTTTTAGTATTGTTCCTCTTCCTTTTTGCGAAGCTTTGCTTTATAAGCACTTATGATAATTTTTCTGGTAACCGGAACAGCAATGGCAAAAATAACAACCTGCATGAGAACAAATAACCAAACTTGCATAATTGGTGCTTTCGCGACCGGTGCCGGGTTAAACACTTCTCCTGATCCATCCCCTGGCATGCCTGGATCAATCACACCTGCACTCATGATTTCTTGTGAAAATTCCTTGGTGAACTCTACCGTATCACCATTACTATCCTCATAGCTAATCTTTAGAACTCCGTTACAAGTTCCCTCAACATTGGGTATAACCTCAACCTCGACAAAAGAAGAGGTTCCCGCTGCTACATTTCCTATAAATTTCATGTTACCATCGGATTTTGTATAGTCTCCTTCTACTGTTGCAATTACATTATTTAACTGGGATTTTCCCATGTTGTAAAATTCAAAGGAAAGATATGCTGTATTTCCCACGGTAAGATTTCCATCCCAGGAATATACATTCACATTATCAACCACTGGTCTTGCATTTTCCACTGCCTGCAGATTCAGCTTCTGCGTCTTGGACTCACCAATTTCTCCGGTGGTAGGGTTCGGCTTTGCACCATCGTATTCATAATCAATCGTAATATCGAGTGGATACGCTTTCGTGGTCGCATCGGATTTTACTTTCATCTCAATGGTTTTAGAAACAGTCTCGCCTGGTTTAATTCTTTCAATAAAGAAGCTGTTACTGCCTTGTGTCACGCTGAATATATTATCTGCCTGCACTATCGTAACCGTAATATTTTTCGCTTCTACCTTAGAGTTCGTATTATATAAGTCAAAGGTAAAGTTAAAGGTAGAACCGGCACGCAGTTCATCCAGATCCGTATTGTATTTACTTACAATAATCTTTGGCTTGCTTATCGTTGAATCATTCTGAACATTAAGGACAGGTATTGTAGCTGTTCCTTCTCCGCCATTATAGCTGTATTTTATTGTTATGTTGTTCACGCCTTCAACAATATCCTCCGACACAATGAGCGGAACTTTCACCTGAACGGTTTTGCCAGATTGTAATTCCTCAAAGTATTGGTATGGCTGAGATAGTACCGGTATAAATGTAGTTGAGGTAAGTCCATCGGTTGCTATCTTCAGATCTTTTACCGTTACCGGTCCCTTATTCTTAACATTAAATGTTACTACTACCTTATCTCCAGCTTTGGGCTGCAAAGGAGTTTGTGTCACATTGCTGATTATGATATCCGCACTTCCGGATGTCGCCGTTGCCTTTACATCCACATAAGCATTATTGGTTAAAGTATAGCTATTCCCCTTGCCGTCCGAATAAGTAACCACCAGTTTAATCGTCTTTAATCCGCCGGTAGCATATTTTGATACAGACAATGGAATTGTAACCGTTTTTATCTCATCTAAATCTATTGTGTCGGCTGTAGTGATGCCATCTGCATAGTATCCTTTTAAGATACCTGCTGCATCTATACTGGTACTATCTATACTAACAACAACATCAGTAGCCATTACTCCGCCAATATTCTGTAAATTCAGTTTAAGTTTGAATTTATCACCTGGATCTAAACTGTCAGGACCTTTCACTTCATCTACGATTAACTTGGGTGACTCATCATAATTCTTATTTGGGCTTAGATTAACTACTATATTGTAGGTTGATGTTTTTGCCTCGCCATCCGGTGTTTTATATGTAAAATTAGCAGTTATCGTCTTTCTGCCTACGGTGGCCGAAGATAGAATTGTAATAGGCAGCGTAATATTCTTATATGCATTACCCGTTAAATCACCGACTTTAACTTGTTTTGCTGTGTAGCGTTCTTCGAAGGAATCCCCGTAGCTCATCGTCAGATAAACGCTTTTTGCTTCAATTTCACCTTCATTTTTAACTGTAAAAGAAAGGTTCGAATCGCCTCCTATCGCAGTGTTGCTCAGAGTAGCATTTCCAGTACTTAATTGAATTGGCATTTTTTCCTCTGTCACCTTGATATTTAACGTTATTGTTATTGTTAAATCATCCGTATCTTTGTCAGAATCATGATCATACCTGAATCTTACATTAACTGGATAAGTTCCGATGGCTGCCGTATCGTTCATTTTTACATCAAATTCTAAGTTCGTTTTCACAGCATTAGAAACATGTAATACCTTAATATCTCCCTGGCTTAAATATGGATTCGAACAGGTAAAAGGCATTGTTGTCTTGTCCCCTGACGCTACAAAATCAATTTTAGGTAATGAAACAAAATCACCATCTGCCATAATCGGAACTTTGAAATGTGTTGTTTGTCCTGGATTCGCTATTAAATCCTGATTTTCAACTACTCTAATTGTAGTTGTCGCCGCCTTAACCTGATAATCTGTACCATTGATTCCTGTTGCCACCATGACAAATGCCAATAGTGCAACTAAAAACTTTTTCATCCTCATCCTTCTACCCCTTTGCTTCCTTTCATTTCATTCTTTCATATGTAATTGCGAAACATTATAGTTATTGTAATTGTATACACAACATATACTATTTCTACGCTCCAACGCTTCCTTCGGGCTTAGCTTCCGCTTCGAAACATTATACGTTGTATATACAATAGCTAAAGTTTCTGAGTTTCGCAATCAACTACATTCTTTCATGTTTTATGATACTTCTTCTGCAATTTCACTTGATTTTTCTACCGCCTCTGCTTGCGGTTCTTCCTTATGTACTACTTCAATCTTTTCTATTTTTCCATCAAGAATATGAATGATCCGGTCAGCGTATTCCGCCAATTTCCGATCGTGGGTTACCATAACGATAGTCTGATGATTTGTTCTTGCCATTTCTTTGATTAGATCCATAACCTCTTTTGAGGTTTTAGAATCCAGATTTCCTGTTGGCTCATCTGCAAATACAATCTCCGGGTTCGACACAAAGGCTCTTGCAATACCAACTCTTTGCTGCTGACCACCACTCATTTCCTTGGGCTTATGCCTTAGCCTGGGTCCTAAGCCTACCTTGACCAACATGTCCCTTGCCATCTTCCTTCTTTTTCTCACCGGTATTTTCTTGAATATTAACGGAAGTTCGACATTCTCCAGAGCAGTCATCATATTCAATAGATTATAGGATTGAAATACAAAGCCCAAATTGTTCTGCCTGAATTTTGCCAGACCCTTTTCTCCCATCTTATGAACATTTTTACCCTTCATAATGATTTGTCCCGAAGAAAGCTTCTCAATTCCGGCCATAAGATTCAACAAGGTAGACTTACCAGAGCCGGACGCACCATACAAACAGCAGAACTCGCCTTTTTTGATGACAAAACTAACATCATCTACGGCACAGATTCGTTCCTTACCCATCCGGTAAACTTTTTTCACATTCTTTACTTCAATTATGTTCTCGGATCCATTGTTATCCATACTGCACCTCATCTGCCTTACTGGCATTCTATCAAGAATAATGAAAGCCTTTCTTAATATTTCTCACAAAACGACCTTTTTCATAATACAACAAAAAGATTACAAAATTACTACATATTATCTTAAATTTTCCTTAAGTTTCTGTTATAATTTGTTAATTTAAAAATTTTTAAGCTTTTTTATTTTGCGCTTTACTTATCTGTTCTCTGCGCTCCTGCTCCTTATGCTCCAGTCTTTGATCCACAAAGCGAACAAAGATCAGCTTGATAAATGCTCCAACCGGTACTGCAAGCAGCATTCCCAGCAAGCCTCCGATTGCGCTGCCGACAATCAAAGATACAATGACAACCAGCGGATGAATTTGAATTGAATTACTTAGTAGCTTAGGTCCAATAATATTACCGTCAATGAACTGGATTACAAAGAGCGCAATCATTGCAATAATCCAGGTTCGTATATCACCTGCCACCAGACAGGATAATGATGTAAATACATAAGCCACGATCGGCCCAACATAGGGAATAAGGTTACCAATACCGGCTAAGATTCCTATAATAATTGCGAATTTAACATTCACAATGGTAAGTGTTATGCTAATAAGGAATGCCATAACGATGGCATCGGTAAGCTGCCCTCTGATATATCCGGAGAAGACTTCATCAAGATCATCCAGTGTTCTTTTTACCTTCTCATTGAATCTGTCGCTAAACAAAGCTCTCATAAACTTATTCAAAAAATTAGTAAAGATTTTGCCGTCTAATAAAAAGTAAAAAGCAATGATAAGGGCAAAAACAACGGTTGTGACCTGACCGGATATATTTTTAAAGGAAATTACTGTTGAGTTGACAATATTCATTAACCCGGTGCCAATTGCATTTGTAAGTTGATCCACATAATTCTTAAATTGCTGCGATTCTAAGTTCATTTCATCCAACAGCTTCCCAATTGATTCAATAAAGGATTGGAGACTATTCGCATATATCTGTGTCAGGTTTGCCAAATCATCAAAATTCGCAATTCTTATCTGATCTGTAACCGTATACACTAAAACAGAGATGATGCCTGCCAAAGCAATAAGCAAGACAAATACTGCGGTCAATACCGCCCAGCTCCTTGGAGCTACGATTCCTCCGAACAGCTTTACCTTTTTCAGCTCCTGATATCTTTTTTCAAAAAAATCAACTACCGGATTAAGAATATAAGCAAACGCAAAGCCAATAATGACGGGCTTAATTACCGCCATTACCCAGGTTAGCTTTTCAATTACCACCTGGGTAATATCCGGCATCTTTGTAATAATAACTCCCAGGATATATATGATAAGACATGTTATAATTACATAAATTGAAATCTGTGTATATTTTTGATTAATTTTATCTTTCCACTTCATTAGATTGTTGGTACTCCTCCTTCGGCACTTTTTAGATATAATAAAATGTTTTCTACCGCATGATCGATGCCGATATAATCACTTCGCAGGGACAAATGATAGTTTTCAGCTTTTCCCCACTTCTCATTCGCATGATAATTATAATAATTCGCTCTTCTTTTATCCGCCTTTATCAGTTCATCCTCCGCCTTATTCCTTGGCACATTGTATAGGCGAATTACTCTTTCCTTACGGGCTTCCTTTCCCGCCCAGATGAATACATTCACAACATCGTCCTGCTCACGTAGAATATAATCGGCACAACGGCCAACAATTACGCAGGGACCTTCCTGCGCCACCTTGCGAATGACATTAGACTGAGCCAGGTATAACTGATCATCCAAGGAAAGATGTGTAAAACCGATATCCTGATTACCATATGCATTCATGCCCATAGCAATGGAATATAAAAAGCTGTTCGTTGCTCTCTTCTCCACATTATCAAAGGCAGCTTCTGCGAAGCCACTTTCCTTTGCTGCTCTGGCGATTAATTCATCATCATAAAAGGGTATGTTTAATTTTTTTGCTAATTTCTCGCCTATTTCTCTTCCGCCGCTGCCATATTGCCTGCTAATAGTTATTACCTTATTCATTTCAAGCCACCTCATTTTCTGTTCTAACTTATCTCAAATTGAGCCTTAATTACCTGATTACTCCGCAACATAAATGACCTTTGGTGCATTTCTCCTGTTTTGGTATAGTTTAAATATAACATATATTCCCCGGTAGCAATAGAGGTTTTTCAGATAATTCAAAGAAATAGAGTTAATTTCAAATACATTTTTCTAAAAATCGAAAGTTTGCCCCATAATTTCTCCTTTAAAGTGATATAGAAATCCTTTACCTCCTGCAGTTCCTCGGGTGCTATGGTTCCCTTTCCGAATCTTGCTCTTCTTATAATTTCCATGACTATCTCAAACTCATCGCTCTCGAGATAAGAGCAGTGTTCCTTTGCGTAATCAACATTATCCTCCAGTAGTGCATTCTTTTCCATTCCGGCTGCCTTTACCGCCTTCAACAATCCTTCGATCTGCTCATAGAGAAGAATTGCCTTTTTATTCAGATCCTTTGTTCGACTTCTTATAATACGGTTGATGAACCTCACTGCGACAAAGCCCAGGGCTGTGCCTACCAGCCAGATGACAAGAACGATTGCTATGATCCATTTTACATCCATATGATTTTTCTCCCGGCCTTCCTTTGCTGTATTATCCTGCCTGTCCTCAGCCTGCTGTGTAATATTTTCTTTTCGTGGGGTTGGAGTTGCAGCCTTTAGTGTTGGGGTTGCCTTCAATTCTTCACCAGCCTGCTTTCCGATGCTGGAAGCTGCCGATATCCCCATGTCAGAGCCCGGGGTAACGTCGATGGGAATCCAGCCGCAGCCATCCATATATACCTCCACCCAGGAGTGAGCACTATAGTCCTTAACGAATACTGTTATATTCGTATCGTCTGGTATTATTGGGTAATCTATTATGACATCCTTACCATGAGTAACTCCCGCTTCTTCACTATTTGACATTTCATTGGATTCATAAGAAGTATTCAACTCCTTACTTATAGAATCAGAAATATTATTTGTCTCATCAAGCACAATATTCTTTATCACATCCTTAGAGCTTACTGCATAACCTTCCACATACCGGCACGGTACCCCCATCGCTCTTAGCATCACGGTTGCCGCTGAAGCAAAGTGCGCACAGTACCCTTTCTTATTCTCATATAAGAAATACTCTACAAAATCCTTATTCCAGGGAGTTTTCCCCGGCTCAAGACTATAATCTACATTCTCCTTTAGATAATCTCTGACATAGGTTATTTTTTCTATTACACTATCGTATTCTTTATCCATGCGCATTGGAGCAAAATCTTCAATGATACGCTCAACCCCTTTTTCGGGCAGCTGGGTATATACCCGGTATACAAACTGTCGGTAGCTTTTTTCAAACTCCTTGGTATCGCTGGTTTCATCTACCTGTATTTGATCCGGATTTAAGCTAACCGTAATGTTACCCTCTGTATCCATAAATACTTTATCATTATTATTACCTGATTTATAACGGTAAAAAGGAATGGAATATTCCTTCTTACGACCTTTTAATGAGCTGTACATATCCTGTATAAAAGCAACATCCGTCATACCATTATATTCTGGATAATATGGAACATACAAATACTTACGGTTTGCTGCTTTGTAGGTTACTGCCAGATTGGAAAGGTAGTAATTCGTAGCCAATAATCCATTATAGGCTTTGCGGCTTGGATATGCGGATTTCGTAAGTGCACCTAACAGTCTGTTCTCATCATTTATTATCAGAAAAAGATCCCTTGGCCAATCTGCCGCCAATTCATCATAAAGCTGATCAGAAGCTTTTGAATGACCGACCCATCGGTGCCCCGTATAAACACTCCCGACATAGCCCTTTAGATAAACTCCATTCCTGATTCCCTCATATTTGGTTCTTATCTCTAATTGCTCTGAATTATCAAACTCAACACGGTCAACTCCGCCCAGCTTCCCACCGTTGATTCCTCCTGCTGCCCCATCCATTGACATGTCAAAGGTGGTAACCATACTTACAAAGTCTTCCCAGGTAAAATCAAATAAGGTCGATTGAATTCTTGCTTTTGTCCGGTCGATTTCCGTGATTCCTTCATATTTTTCCCTTGTTAAAAACAAGCTCATCAGGAAAAATAGTAAAACTCCCATAACACCTAGCCAAATCGCCGCTTTACTGTTTATTCTATGCAACAGTGTTCTCTGCTTCCGATCCATGGCATAATGTCCCGTATTACTAGCACAACTTAGATAAAGAGTGACAAGGACATACGAAATCAGGTACTGCGGCGAAGGTATGATCCCGAATAAAAAAGTAGCAGCAACCGGTAACAGCAGCAATAGCAACGCCACTGCAACAAATCTATTTCTGACAACAGCAAATGTCAGCAAGGATATAAAAAAGATCATAATCATTAACATCAGTAAAAAGCTGTCTCTTTCTACCGAAAAGCGATCTACTGTAAATTGGGTACTCATGGTACCATAATATTCACCAACCCGTTTTAAAACTATATTTTCAAGATAATAAAATCCGTTTCTCAACGACTTCAGCTGCCAGACTAAAATCGCAAGATAGCCCAGTCCGCCAATCAAGAACTTAATTTTATTATATTCCTGCCAAAGAATAGACGCAAAAATGCTGGCAGAAAAAAGTAGTTCCAGATATATCAAAGACATGATACGATCCGTTAACGGAATTGCTTCTAAAAATGAACCACGAAATGCATAGCAGCCAAGTAAAATAACGACTGCCTGAAAAACCTTTGCTAAAAAGTCACTGCTTTGCTTTTTATCTTCCGTAATAATCACTTTATCATTGATGAGCAAGCCATCCCGACGCTCTTTTCTCATTCCATCACCACCATTTCTAACCCACCGGCAATTCTTCCATATCCCGCTTTGTATTATTTAAATCCACCGGCCAAAACTCGATTTCCTTCCCATTTCCATACTCCTGCGCCCCTGCTAGCTGACCCGGGATTTCCTCCTGCTCCTCATTATCATAAAGATAGAGCAGCCGGTATTCCTGGGCTCTGATTAGTGTTATGGATGCCGGATGAAAGGACTCCATTTCTCCGGTCAGATAAAAAAACTCCGTGTATTGATCCTTGGCATACTCTGCTGCGTATTCCATAATAACATCTTTTGCTTCCCGATAAAATTTAGCCTGTAGCAAAGCATCCATTGCTTCAAATAATTCCTGCTCCTGGGATATCTTTATCCGCCTGCAGCTGCCATGATCTGCATCAAACCAGGCAATATAATGGATCTGTTTGTGGAGCATTAGTGTATAGGATAGGGAGAGCGTACATTCCAGTATTGCATCGGCAAAAGCCAGCAGCTCCTTTCCTTTTCGTGTATATAAATCCACCAGGATCAGAAGAGAGCAGCTAATTGGATCACTGAACTCCTTAATCATGAGCTGATTCTGTTTTCTGCTTAGCTTCCAGTGAATACGCTGAAGCCGATCCCCTGCCCGGTATTCTCTGATTGCAAAAATCTCTGAGGGATCATCTCCACTCTTGGTTGCAGAATACGTATCACTGTCAATCAGATTGGAACTCCCCCCAGATATCCTCCATTCCGGCAATTCATAATAGTTTGGAAGAACCGCCGCCTTTATTTCACCTGGCTGCTTTTTTCGCAAAGAGAAAAGCCTCAGATAATCATAAATACGGATTCCCCTCATAGAAATCACAAGGTTGCCTGCATGCTCCGACTTAAGGGATACCGTAACCTGAGTATTTGTTCTGGCATCCAGGGATACCATATATTCTGCTTTATACTTTCTTTTGGAGTATGCATTCTGATAGGTCAAATAGATCTTTATATTGGTAATAGGAATCACGGCGCGATTCATTAGCTGTATGGTAATTGGTATCGGTTCCCGGCGATTCACGATATGCGCGGCTGATACCAGCTTAGCCCGCACATTGGCATAAGTATAGAAAAGGAGCAGCAGCATGAACAAAGGCATCCCCAGCGCTGCCAAAAACAATATTCCCATGTAATACGTATTATAAAGAACTGCCAATAATCCCACTGCTACTAATAACAGCAGATATTTCAATTGGTTTCGAAGCATTACCAAATCCCTGTCTTTCTATTGATCTCTCTTTATGATCAAGTCCTGGAAGTGATGCGCGGCGCCTTAACAGCCCGCAGAATATCCTCCAGAAGGTTGTCCACAGTTACGTTATTGATTCTGGCCTTCGATTTTAAAATCATCCGGTGAGCAGCCACATCTTTAAAGATCGACTGTATATCCGAGGGAATTACATAATCCCTTCCGTTTAAGAAAGCAATCGCCTTTACCATATTCATGATGGCCAGAGAACCTCTGGGACTTACTCCAAGTTCAATCAGAGGATTCTCTCTGGTATGCTGTACCAGATTCGTAATATAATCGTAAATAGAATCATGGACGAAGACCTTCTCCACCATGCCTTGCATCTGCAGAATCTCTTCCTTTTCCACTACCCGGTTCACGTTATCAAGTGGATTGGCACTATGACGCTCCTTTAAGATACCTATCTCACTCTTCCGGTCAGGATATCCCATCGATAGCTTCACCATGAAACGATCCAGCTGGGATTCCGGCAGCATCTGGGTACCGACAGAACCAATGGGATTCTGGGTTGCCATTACCACGAAGGGCTTCGGTACCTCCCTTGGTATGCCATCCACTGTCACTCTTCCTTCCTCCATAACCTCCAATAAGGCTGATTGAGTTTTCGAAGAGGTTCGGTTAATCTCATCCGCTAAAAAGAGGTTGCACATAATCGCCCCCTCCTTATATTGATAGCTCTCTCCGTCACGGCTTAGCAGATGAAAGCCCACAACATCGGTAGGCAGCACATCCGGCGTAAATTGCAAACGTCGGTGATCCAGTGCCATTGCTTTCGAAAACGCTACGGCAAGAGTGGTTTTTCCAACTCCCGGATTATCTTCCAGAAGAATATGCCCTTTTGCTAATATAGCCGTAAGTACTTTTTCTACGATTACTCTTTTCCCTATCACTACTTTTTCTACTTCATCCATGATATGTATCGTCTTCTCATGAAATGGCACCATATGTCACACACTTCCTATCTTTGTAAGTTATTGTTCATTATATCATAGCCGGGGAATTATTCAATGAAATCTATATTAAAATTTTACTATAATGTGTCTTAAAATTGCTTATACCGGGTAAATGCCCCATTTTATACAAAGCAAGAAACGATTTTAAAGTCGAATTATGTTTAAACCCCTCAAACTCACAGTGTTGCCTCCTCCACGCCAAGCTTTCCCTTCCATATCTTAATCGTTTTAAAAGCATACCACACCTCAATTTAACGATTATTCTGTGAACTGGATTGATTTGTATTGACTTATATTATAAAATTGATAAAATTGAAGTTATGAGAATACTAATGGAGGTAGCAAAAAGTGAACAATTCAAAAAAATTAAAGGCGAAAAAAGAGAAAAAAAAGGACAGGCTGCTGGAAGCCAAACCCTTAAGTAAGATATCAAAGCCCTGGATCATAGCATTCTGTGCGCTTGTGGTTATTATGATTGGAGCTATGCTATTTGATCAGTTATACGAGAAGACCATTCTTACCATTGACGGCGAAAAATATAAAATGAGTGACGTAGCTTTTTACTTCTACGGTGTAGAATCTCAATATGATTATTATGATCAGATGTTTGGCGGAAGCGGCTCTTATTGGAATATGGTATTTGATGAAAAAACCGGAGAAACCGTGCGTGATTCCGCAAAAGAAGAGGCTGTTAACAATACTATTTATAATGAAATTCTTTATAAAGAGGCCGTTGCTGCCGGTTATACCTTAACAGAGGACGAAAAGAAAAGCATCAGTTCACAGGTTGATTCTTTATTAACCTCTACTCTTTCTTCCAGCGTAAAATCAAGGAACAAATTCACAAAGAGTTCTTTGACCTCTATTCTTGATAAGACTACCTTGGTTTCTCGTTATCGTCAGGATAAAATTGATTCCTTTGATATTGATGATGCCGCAATCAAAGCAGGTGTTAAGTTTGAAGATTACAGACAATATGATATTGAGACTTTATTCATCTCAACAAAAACCACAGGTGAAGACGGCAAGTCTGTAGCGGTTTCTGATGATGAAAAGGCTGCCGCCTATGATAAGCTGAAATCATATTATGAAAAAGCGAAAACAACAGAAGATTGGTCTAAGCTTCTTCCGGAAAGCGAAAAGGATGTAACTTATGCTGATACCAACTTCCTGGAGAGCGGCACCACCTATTCCGAGGATATGGAAAAGATGATGATGGCTATGAACAACGGTGACGTAAGCGAAATCTATGAAGCTGAGGATGGCTATTATATTGTGAGAATGGTAAATAACAATTCCTCTGAAGCATATGACAACGAGGTAAAAAGCCAGATCTCTGCCGAAGAAAACAAACAATTTGATGCTTTTTATGAGGACATCAAAGCAAAGCATAAATACAGCACCAACGAAAAAGCATTGGCTTCTATGGAGATGGGCAGTATAACCATTGATTAAGCTTTAAATTCTTAACTTAATTTAAGAAAAGACTATGTTAATTTCCTGCGGTCTACGCTGCAAAGCGAAGGAACCGCCGGAAATTCATAGTCTTTTTTTATTTTTTCTATTCATAATACGTATAATTTTTTCCATCTTAGAAATAATAATCATAACTCTATTAGTTAATTATTCCTGCGTTGAGTTAACTGTCCTTCAGCGGTATAATCGCGTGGTACAGGAATGTGAAGCGCAGGAATTAATTAGGGTTATTTATTAGGCAATTGCGAAACAATATAGTTTTTGTAATTGCATACACAACATATACCATTTCTACGCTCCAACGCTTCCTTCGGGCTTAGCTTCCGCTTCGAAACAGTATATGTTGTGTATGCAATAGCTTAAATTTCTGAATTTCGCAATTGACTAAGGGATCTTTATTTCTGAAAGGAGATTATTATGGCTAAGAACAAAAACAATTCGAAAAGTAATGCTTCGAACAGTAGTAAAAATACTTCCTCGAATAGCAGTAAGAACACTACCTCATCTAGTAGCAACAATGCTTCCAGTAGTTCTAGCAAAAGCGGAAACGGATCGATGAAGGATCTGAGTGCACAATTTCCTGATAAGCGTCCTGCACGCAGCGGCCCAGGAGGAGAATAATCTTAACACCTTGGTAGGCACATTCCGCTTTCACTGCAGGGAATAAAAAAAGTTGGTATACCTGAGGCGTAGGGAGCGATATCGTATTGTTGAAAATAAATAACCACCCCTCCATCTTCTAGATAGAAATTGCTTGCTTTGAAATTTTCATTTACAAGGGCGGTATAATTTTCAAAATACTGAAAGCTATCCTGCGCCATTTTTTTGTCAATTTCACCGTCAATATACTGAATAAGATATTCCCTGTATTGTAGTCGGTTGGGGAATAAATCTGCAAGCTCCAGCTTCTTGCTTCTGGAGAAATCCCAGGTATCGGAATTACGAACCGTCAATCCATGGGCACCTCCTGCATATTCATATTGATCAAAATACAGACTAACGATACAGTTGTAATTATAGGTAACTGTAAAGTCTACATAAGCCTCAAAGACATGAATCGGAAAATCATTTGCGACAGAATACTCATACTCCACCATAGCCATCTGGTATAAATTCATTATATTAGACCGCTCATACATGAGTGCCTTTGTCCGATAAAGAGCGTTCAACTTATTTGCCACCAGGGGATACGCTTCCGAGATAAACTGCGGATATTTGATCGTATATTTCATGATAAGTGTATTTTTATAATACAAGTCCTGTTTTAGAATCTTCTCCCTAACAGTTATCTGGTTTCCTAACATTCAGATACCTCCCTTTTGAGGATTTCTTGTCACTCTAACACTCCTTTCGCCAAACATCCATAGAGTACCGAATGTGAAAAAAGTCTCCTTCCTCCACGA
>JAEWMZ010000300.1 GCA_023392995.1 Bacillota bacterium
ATGGATTGCATGTAAAAGAAGACCGAAAACTTGATACTTTCCGACCAAATCAAACCAAATAGCAGATACTTCGTCAATCAGTGTAGGAAACCAATACACCTCATTCCTTGGTCTTGCCTCAGCGTAATTATCAGACACTGATATTAAGCGAAATTCATTACTAGGTGCTATGTTTGCCGCTGCATGAATGGCAGTTCGATAGGGAGAACATCAACAGAAACAGAGGCTATCATACAATAAAACATACTAAACATATACAATTAAAAGATATATATATTAGGGAATTATAGTATTCAAAACAGGAGGGAATTTTAGATATGAAAATGAAAAGAATGATGTCTTTCATAGCAATAATTGGAATTATAACAACTCTATTTGTTGGGTGCGGTTCAAAAAGCGAAACTCCGGCAGCCGCTGACAAAACAGGTAAAGCAACAGCTTCAACCGATGAGGTGAAAAAGGTTCGTGTTGCAGTTGCCAATGATTTTAGTCCTTTTGCATATCTTGACGAACAGGGAAATTATATTGGATATGAGGTTGATGTATTAAAGAAAGTAGATGAATTGCTACCTCAGTATGAGTTTGAATATCAGACCGTATCGGATCAATTTGTTGCCTTAACCTCGAATAAGGTGGATTTAATTGCTCATCAGTGGGAAAGTAATCCGAAGAGACAGGAGACTTATCTATTTGCGAAGGAGCTGGTAACGAATTGGGCGGCCTATATTATTACCAAAACAGGTGAACCAAAGCTGCAAACTTATGCTGATTTGGAAGGCAAGGCAGTTTCAACCTTTCAGGGGTCTAACGATGCTTATCAGCTGGAATCTTATAATAAGGAACACAAGGATGCAATTAAACTGGAATACCTTAGCCCCGATTTTTCCGTTGTTCTAAGCAAGCTTGACAGTGGAGCAATCAATGCTTTTTTATTACCCTTAAGCTATTTAGACAGTATAGAAACCAATTATAATGTAAAATTGCAAACCTCGGATCAACCGGCTTATTATTCAGGTACCTTTTTTATCTATCGAAAAGATGATGCAGACGAAACAACTCTTCAAGAGGCTGTCGATGGAGCATTAAAGTCTCTTCGCGAGGATGGAACACTTTCTGCCTTATCGAAGCAATGGCTTGGCGAAGATTATTCAGGAATACCGGAGGCCAAATAGGAACCATTCACCAAGCTGGTGAAAGTCTTGGTGCTTAAGGGATGAGGAGATACGAACACGATGGGGAACATAGATTATTTTAGCTTTCAAAGGGTAGCAGAGTATTTTCCACTACTGTTAGCCCGTCTTCCTGTTACACTTATGATTGCTTTTTTTTCACTGATCATAGGTTTTATCATAGGTACAATGGTAGCTGCGATTCGACTTTTTAACATTCCGGTCTTGAAGCAGGTTACTACCTTTTATGTATCCTTTACCAGAGGAGTACCAATTAATATACAGCTATTTATTGTATATTTTGGGTTACCCGCACTTTTTAATCCGGTATTTACACGTTTCGGCGTTGACTTAAATGCGTTGGATGCATTTTATTTTGTAATCATAACCTATGGCCTTAACTCAGCAGCTTTTCTTGCGATTGTTGTTGCAGCAGCCATACAGGGAGTTGACAAAGGGCAGTTGGAAGGAGCCCATTCCATCGGAATGACAAGGGGGCAGATGTTTCGCAGAATTATTGCGCCTCAGGCCTTTCACATTGCTATCCCGGAGTTTGGTAACTCGGTTGTAGCAACCTTAAAAGACACTTCACTGGCTTTTACAGTAGGTGTCATTGATATGGTTGGAGTAATATCGTCTATTGCTGCAAGAACAAGGCATTCACTGGAAGGATATGTAGGAGCGGCGATTATTTACTTTGTATTTTGTATTGTATTGGAAAAGGGATTTTCAACAGCAGAGAAAAAACTTAGAGTTTATAAATAAGAAGGCGGTTTAAGACATGTATAAATTCGATTATGTATTCTTTCTTCATGAATTATGGGTTGCAGTGACTTATATACCCCTTACACTACAATTAGCAGTGATTCCATTGCTTTTTGGTTTAGTTGTCGGAACACTCTTAGCAATTTGCAGAATACAAAACGTCCCGGTTGTAAGCACGCTGATTAAAATTTATGTGCTGATCTTTCGAAGTATGCCGATGGTGTTAATGATCCTTATCCTATATTTTGCATTCATGTATGGCTTTGATGCAGTAGCGGAATTGCTGAATCTTAAGATTCGATCCGGTAATGTTCCATCCATTGTATTGGCCTATATCATCTTATGCATTGTATCCGTTGCTTTTATGGCAGAATCAATTCGCACGGCACTTCAATCAGTCCACAAGGGGCAGCTGGAAGCAGCTCACTCCGTTGGTATGAATACCAGTACGATATATCGACGGGTTATCATTCCTCAGGCACTGCCGGTTGCGATACCAATCCTTGGAAATACCTTTATTGGAATGACAAAAGGAACGGCTCTTGTATATCTGGTTGGTGTAACAGATTTGATAACTGGTGTTAAGATTGAGGCTAATGCAAGCTATCGTTATCTGGAAGCATATATTGCAATCGCTATCATATACTGGCTTTTGTGTATTGCAATTGAACAAGGGATTCGATTACTGTCACATAAAGTGAATCAGTTAGCAAGAGGGTAAGTGAAGAGAAATTCTAAGGCGCCAAAGTACACCGCCTAAGAATTTCTATATTTCTCACTTGGAAGAACGAAAATACAGCGTTCTTCGCCCTATGTTTGTGCTACCTATGGCAGCATGTCGGGAAGTTCGAAAGAAAGTCTCTTTCAAATTATTAATTAAGCCCTATTCAAAACGAATAGATTCGCTTCTGGAATAGTTGATCAAAAAGTGAAAGGCACGGGTATAAGGATGATTCAAGTTAAAAATATTCATAAATCCTTCGGAAATAACCATGTTCTGAAAGGAATTGACTTAGAGATCCAGGATGGGGAGGTGGTAGTAATTTTAGGCCCTTCCGGCTCTGGAAAAACAACACTGCTGCGCTGTATTAATTTTCTTGAGAAAGCCGATGAAGGTGAAATATCCGTTGGGGGTACGCAGGTGAAAGTTAAGCATGCAAGTAAAAAGCAAATTTTGGAGATCAGCAGAAAAACGGCAATGGTATTTCAAGCGTTTCATTTATTTCGCAATAAGACGGCACTGGAAAATGTAGTTGAGGGGCCGGTTATCGTTCAAAAGGTGGATAAGAATCAGGCACTGGATTATGGAAAAGAGCTGCTTGAAAGTGTAGGTCTTAAAGATAAATTTGATTCCTATCCCTCACAGCTGTCCGGTGGTCAGCAGCAGCGTGTTGGAATTGCAAGGGCACTTGCACTTAAGCCGGAGGTGATACTTTTTGATGAACCAACCAGTGCGCTGGATCCGGAACTTGTAGGTGAGGTGCTCCAAGTGATAAGAAGGATTGCAAAGACGGGAATGACAATGATCATCGTAACACATGAAATGTCCTTTGCACAGGATATCGCCAGCAGAGTGATCTTTATGGATGAGGGTGTTATTGTAGAACAGGGGTCACCCCATGATATTTTCTCAAATGCGCAGGAAGAACGCACAAAACAATTCTTGAAGAGGATAACACCCGAATACTCCTTTCAAATATAGAGAGGGTCGGACAATGGCAATATCTATGATCGGTATGAATTCTTGTAAAAGAAAATAAGGAATAGAAAATAGAAATGGTAGGAAATAGAACTAAAAGAATAGAAATAAAATGGAAAGAAAATAGAAAAAGGGTATTGACATTTGGGCTGAGATTGACTATACTTTAAAACATATTAAACACATATGCAATATATGAAAATTTTCAAGGAGGAAAGTTATGAAGAAAATAGGATCTATTTTATTAGTACTGGTATTAGCGGGGGCACTTTTAACAGGCTGCGGTACGAAGGAAGCGAAGAAGATTGTAGTAGGAGCAAGTACCACTCCCCATGCTCAGATTTTAGAACAGGTAAAGCCTATTCTGGAGAAGGAAGGATACACCTTAGAGATCGTGGAATATTCCGATTATGTACAGCCAAACCTGGCATTAGACAGTAAAGATTTGGATGCTAACTACTTCCAGCATCAGCCATATCTAGATCAGTTTAATGAAGAGAATGGAACGAACATCGTATCCGTAGCAGCGATCCATTATGAACCCTTTGGCATCTATCCAGGAAAAACTAAGACCTTAGATGCATTAGCAGATGGAGCTCAGATTGCAGTTCCCAATGATGCAACGAACGAAGCAAGAGCCTTATTGTTACTGGAAGCACAAGGATTAATTAAACTTGCGGATGGTGTGGGCTTAGAGGCAACCAAGAATGATATTGTAGAGAATACAAAGAAGCTTGACATTATTGAAATTGAAGCAGCTCAGCTGGCACGTTCCCTTCAGGACGTTGATCTGGCAGTAATCAACGGAAACTACGCAATTGAAGCAGGCTTAAATGTAGCGAAGGATGCTATTGCTACAGAGGATAAGGATTCGATTGCTGCGGACACCTTTGCTAACATATTAGCAGTGAATTCCGGTGATGAGAATCGCGCAGATATTAAAGCGTTGGTAAAGGCTCTTCAAAGTGATGAGATAAGAAAGTTTATTACTGACAAATATGAAGGTGCAGTAGTACCGAAGTTCTAAGCTACATAGCACGGATTAGAGTAAGAGAAAATAACATACAAGTAGGAAATCCTTAAAAACAAGTGAATCAGTTATGTTGATTCACTTGTTTTTTATGCGTCTGGTTTTTGTGAAAGCTTACCATCTAAAAAAGCATTTAGAATATTTTGTGGAGCATCATAATAAAAGCTACTGTTATAATCATCAATTTTATCACTAACAAAAGAATTGTAGGCCATAAACAGGGCATCTACAATATCGATATTTTTTTCTTTTGCTATACCAAGAATCAGTCTCTTATATACTTTACCAATGTCCCAGTGGCTGGGAAGTGCAAATTTGGCGGAGGCAACATTGTCAAAGGTTCCTTCTGAAATATGGCAGGATTGTATAAAGTCATCACTAACCTGGTCCAGGTTATCACTATGATAGACATCTGCTAAATCATAAATTTTGGTGATTTGCGTTTTGCCTAATGCATTTACTACAGTAGATCTCTTGTTTTTCGTTTTTCTTGCAATATAGTCAATTAGGCTGCATGTAAAAAAAAGATCATTATCCTTACGTTCTTCACGTCCAA
The DNA here is from genome assembly GCA_023392995.1 of Bacillota bacterium. Taxonomy (GTDB): domain Bacteria; phylum Bacillota; class Clostridia; order Lachnospirales; family Lachnospiraceae; genus Mobilitalea. Next base: position 5,220 of record JAEWMZ010000300.1, read on the forward strand.
TCATTATTTTGATACCTCCTCACTTGATACGAATTCCAGACATTTTAAAGCAGCATCTGTACAAAAATTTATCTGATGTGTTGGATACTTGAATCTGGCTAAAGACCAGAACTGGTCTCTGGTAAGAATACCATCCATATAGTCAGCGATGTGGTTATAAATCTGATCATTTGCCATGGCGCCAATAACAATGTCATAATCATGTGTAATACCATGGCGACTATCAATGATAAAATTCAACCATTCCTCGGACATTTCTTTGAATTCTAGTATTTTTAGCGTGGTATTCATACGAACCGTGTATATATTAACTATGGGTGTATCATATCTGAGTGCCCAGCGTTCAGCTTGTTCACGCATGATGGTGCAGTAAAAGCCTGAACCGAAATCCTTCGTATTCTTACTTATTATAATCTTAGGCTGTTTCACAGAGGTATAGCTTCCGTGAAATATTGTCAACTTTCCCATAGGAAGATACTCCTTAAAATTTGTTATTTTTTCTATAGTTTCACTTTTATCATTATTATACATTAGCACGTACTAGATTACTATTATAATTGTTGGTAATATGAAATTAAAATTTCATATTGAAGAAAATAATTAATGGCTTTTTGGATTTTAACAGACTTTGAAAAAAGATCAAGAAGTCTTAAAACGAGTTATTAATATCAAATAAGACATTAAAAAAGCAATTATGAGTTTTCATTAACACTTACTATTATAAGATAAAATCGATGTGTTTGATAATAAGGAGCTTGATAATAAGGATGAACGCATATATTACAATAATTTCTATTAATATTGAAAAAAGTTACAAAATATTCTATAATATTTACAATCTATAACAATCTGCTTCTATTATCTGGGTAATAATTATGAGAAAAAATTGAACATATCGGTGCAAAAGAATCCTTTGATATCGAAGGAACTTTGATTATTTGAATTTTTAATACTATTTATGTATTGGTGCGAGAAGGAAGTGAACATAGAAATACTGGGAGATTCGCACTAAAATGGATAGATAAAAACCAAATAAAACCCAAAAAATGTAAAAATAGTTATGTTGAGTAACCGTTTTGTGAAAACAACTAATAATATTATGTATATGGCATATATAATTGGTTGTTTTTGCTGTCGAGAGCCGCAAGGCTCTTGTGGATTGAAATACCAATGGGTTAATAGAACGAATGTTATTATCCGGTCGAGAGCCGCAAGGCTCTTGTGGATTTGAATCTTTAATGATATCATTAACTCGTACATCATATCATGTTTAGCCGTAAGGCTCATGCTAATGAATTTAAATCAATGTGTACAATAAACTATATTAAAAAGGTTATTC
>JAEWMZ010000141.1 GCA_023392995.1 Bacillota bacterium
GGCGTATCAATGAAGCAGATAATTGGACGATGAAACTTTTCTGCCTGCTGCATCAAGCGTAAAGCCTTACGATAACCCTCTGGATGGGGCATGGAAAAATTTCTCGCTATATTTTCTTTCGTATTTCTGCCCTTCTGCTGTGCAATGACCGTAACAGGAATATCTCCAAAAAGTGCAATACCACCAACGATTGCCTGGTCATCCGCATAAAGGCGATCGCCATGCATTTCCATAAAATCCTCAAAGAGTAGTTCCATGTAATCCAGTCCGGTCGGTCTGCCGGCCATTCTTGCCAGCTTTACTTTTTCCCAAGGTGTTATATTCATCTCACTCCTCCTTTCGAGGAGAATTTACCTTCGTTCGAGATAAGATTTCCTTCGTTGAGATTGACTTTTTCTTTGTTTGAGCTAGAATTCTCTTCATTGAAACTGACTTTTTCTTTGTTCGAGCTAGAGTTCTCTTCGTTGAAACTGACTTTTTCTTTGTTCAAGCTAGAGTTCTCTTCGTTATAACCGACTTTTTCTTTGCTCGAAATGGAGGTCCCTTCATTTAAGTCAGTTTTCCCTATGGCAGGAATTCGTTTTTCATTCGACCTTGAATGCATTTTTAGTAATACAGCCAGGGTTTGTTTGAGTTGTGCCCTTGGTACAATCCGGTCTACAAAGCCATGCTTTAACAGGAACTCCGCCCTTTGGAAGCCCTCCGGAAGCTTCTGTCCAATGGTTTGTTCAATTACTCTTGGTCCGGCAAAGCCAATGAGCGCTCCCGGCTCTGCCAGTATAATATCTCCAAGCATTGCAAAGCTGGCCGTTACACCACCAGTGGTCGGATCGGTTAAAACCGTAATATACAAGAGACCTGCCTCAGAATGCTTTGCCACAGCTGCACTAACCTTAGCCATCTGCATCAGTGAAAAGATCCCTTCCTGCATTCTAGCTCCGCCAGAAGCGGTGAACACAATTACCGGAAGTCGTTCCTTCGTTGCCCGCTCAAATAATCTGGCAAGCTTTTCTCCGATTGCAGTTCCCATACTTCCCATGAAAAAGGCTGGATCCATGACGCCTAACATAGCAGGGTGACCCTCGATTAAGCCCTTCCCAGTAACTATTCCATCAACAAGCCCGGTTTGTGCTTGCGTCTTAGCCAGCTTTTCCTGATACCCTGGAAAGCCCAAGGGATTTATGGTCGTAACCTGTGTGTCATATTCATACAATTCACCGTCATCAAGTAGCATTGCGAACCGTTCCATAGCGGAAACCTTAAAGTGGTGACCGCATTCATCACAGCATTTTAGATTCGTAAGCAGCAGCTTTGTATAAATAACTCTTCCGCACTTCGGACATTTCGTCATGATTCCTTCCGGTATATTCGGCCGTTCTTCATCCTGTTGCACTACTTCCTGGGGTCTGGTACGATATACTTGTGAAGTTGCATATTGCTTTGCCTTAAATGGATTGATTTTCATACTTTTACTTTCCCTCGATTAAGCCGGTATGATAGTTTCCTGAGATTATCTCTTCGCGCTCTAAAAGCTCATACTGGTATTCAATATTTGTCTGTATTCCGTCGATTACCAGCTCGGACAGGGCACGCTTCATACGATGGATTGCCTCTTCCCGGTTGCTTCCATAAGCAATCACCTTGGCAAGCATGGAATCATAGCAGGAGGGCACCACATAGCCTGAGTACAAAGCGCTATCCACACGAATACCAAAGCCTCCCGGAAACAAAACATTTTCTACCTTTCCAGGGCAAGGCATAAAGTTCTTAGCAGGGTCTTCCGCGTTGATTCTGCACTCAATCGCATGTCCCTTAACCTCTATGTTCTCCTGCCGATAAGGCATCGCCTCACCATTGGCTATTCGTATCTGTGCTTTTATCATATCAATTCCGGTAACCATCTCTGTTACGGGATGCTCTACCTGAATTCGGGTATTCATTTCCATAAAATAATAATTGCCTTTGCTGTCCAATAGGAATTCTATGGTACCGGCATTGACATAACCGGTAGCTCCTGCTGCCTTAACCGCAGCGGTTCCCATTTTCTTGCGTAATTCCGGGGTCATAATTGCAGACGGCGACTCCTCAATCATTTTCTGATTTCTTCTCTGCACGGAGCAATCTCTCTCGCCAAGATGTACTACATTACCATATTGATCAGCCAGAATCTGGAATTCTATATGTTTCGGATTAATAATCAGCTTTTCCATATAGAGATTATCATCCCCAAAAGCAGCCTTTGCCTCTGCTTTTGCTGAAAGGTACAAGCGTTCCAGGTCTTCCTTACCAAACACCGCTCTCATACCCTTACCGCCTCCGCCGGCGCTGGCCTTTATCATCACCGGATAACCTATCTGTTCTGCGATTTCCAGTGCATCCTTAACGGATTCAACAACACCCTCAGAGCCAGGAACAACAGGGACACCTGCTTTTATCATGGTCTCTCTGGCCTTTGATTTATTTCCCATCAAATCAATGGTATCTGCCTTTGGTCCAATGAAGGTAATATTGCAGTCCTCACACATTCTTGCAAAGGAGCTATTCTCCGACAGAAATCCGAACCCCGGATGAACTCCGGTGGCTCCTGTCAAAACCGTTGCACTAATGATGTTCTGCATATTCAAATAACTATCCTTTGATTTCGCCGGTCCAATGCATACTGCTTCATCTGCCAGCATTACATGCAGCGCCTCTCTATCTGCCTCAGAATAAACTGCCACGGTTTTAATACCCATCTCTTTGCAGGCACGTATAATTCTTACTGCAATTTCCCCACGATTTGCTATTAATATTTTTTTAAACATCGCAACTCTCCTTGATATTCGTCCAGCATTATAACAAATTTATCTGCCATAAGTTTCAATTACGATAGAATAAATCAACCAAGGGCAAAGGTTAATTCCCCTTGGAATGCAACCTTACCTTCGACGTAAGCTTTTGCATTTCCAACACCAATATTTCCTTTACTTTTAGTAATCTCAACCTCAAGAGTTAATACATCACCTGGATATACCTGTCTTTTAAACTTTGCTTTATCTATGGCACCGAAATATACGATTTTCCCTTCATTACCGGGTACTGTCAGCATACAAATCGCGCCCATCTGAGCAAGCGCCTCGATGATCAAAACACCGGGCATTACTGCCTTACCTGGAAAATGCCCAAGGAAGAATGGTTCATTCATAGTAACACATTTTCTTCCAACAGCTTTGACTCCTGCCTCCAGCTCTTCCACGCGGTCAACTAATAAAAAGGGTGGTCTGTGGGGCAGTATTTTTTGAATTTCGTCGATATTTAGCATATAAAATCCTTTCCAGCTCTTCCTGCCTTCGTTCCGTTATCTTCCCAATTTTTGAAGCCTAACGAAAGAAGAATATTAATTCCTTACATGAATAATCTACTTAGGTAATTGCGAAACTCATTAACTAAAGCTATTGTATACACAACAGATACTGTATCGAAGCGGAAGCTAAGCCCGAAGGAAACGGTCCCGCGAAGAACTAGTATCTGTTGTGTATATAATTATAAAAACTATATTGTTTCGCAATTGCCTAATCTTCTACTTAATCAGGAACATAGGCTGACCAAACTCAACCATTTCTTCATTATTTATTAATATTTTAACAATCTCTCCGTCATGTTCACTTTCAATTTCATTCATAAGCTTCATGGCTTCAATAATACAGATGGTTTGCCCCTTCTTTACCTTATC
>JAEWMZ010000318.1 GCA_023392995.1 Bacillota bacterium
CGAAGGTGAACTTGTTCACCATGGCTAGTAAGACCCCTGGAAGACTACCAGGTTGATAGGGCAGAGGTGGAAGTGCGGTAACGCATGGAGCTGACTGTTACTAATAGGTCGAGGGCTTGACCTTAAAAGGTTTTTCAGTTATAATGGATGTAAGTTTCGTAATGAATACATTGTATTCTATGTGTAGTATCAAATGGCCCAGTGGCTCAGTTGGTTAGAGCGCCGCCCTGTCACGGCGGAGGTCGAGGGTTCGAGTCCCTTCTGGGTCGTTAAAACACTTAATACTCAGTGTTTTAATAAGTTGGTAAATAATTTCAATATAATTATTTAAAACTTAAGGATATGATTTTCATAATGAGTAATAATAATCCCATGGGATCTTAGCTCAGCTGGGAGAGCATCTGCCTTACAAGCAGAGGGTCATAGGTTCGAGCCCTATAGGTCCCACTCAATACTCCAATTGGTATTGAACGTTTTATTAGATATGCCGATGTGGCTCAATTGGCAGAGCAGCTGACTTGTAATCAGCAGGTTATCGGTTCGAGTCCGATCATCGGCTTTTCAACTGAATAATGTATATCATGTATACATGGTTGATTTTATTGGATGGGTTCCCGAGCGGCCAAAGGGGGCAGACTGTAAATCTGTTATCGACGATTTCGAAGGTTCGAATCCTTCCCCATCCATTGGCTTTAAGCCAGTAAGGTTATCAGTAAGAATCAGATATTCACTAAAAAAATTGTCGCGGGGTGGAGCAGTCTGGAAGCTCGTCGGGCTCATAACCCGAAGGTCATAGGTTCAAATCCTGTCCCCGCAATTTTAAGTAATACTAACTGAATAATTTCGCAGACTATAAAAACGAATGAAATTAATTTATGGAAAGCGATTTTGACCTTGCCCAGATAGCTCAGTTGGTAGAGCAGTGGACTGAAAATCCACGTGTCGCTGGTTCAATTCCGGCTCTGGGCATTTTGCTTTGACTAAGCATGGGATATTAGCTCAGTCGGTAGAGCACATGACTTTTAATCATGGTGTCCCGGGTTCGAATCCCGGATGTCTCATTTAAAAGACCTAATGTTAGGTCTTTTTTTTATGCTCATAACACGGCAAATAATAATAGCATAAGGCATATTAAACTCTTCAATTGGAAATAAATTAATACAATTGATAATAAAGTATTAAATTCAATAGTATACAAGCTATTTTGACAAAGATATGTCATTTAGTGTATGATATTATAGATTACTTTATAATAGTAAAGCAAAAATTCTGATTTTTAATAATTAGTTGGTCTTTTAAAGATAATTAAAAAATGATTTTAAGAAGTAAAAGTAATAAGTATAGAAGAATATATGACCATAGAATTGACCAATGAGGAGAAGCTGAATGAGGTTTAATATACAAAAGAGTAGAATGCCACTAATTTTATTTGCAATACTATGCATTCTTGCATCAATAGTGGTCGGATTATACTATATGGATCATATGGCACAATACAGCTATTTCATAAAAATGCAGTCATATCATTCACTTACAAAGAATATAGCGATGTCATTGAAGCAGGAATATGAAAGCAATATAGATTATCTTGAAACATCAGCCGAACTTATAGCTCATTCAGGAGATATTGACAATCAGGTAATAAAAACATTTCTTCCTATTATTGCAGCCTCAAAAAGCTATGAGGATCTTTCCATAGTTAGTATAGATGGAATTGGCTATAATATTATCGGTGAAAAAATAGATATTTCCAAAGAGGAATACTTTATAAAAATGAAGGCGGAGGATCTAGTTAACTCAGATATTATCGTAACAAAGAATAATTCTACGGTGACTCTTGCAGTTCCAGCTGTTAAGGATGGGAAGTATTGCGGAGCATTGTTAGCTAAACTAAGTCCTAAGATTAGTATGGAAGAGCTTTTTCAGAAGGAACAAAGAGAGGGAGCTCTAATTTATATCCTGGATAAAAATCATGAGTTAATTGGCTATGGACAGGACACTGACATAAATGCGTTTGACTATCATTTAGTGACCTCCTCTGGATTTTTATTAAAAGATAAAAAAAAGATAGCAAAGAAAATTCATATCAAAGATGTTCTTTTTAAGAATAAGGAGGACGGCCAGTTTTATACATGGGATGAGGCTCAAATAGGGATAAATGGCTGGTCTGTATTAGTTGGGAAAAAGCTTGGTGTTAGCCCATTGACGAAAGATATTCTCAGGCTTACTAATTTAATGTGGATGATAATAACTGCCGGAACTTTATTTTTAATTATGTTACTCATTCTATTTGAACGTAGTGCAGATCATAAACTCGTTAAAATGATGTATTTAGATCCTGTCACAGGGGGAGATAATTGGTATAAGTTCCGCCTTACTGCAAACAGAGTTTTAAGTAGTAAACAGTATCATAAAAGAAAATATGCCTTAGTTAATTTTGATATTAATCGTTTTAAAGTAATCAATGATGCTTATGGATATCAAAAGGGAGATGAGATTCTTAAAGATATATATAATGTTATCAAAAGATGGTCAAGGCCTGGAGAACCTTACACCAGGTATGCCGCGGATCAATTTTATATCATGACATCTTTCTATGAGAATGAGGATTTAACAGAGCGAATACACGAGCTGGATCACAAGCTACATAATTTGAGATTTACAAGCAGTACTAAGATTTATTATGGAATTTATCATATTACTGATCGTCGGGATTCTATTGATCACATGGGTGAGTTTTCAAGTATAGCAAAGAATAAGATTAAAGGAAGTACGAAGGGAATCATGGCTTTCTTTGATGATGCTGCCCGTGATCGTTTACTTGAGGAAGAAGAAATTGAAAGGACCGCCAGCGAGGCTTTGCAGAAGGAGGAGTTTCATGTCTACCTTCAGCCCAAGGTATCTCCAAAGGATGAAACAGTCAAGGGAGCAGAGGCGTTGGTTCGTTGGTGTAAAAGCAACGACAGGATTATTTCTCCTGGTAATTTCATACCTGTATTTGAGAAAAATGGTTTTATTACTGAGCTTGATTACTATATGCTGAAAAAAGTATGCGAAATTATCCGGAACTGGATTGAGCTTGGTTATGAGCCAATGCCAATCTCTGTGAATATATCTCGTCTTCATTTTGCCAATCCTCAGTTAGCCGAAATCCTTAGAGATATTGTAGATAAGTATGATGTACCCCATTACTATATAGAACTGGAGCTGACAGAAAGTGCATTTTTACAGAATAAACAAATAATTGTTCAAACGGTAACCAAGCTGAGGGAATATGGCTTTATTGTTTCCATGGATGATTTTGGCGCAGGCTATTCTTCCCTTAATTCGTTGAAAGATCTTCCCTTAGATATTGTTAAGCTGGACGGAGAACTGTTCCGTATGACAGATGAGGTGGAAAGAGGCTTAACCGTTATTCGTAATACTATTACGATGGCTAAGGATTTGCACATGATGGTGGTGGCAGAATGCATTGAAACGAAGGAGCAGGTAGACTTTTTGTGCAATGTGGGCTGTGATGTGATTCAAGGCTATTACTATGCAAAGCCCATGCCGGTTCATAAGTTCGAGGAGAAGTATTTTAAAATTGGTATTATTGACTAAGTAAACATTTTTTTATTTGGTTATAATAAATGTGTGTTTAATTTGCCAATTGAAATCTTGCTGGTTTTATTGTATAGTTAATGAGGTATGTGTATACCATGAAACTCGATCTAAAAGACAGAATATCTGGCTTTTTGATAAATGGAGTTATGCTTATATAAGCTGGGTCTTTGTTAAACCGATAGGAAAATTCTTTTTCCTAGAACCGGGGGGCGGAATTAATATAGACACTCCTATAAACCATTAATTTTTAATGAAAAAGACATGACTTTATCAGGCTGTTACAGGTGTTTTATGCTGTAGACAGCAAGATTAAGGTCTCAGTCAAAGGGAGGTTTTTATTTATGAAGCTGTTTTTAGATACGGCAAATGTGGAAGAAATTAAGAAGGCAAGTGAACTGGGTGTTATTTGCGGTGTAACCACCAATCCATCCTTAATTGCTAAGGAAGGCAAAAAACTGGAAGATGTAATTAATGAGATTACCAGCCTTGTTGATGGACCGATCAGCGGTGAAGTTAAGGCTACTACAGTAAAAGCAGAAGACATGATTGCTGAAGGTAGAGAAATTGCTAAATTACATCCGAATATGGTAGTTAAAATTCCTATGACTTTAGAAGGATTAAAAGCTACAAAGGTTCTTTCCAGTGAAGGGATTAAGACAAATGTTACATTGATTTTCTCAGCAAATCAGGCTCTTTTGGCTGCAAGAGCTGGGGCAACTTATGTATCACCATTTGTTGGCCGTCTTGATGATATTTCCATGCCGGGTACAGATTTAATTGATACGATCGTACAGATCTTCCGTACCTTCGATATTAAAACAGAAATTATTGCTGCTAGTATTCGTAATGTGGTTCATATTACAGAATGTGCACTTGCTGGTGCAGATATCGCTACTGTTCCTTACAGCGTAATTGAGCAGGCAACCAAGCATCCGTTGACTACATCTGGAATAGAGAGATTTATTCAGGATTATAAAGCAGCATTTGGTGAATAAAAGATAGAATTAATAAAAGCAAATTGAATCAATAAACGAATTCATTTTGTTATGAATATGGAGAAGGCTCATACAGTGAATTAGAATAATAATTCACCTAGACATCAGATGATCTCACGGTCAAAAGGTTGTTCATGAGCCTTTTCTAAATGTTATTGCCGCTAATGCGGCTGAATGGAGGAAAAAATGAAGAATATTGATACAATGTCAGTGAATGCCATAAGAGTATTAGCTGCTGATGGTGTACAAAAGGCAAATTCCGGACATCCAGGTTTACCGCTCGGTGCAGCAGCTATGGCTTATGAATTATGGGCAAAGCATATGAAGCATAATCCGGCAAATCCGAAATGGGACAACAGAGATCGTTTCGTTCTATCCGGCGGACATGGATCTATGTTACTTTATTCCTTATTACATTTATTTGGCTATGGACTAGGAGCAGAGGATCTGGCGAACTTCAGACAGGAAGATTCTCTGACACCCGGACATCCGGAGTATGGTCATACCGTTGGAGTGGAAGCAACAACAGGCCCTCTGGGAGCAGGTATGGCTATGTCTGTAGGTATGGCAATGGGTGAAGCTCACCTGGCTGCAAAATTCAATAAAGAAGGATATCCGGTAGTAGATCACTATACCTATGTTCTTGGCGGCGACGGCTGTATGATGGAGGGTATTACCTCAGAAGCCATGTCTCTTGCCGGTACTCTGGGTCTAGGTAAGTTAATTGTATTTTATGATAGCAATAAAATCTCAATTGAGGGAAGCACAGAAATTGCATTTACAGAGGATGTTCAAAAACGCTTCGAGGCATTTGGTTTCCAGACCTTGGTAGTAGAAGATGGTAATGACCTTGATGAGATTGCAAAAGCAATTGAAGCTGCAAAAGCAGACCTTTCCAGACCATCTATGATCACAGTAAAAACGCAGATTGGTTATGGCAGTCCGAAGGAAGGCAAAGCAAGTGCTCATGGTGAACCACTTGGAGCAGACAATGTTACAGCTATGAAAGAGAAGCTTGGCTGGCCAAGCCAGGAAGCATTCCACGTTCCGGCAGAAGTGTATGAGAATTATAAGGCTCTGGCAGCAGAAGGTGCTAAGGCAGAGGCTGTCTGGAATGAGATGTTTGCTAACTACTGCAAGGAATATCCTGAGATGAAGGCATTATGGGATCAGCATCATGATGTAAATGCAGCAAAGGATTTAATCGATAACGAAGAGTTCTGGGCTTATGCCGATAAGCCGGAAGCTACAAGAAATCTTTCCGGTGTTATGATTAATAGAATTAAGAACTATCTTCCGGGCTTTATTGGTGGATCAGCAGATCTTGCACCTTCCACGAAGACTTATATGAATGATATGGGAGATTTCTCAAAGGATGATTATGCCGGCCGCAACCTGCACTTTGGTGTAAGAGAGCTTGCGATGGCAGCTATGGGCAACGGTTTAGCACTTCATGGAGGCTTACGTGCTTATGTATCCACCTTCTTTGTATTTAGTGATTATGTGAAACCGATGGCAAGATTGTCTGCATTAATGGGACTGCCTGTGACCTATGTATTGACTCATGACAGTATTGGTGTTGGTGAAGATGGACCGACCCATGAACCGATCGAGCAATTGGCAATGCTTCGTGCAATGCCGAACTTTACTGTATTTAGACCCGCTGATGCAACAGAATGTGCAGCAGCCTGGTATTATGCAATTACTTCCACCAAAACACCTACAGCGTTAGTTCTTACTCGTCAGAACCTTCCTCAGTTAGCTGGTTCTTCCAAGGATGCTTTAAAGGGTGGATATGTTATATCTGCGTCGAAGAAGGATGTACCGGATGCCATTATTATGGCAAGCGGCTCAGAGGTAGAGCTTGGTATCAATGCTCAGGCTGAACTTGAGAAAGCAGGAGTGGATGTTAGAGTCGTAAGTATTCCATCCATGGACTTATTCGAAGCTCAGTCCGCAGAATATAAGGAAATTGTACTTCCTAAGAAGGTAAGAGCCAGAGTTGCAGTGGAAGCTGGCGCTGACTTTGGTTGGGGAAAATACGTTGGATTAGATGGAACGACTGTAACAATGAAGGGCTTTGGTGCTTCTGCTCCTGCTAATATATTGTTTAAGAAATTTGGTTTTACTACTGAAAATGTGGTAAATGCAGTGAAAAGTATATTATAATAGTTAGGGTATGTAAACTCATTGCAGGTTTCTAAAACCCTAGATAAAGAAAAAGCTTCTAAGATATGGTTAGCCATACTTTAGAAGCTTTTTCTATAGATAACTAAGGAAAAGACGGTCAAAGAGAAGAACGCTTCGGAAGATGGTTTATTAAATTGAAGATTAAGGGAAGAAAAGATGTATCTAAAAGGATCTTTAAACGAAAAGAT
>JAEWMZ010000334.1 GCA_023392995.1 Bacillota bacterium
CTAAGGTTTTAATGGGAACCTCAACGAATGTAAAGGGATATCATGCTTGGAATCAAGTATACCTGGATAATAAGTGGGTAACGATAGATACAACAGTGGATGCAGGACTTGGCAAACAGGTTAAGAAATCAATGGCAAAGCCAGCAAGTCAATATAAGGTTGAGAAAAAGTATTAATAAGAGTATTACATAGTGAGATATGCGGAGCATTTCGCATCAATAAAAGTACCTTTTCAATTGCATAACAGCCTTTGGAAAGGTATTTTTTATGGAATGTTAGAACCGTACTCTGTAGGGATCAATCTAGCCGCTATTTGACGGTTAGGATAACGGGGAAAAATAAAAAGAAATATCTTGACATTATAATACTTCGAGAGTAGAATTAAATTACTTCGAAGAAAGAAGTAAAAGGTGAATCGATGAATATAACGGAGAAACAGTTTGAATCAGAACTAATAAAATATGTAGACCAGTTAAGATTTCTTTTGTCAGAACAGGTCTGGCAGAATATTCTTCTTGACTGTTCCAAGAATGAACTATTTATCTTATGGCTTTTGTATCGTCAGAATGAGGCGAATATGACACAAATAGCAGATTATATTAATGTTCCGCTAAATACGGCAACTGGAATCATCAACCGTATGGAAAAAAGAGAGCTTGTCATAAGGGAAAGAGACCATCAGGATAAAAGGATTGTAACGATACGAATGGGAGAACAGGGTTCAGTGCAGATGAATGCGATTCTTTCACAGTTTTCACATTATGCAAAAAAAGTGGTGGAATCCTTTACTTCTCAAGAAATGGAATTGTTATTTCGGATCTTTGGCAAGTTATCGGATATATTACGAGAAGAAAAAACGCAAGAAATCCAAAAACCCAAGATCGTTAGAATAACAATTGATTAGATCTGGGATAAGAGCCAGAATAGAAATGCTGGGTAAGGAATGTAAAAGGTTACATTCCTTTAAAAATAAAAAATACTTCGATAAACGAACTATTCGTACAAAGAAATAATATAAGAATAAATGGTGAATAGAAAAACTAAATTCAATAAATAATCCCAAAACGATCACATTCACAAAAGTAAAAAAGATTAAAGAAGAAAATAGAACAACAAGCAAATATCGATAGTGGATGTATAGGAAATAAAATTATTCAAGTAGGAGGATATGATGAATCGAATTTATATTTTTACTGGAAAAGGTGGCGTCGGTAAGACCAGTGTTGCTGCGGCGCATGCGATTAAGAGTGCGCAGGAAGGAAAGCATACACTGTTAGTTAGTACGGATATGGCACATAATTTAGGCGATTTATTTGAAACCCAAGTGGGAAAAAGTCCGAAAGAGGTGATGGAACATTTGGAGGTTTATGAAATTGACCCGGAGTACGTGATGGAGAATGACTTTACAGATATGATGCAAAGTCTTTTGAAGCTATTACCGCCAGGAAATGGTGGGGCAATGGAGAACTTCGGAATGCTTCCGGGAATGGAGGAACTGTTTTCGCTTTTGAAAATCAATGAGATCTATCAGGAAGGAACCTATGAGAGAATTATCGTTGATTGTGCACCGACGGGTGAAACACTATCCTTGTTAAAATTTCCAGAGCTGCTTTCCTGGTATATGGAAAAGCTGTTTCCGGTTGGCAAAGTTGCAGTAAGGGTATTATCACCCATTGCAAAGCACATGTATAAAGTGGAGCTGCCCAATCATGCAGCAATGAATGATATTGAAAAGATGTATCAAAAGCTTTTTCATTTACAGGAGTTGCTAAAAAATAGAGAAGTGACAAGCATCCGAATTGTAACCTTACCGGAAAAGATGGTAGTAGAGGAGACAAAACGTAATTATATGTATATGAATCTCTATAATTTTAATGTAGACGGTCTTTATATTAATCGTATTCTACCAGAGAACATCGGGAATCCGTTTTTTGATGAATGGCTTATCATACGGAAGAAATATAAGGAGCAATTGTATGAAAGCTTTGCAGCTATACCAATATATGAGATTCCGTGGTATGACGAAGAATTACGCGGAATGAGAGCGGTGACAAGAATTTGCAGGGATGCCCTTATTGGGGATGAAGTATTTGATACCAAGAGAATAACACAACGAGAAAGCTTTGAACAAAATGACAGAGGGTACCTAATGAAGCTTTCGATTCCATTTGTAGAAAAATCTAAGGTGGATTTGTTTCAATCAGAGAATGATGTCATTATAAAGATTAATAATTTTAAGCGGAATATTCCACTGCCAAATGTACTTCGCACCTATCGGGTGTCAGAAGCAAAGCTGGAGGAAGGAATATTGTGTCTGCAATTTGAAAAAGGAGAGGGCGAGCATGTATAAATCAATGAAAAATAGGTTCCAGGAAGCAAAAAGTTACCAGAAGAAGGCTATACAAGCACTTTTGCCGGAGGGAGTGGCAGAGCATCTGGAAGTGATTGAGCAGGAATTAATTGCTGTATTTATAGAATGCACGAAGGATTTGATGGAGCAGCGGCGGGAAGAGGCGCAGGAGCAAAATGGGAAACGGACAAAGAAGGTAACAATTGATTGAATTGGAGGAAGAGGATGAGAGTTATATTATATACGGGTAAAGGCGGTGTAGGTAAAACCAGCATAGCTGCTGCGAGTGCCTTGAAGCTGGCAGCAGAAGGAAAAAAGGTTTTGATTATGAGTACAGACATGGCACACAGCCTGGGTGATTGCTTTGAGATTAAGCTTGAGAAGGATCCAATTTCCATTACCCCGCATCTGGATGCAATGGAGATTGATGTGGTTTATGAAAGTGAGAAGAGCTGGGGGCATTTGAAGAACTATATGAAACAGATGCTGACTGTCAAAGGAAATGGAGGGATTGAGGTAGAGGAGCTTCTGGTTTTTCCTGGATTGGAGGAGCTGTTTTCCTTATTCAAAATCCTCGAATTTTATGAGCAGGAGCAATATGATGTAATTATTGTTGACTGTGCACCAACTGGAGAGACACTTTCCTTGTTAAAATATCCCGATATGCTATATAATTTTATAGAAAAAGTTCTTCCTATAAAGCGAAAAGGTGTAAAGCTTGCCGGCCCGGCAGTGGAGAAGCTATTAAAGATACCAATGCCAGAGGATTCTGTCTTTGATGATATCGAATATGTTATGAAAAAGATGGAGCGGTTACAGAAGTTAATGTTAAACAAAGAGGTTCTTAGCCTTCGAATCGTGACAACGCCGGAGAAAATAGTAATACAAGAAGCAAAGCGGAACTTTACTTGTCTGTATCTATATAATTATAATGTGGATGCTATTCTGGTAAACCGGATATACCCGGACCACGCAATGCAGGGGTACTTTAGTAAGTGGATGGAGATGCAGAAAGAGGGACTTCAAGAAATTAAAGAAAGCTTTTCTGAAGTTCCGAAATTCTACTTGGAGCTGCAAAAGCAGGAGCTTCGTTCGATTTCTATTTTGGCGGAGGTAGGAGAAGGCTTATTTAAGAACACCGATATTTCGAAGGTATTATTTCAGAAAGAAAGCATTGAGATAATTCGAAAGGAGGATTACCAGGCACTTAAAATTATACTTCCTTTTGCATCAAAAGGTGAGATGGATCTAAGGCAAAATGGTAACGAAATTATCTTATCGATAAAAAATGAGACTAAGCGGTTTATCGTTCCAGAGGAATTTGAAAATGCGCAGATTGTAAGAGCGCAATTCGAAGAAGGGTATCTGGTTATCGTTTTTCAAGAAAAGGGAAAAGAATAATTAGCAAGGAAGAAATTTAATGCAAAAGAAGTATTGAGTGAGAAGAATCGAATAAGAGAGCTGTATAAGGAGAATGAATAGCAAGAACCGAATAGGAAGTTACCAATAGGAAGAATTCAAAAGGAAGAATCGAATGAGAAATATCAATAAAGATAAAGCAAAGTTAAATCAGAATAATAAAGTAATATAAATGTTAAAATAGCAAGAATCAAAATAAAAACAGTACCAAAATAAAAGCAGAAATGTCTTCATTTTGGTACTGTTTTTCTATTATACAGAATTAAATCAAGGTCAATATTTCTCTTGGAGTATCAATAAGATAATCCGCACCCTCTTCTCTTAAAACTTCACGGCTGCGAAAGCCCCAGGTGACACCGATACAA
>JAEWMZ010000339.1 GCA_023392995.1 Bacillota bacterium
TACTCGCCAACTGCAGTTTTTGTTACTGATGAATCCCCATTATCTCCCGCTGGCGCTGAAGTTGGAGAAGTCCCTTGGTTGCCTGTGTTCTCTGTCTTCTTGCCGCCGCAGCCTGCAAGCGTTGCCACCATCATAACTAGAACTAAAAATAGTGATAACATTCTTCTTTTCATAAAATCTTTCCTCCTTAAAAATTTTATATAGAAAATGCTAATTCAGTGCATCTTCATTCCATTGAAATCAACCCTTTACACCACCAAGTGTAAGTCCCTTAGAATAGTATTTCTGGAACGTAGGGAAGATTAGCATAATTGGCAGAATAGCCACAAATGCGATCGCCATCTGAATTGCTGTCGAAGGAATATTAGAAGCGGCGGATGTCACGTTTGTATTACTACTGGTTGCCAGGTATTGAATATTGCTTACCATCTGGTTTAATAGATTTTGAACATTGTATAATGACTTATTTCTTACGATATAGTAGAGTCCATTTGTCCAGTCATTCCAATAGGTTAATCCTGCAAAGGTACCCATCGTTACAAGAATTGGCTTACCCAGAGGAATTACAATCGCTGAGAAAATCTTGATCTGCGGAGCTCCATCAATCTCAGCTGCCTCATATAAGCTATCTGGGATACTGGTAGTAAAATAGGTACGGATCATCATAACATTCCAGGCGCTTAATAATAAATTCGGTAAGAGCTGAGCCCATAGCGTATCTTTTACATGAAAGGTTCCAGACCACATTAAGTAGGAAGGAACAATACCGCCGTTAAACAACATTGTGAAAAACACAAAGAAGTTCATAATATTTCGGCCTGGCAGGCTTTTTATTGACAGCGGATATGCCATCAGCGCTGATAGCAGAACATTAAGCAGCGTTCCCACTAAGGTGACTAAAATACTCACACCATATGCACTGATGATCTTTGCTCCGGAACGAACGATATAAGTATACGCGGTTAATGCGAATTTGGCTGGAAATAAACTATATCCATTGGCCACCAGTGTATTTTCATCGGTAATGGATGACATAAACAGCAGAATAAAAGGCAGTATAACAAGTAATGTCCATATCATCATTGATACGTTTGATAATATTTGAAATTTTGAAAACGGTTTTTCTCTCATTGTTATCTCCCTCCTTAAAATAATGCGTGCTCTTTGCTGAATTTACGTACCACCAGATTCGCTACTAACACTAATGCAAAGCCAACCAAGGACTGATAAAAACCAGCTGCTGCTGACATACCCACATTAGACTGCTCCATCAAGCCTCTATATACATAGGTATCGATAACGTTGGTAGTAGAATAAATCATACCGGAATTACGCGGCACCTGATAGAAGAGACCAAAATCGGAATAAAAGATTCTGCCGACGCTCATCAGCGTGAGTGTAATCATAGTTGGTACGACGGATGGAAGTGTGATGCTCTTGATCTGCTGCCACTTTGATGCTCCATCCAGCTGTGCTGCCTCATAATAGGAAGGATCAATTCCATTAATACTGGAGATATAGATTAAGGTTCCATACCCAATCCCCTTCCAGGTATTCACAAAGATTAAGATCACAGGCCAATATTTGGCTTCCGAATACCAATTGACCGGATCCATTCCAAGGGAAGGAAGGATCGAATTATTCACAATACCGGTACTTTGGCTCAAAAAGGCATATACAATATAGCTGAGAATAACTGCAGACATTAAAAATGGAAATAAGATCGCACTTTGATACATCTTCTGCAGCTTCTTATTAACGGTATCACAGATAAAGATCGCAAATAAGATACCTATCACTGTGTTAATTGTTATAAAGGTCACGTTGTATAAAATAGTATTTCTCGTAATAACCAGGGCATCCGGTGTAGCAAACAAGAATTTGAAGTTTTTAAGTCCAACCCAGGCACTGTCCCAAATACCTTTTCTAACGTTATATTGTTTGAATGCTACGATCAATCCATACATGGGAATATAATTATTAATTAAGATGTATAAGGCTCCCGGTAAAAACATCAGATATAGAGGCAAATACCGCCGCATCTTTTTTGCTTTGCTTTTCATTCGCATTCCTCCTCACTTTCCTATTAAAATATTCTATTTTCATTGCTTTTCGGTATTTGAAACCGATAAAAACTTACTGAGGCTGCCGGTAATACCAGTTTAAAAACAGACTCTTTACCCTTTGGTTCAGCTACTCTTTGTGTTCGTACTCGGTTTGGCTCCTCAAAGGAATTATATGCATCAGGAGCATCCCCCACCAAGCATTCTGCTTTCTTACAAACAACGCTGGTGCCAAAGTCTATCTCTATTTCTTTTGACTCTTTTATATTGGTATTAATCAGGCTAACACTTATGAAATCAAGCTTTCTGGAGGCAGTCATATAAACATCTCCCGGCTTACTCTGCTCCACATCTTCTATTTCCAGGACTCTTCCACCCCGATGCTCTTTATATAGGAAGAACACATCATAATTCGGAGTCCTTAGACACTTATCACCCTCCGTCAAGAAGAGGGCATTAAGTACATTTACCGACTGTGCAACACAAGCCAGTTTCACCAACCCGGCATTTCTATGAAAAATATCCAAGGTCAGCGCTGTAGTGATGGCATCCCGCATCGTGCATTGCTGATACAAGGCTGGACGATTTGTGAAAGCTGCCTTATGCCAGTTCCCCCATTCCCCGACGATCAAATCGCATTTTGCTTCTGGGCCTTTAAAAAAGCCTTCTGTTTCGGGATAGGCTTCCAGACCTTCCTGAACCAGCTTATACTGTTCCTTTATCACATCCTCCAGCTCAAAGCAGCTGTCAATGACCTCGTACCATTCTGCTTCATTAAACTCCAGTTCACTTTGACCCGAAGGCTTTAGATTCCAATTATAAAAATGTAAATCATATGCGTCTACCACCGGCTGTCTGTACTTTGCCATTTCCTGAAAAAAAGCTTTTGTCCAAGCCACTCGCTCCTTCGGCTTATTTCCATCCGGCCCGCTGGCGATCCGCTTCATAACAGATGGCTCTGTAAAGCTTGTATCCGGTGATGCAAAGCTTGGAAATGCAGTGGCGTACTTGCGATACTCTAGCGCATAACTTTCCGGCGTCATCGTTCCGCCTCCGCCCCAGACCTCATTGCCAATTCCCCAGTATTCCACATCAAAGGCTTCCTTTGAACCATTTGCTGCTCTCTCCTTCGAAAGTGTCGTTGCTTCCTTGCGATTGCAGTATTCCATCCACTCTCGCATCTCTGCCACACTTCCGCTTAGCATATTGATATTCAACCAGGGCTTTGCTCCAACCATTTGGCACAGCTTCATAAATTCGTGTGTACCAAACTGATTTGTATCTATTTCAAAGGTTCCGAAATTCTCATTGTAGGTAACCGGACGTTCTTCTCTCTTCCCTATGCCAGACCTCCAATGATAGGTGTCTGCATAACATCCGCCCGGCCAGCGTATGATTGGTGGTTCCAATTCCCTTAAGCCATCTACGATATCCTTACGCAATCCTTCGTAATTCGGTATGTCAGAATCCTCTCCAACCCATATCCCATCGTAGATGCAGCTGCCCAGAAACTCTATGAATTGCCCATGCAGCTCAGGTGCTATAACTCCCCTGTCTTGGTCAATATTTATCATCACCCGTTTCATTTTGCCAACCTTTCTGCATACATATCTTAATGATACTAAATTTACTATGGTCTCTTTAAGACATATTTAGTATATCAAAAATACTGATTCTGCTTCTATTAAGATACAGACTTAAAAATAACAAAATCCAGACCTTTTATTCTCTTTTTGTTAGTTATTTTTTCTATATTTGTTTTTGTATATTCCTTCCATTTTCATCATAATTCATAAAAATACAATAATTCTACTTGGATTGCTTGCATGAAATTAAGCTCTTCATCTCGCTATTTTGACATAATACCCGATCATAACCCATAATACAACATTTGCTTTATAGCGTAATCAAAATGCCGTAGAAAAAACGAGAGAAATTAGGGGGTTTTATAGACAAGAGTCATATTAGCAAAAGAGTTATATTAACAAAGAGTCCTATTAACAAAATAGTCCTATTAACAAAATAGTCCTATTAGACTAAATAGTCGTATTAGACTAAATAATCATTTCACATCACTTGCCGTACATAACAATAAAGGGCGGAACTCAGAGAATTCCGCCCAACTATTTGTGTAAAAAAGGCCAGCCGTCACTTGACAACTAACCTTTTACTTTAAACTCAACCATCTATTTTTTTAGAAGCAGCATTCCTTCGTACAATCCTTCTTATTTGCACAGCTGCTGCATTTGCTTTCTAAAATCTCACTTAGCGCAGTCCCGCTGCTGGTATGGCACCGGATAACATCCGCGTTTACCCTTTCTGCTTCCGTTAGCGCGCACTTTGCCATTTTATGTGATACCGTATTCGTAAACAATATAATAAGATCCGGACTTCCAATCTGACTCCGCAGGTTTCCTGACATCTGTGTAAATACTTTTGCTTTGCATTTATATTCTTTGCAAATCTTTATATATTGGCAAACCATGCGGTCATGCCCTCCGATTATCACAACACTCATTAATTCCTCCTCTTAAACAGCAAACTCACAATATTGCACTGTATGATACATTTTTAATATATTCTGAACATCAATACCACGGGAAATCATTCGAATCACGGTCTCTCTGGCTTGATTATATTTTTCAAAAAGATTCATTGTTTCATTCACGTTGCTGTAAACCTTCCAATAACCCGAGTATAGAGGGTTTTTTCCTTGATTTTCAATAAAGCCAATCACATCCTCTACCGGATATCCCAAAAGCAGACCTAATTCATGGGGAAAGTCTTGTTCACCTTTCGAATATTGCTGATACCTTCTGCTGCATTCCTTCAATACTGTCGTTAAGCTCGGAGTTTGATACCCCAGATAGCCTAGTAGCTTATGAACATCAAAGGAATTTAAGTAAGCTTCAAGTTCTTCCTTCTTATATAAAAAGAAAACCGTCTTTTGTTTTGTTCTGCATAAAACACACATAGAAATCGGTGTGCCTTGAAATCTTTGAAATACATGCTGTGCATTGCCCGTTGCCACAATCAAAAGATTGGATATTTTAATTCCCGTCAGCAAAGGTGCACATTGCAGTGCAATTTTTATTTCAATATTATTATTTTGTTCCATCCGTTTTATGATCTGCAATAATTCCTGGCTCATGGAATTCTCCTCTCATCAATTCAAGCTATTAGGCAATTGTGAAGCAATACAGTTATTGTAATTGTATACGCAACACACACTATATCTACGCTCCAACGCTTCCTTCGGCTTAGCTTCCGCTTCGAAACAGTACCTGTTGTGTATACAACGGCTAATGTTTCCGAGTTTCGCAATTGCCTAATTCAAGCTACTACTATCATCGTTCCGCAACTGTGGCAAATATATGCGGACAATAAATGCTTTTGTCTAATAAACTGGATATCTTATAACCTTCTCTCAAGGCTAAAGTAGATACCTTCCAATGAAAGGATTCTTCTAATTCGCTGCTACGAACTTGAACTATATTATTTTTATAAAAGCCTAATCACAATTATCTCTTGTGCTCTCACCGTCCCGATACGAGGAAGTCTTCTTCTTTCCTGATATAACCGCAGGCAATTAATCCAGCTCTGATCACCGACTGCCAGTCTTGATTTGTAAACAGCAGCGTACTGCCGTCTTCTAGCTTAATCTCATAATCCTCTTCTGCAAAATCTTCTTCTACTGATGCAATCTGATACATGTTCTTTCTATTAATTGCACCGATTTCCTCTAAGGTATTCATCATACGATAGACGGTTGCCGTACCGATGCCTTCGTCAATACGAGAGGCCTTATAATAGATTTCTTTACAGCAGGAGCATTGATCTTCCAGTATAATATCAAGCAATATGAGTCTTTGCTTTGTAATCCTGCAGCCCCGCTCTTTTAATTTTTCAATAATCAAATTTTTCTGCATCTTTATCCCCTGCTTTAATTATCTAAGCATCTTCATACTAACGGTAATTTGGCCTTTAGGCCGCGTGGTACCGGATGTGAAATGCTTTGCATTTCACACTAAGATTTATTCCAGGTTGTGTCTTAGAACAGCGCCAACTCAATTAATTACGATGGCAGGAACCGCCGCAGCTGCTGCAGCCTTCTCCGCAATGGATTGACTTCCCCTGCTTTTTCGTACGAACCATACCTCCAATGATGAATGCTACAATGGCGAGTAATGCTATACCAACAATAAAAGTTCCCATGCTTTTTCCTCCTTTTTGATACAAGGGGCAGTTGCAATATCTAACTGCCCCCTGCAATGTTATTGTCCTTATTTACCGGCTCCTGCAAAAGATTGTAATTCAACTGTATTTCTTTTCTTACTTTGAGGTCGAACCAATAAAAAGATAAAGATTGCCACAATAAGAAATGCTGCTACCGTTCCGATTCCAAAGCTACCGGTTGTAACTAAAGTTCCAATTTGATAAATGCAAAGAGCTACCAAATATGCGAGACCTGTTTGATAACCTACCGCAATCCAGAACCATTTTGTATTATTCATCTCTCTCTTAATAGCCCCCATCGCTGCAAAGCAAGGTGCACAAAGAAGATTAAATACCAGGAAGGAATACGCTGCAACCATTGTCATACTTCCTGCAAGAGTTCCCCAGATCTCTGCTCCATCTTCTGCAACTTCTGCAAAGCCATAGAGGATACCAAAGGTTCCTACTACGTTTTCTTTTGCTACCAAGCCTGTGATTGCAGCAACTGTTGATTTCCAATTTCCCCAGCCAAGAGGAATGAAAATCCAGCTGATCATGCTGCCTAATCGCGCTAATACGCTTTGATCAAATTCCGTACTCTCCAACATTCTAAACTGTCCGTCAACCCAACCAAAGTAGGAGGTAAACCATACAACAATGGTAGAAAGAAGGATGATCGTTCCCGCCTTTTTAATAAAGGAGGAACCGCGCTCCCAGGTGCTGCGCAGGATATTTCCCAGTGTTGGCATATGATATGCCGGAAGCTCCATAACAAAGGGTGATACATCACCGGAAAACAGTTTTGTTTTCTTAAGAATAATTCCAGAGCAGATAATAGCTGCAATACCGACAAAATAGGCACTGGGCGATACCCACCAGGCGCCATCAAATAATGCACCGGCGATAAGCGCTATAATAGGGAGTTTAGCACCACATGGAATAAATGTGGTAGTCATGATTGTCATTTTGCGGTCACGATCACTTTCAATCGTTCTGGATGCCATGATTCCCGGAACTCCACATCCGCTGCCGATCAGCATCGGGATAAAGGATTTACCGGACAAGCCGAATTTTCGAAATACACGATCCATAATAAAGGCTACTCTTGCCATATATCCACAGGCCTCTAAGAACGCCAGGAACACAAAGAGTACAAGCATCTGAGGAACAAAGCCAAGCACCGCACCAACACCGGCTACAATACCATCAAGGATGAGCCCCTGGAGCCAGCCTGCGACACCAATTGAATTCAGACCCGCTTCTACTAACACAGGAACACCAGGAACCTCTAATCCAAAGAAGCTCCAGCCTTCTCCGAATACACCCTCATTCGCCCAATTCGTAGCCCAGTCTCCAACCGTAGTTACCGAGATATAATAAACCAGAAACATAATCACCGCAAAGATCGGCAGTGCTAACCAACGGTTTGTTACAATCCGGTCGATTTTATCCGAGGTACTTAACTTTGCTTTTTTCTGTTTACTGCGACATTCATTAATAATGGAAGAGATAAATACATAACGTTCATTGGTAATAATGCTTTCCGTGTCATCATCCAGCTTCGTCTCAATCTGGTTCAGCTCTGCACCAAGATCCGGTACCTGCTTCATCTGGGCACCGATTTTTTCGTCCTTTTCAAACAACTTGATGGCATAGAATCTCTTTTGTTCCTCTGGGATCTCTGAGCCAAGCTTTCCCTCGATGGTCATTAGAACTTTTTCGACTTCCTCTGCAAACTTATGTACTGATCCGGCTGCATTCTTTTTCTTCGCAAGCTCTACCGCTTTTTTGGCAGCCTCCTCAATTCCCTTACTCTTTAGCGCTGAGATCTCCACTACGTCACAGCCAAGCTTTTTGCTCAGCATGTCAATGTGGATTTTATCGCCTTCTTTTTCTACAATATCCATCATATTAACAGCCATAATAACCGGAATACCTAACTCCATAAGCTGTGTAGAAAGATACAGGTTACGTTCCAGGTTGGTTCCATCCACGATATTTAATATGGCATCCGGACGCTCTGTCAGAAGATAATTTCTGGCAACGACTTCCTCTAAGGTATATGGTGACAAGGAGTAGATACCCGGAAGGTCAATAATAACCACCTCATCAGAATCCTTGGGTTTATATGCTTTTTTCAGCTTGCCTTCTTTTTTTTCTACTGTTACACCAGGCCAGTTACCTACAAATTGATTGGAACCGGTTAACGCATTAAATAACGTAGTCTTTCCGCAGTTGGGATTACCGGCTAATGCTATTTTGATTGACATGTCTACTCTCCTTTTATTAATAAATGTTTTTAGGCAATTGCGAAACAATATGATTTTTGAGATTGTATACATAGCAGATACTATTCCTCCACTCTACTGTTCCTTCGGGCTTAGCTTCCGCTCTGGAACAGTATCTGTTGTGTATACAATATCTTCAGTTAATAAGTTTCGTAATCACTTAATAATGTTTAGATATTCAATTACGAAATTCTATAACTATAATATGAATAAAGCTTTCCGCTAGAGTTAGTCATATCTCCTTTTCGTTAGTCCAGCCTAACTCTTGGGCAAAAATTATTCCACTTCAATCATCTGAGCATCTACCTTACGCAAGGATAACTCATATCCTCTTACGGTTACCTCAATCGGATCGCCCAAAGGTGCCACTTTTCTTACAAAAATATCAACACCCTTTGTTATTCCCATATCCATAATTCTTCTTTTTACCGGACCTTCACCGGAAAGCTTTACCACCTTCACGCTTTTACCGATCGGTATATCTTTTAATGTCATACTCCCTGCTCCTTTATTCTTTTTTAAATATATATTACTAAAAATATCAATAAATTAACGTAAACAAAATGAATCCTAAAACCGATTCATTCGTTCCGTTTAAACCAATATTTTATTGGCTATATCCTTGCCTATTGCTACCTTGGAATCCTTAACATTAACAATCATATTACCGCCTATTTCAGAAATAACGGTTACTGTGCCCCCCGATACAAATCCTAAATTCTCCAGGAATCTTCTTGTATCCTCTTTACCGCCAACCTTCTTGATTACGTTAGGCTCTCCTATCTTTACCATTGTTAAAGGCATATACGTTCATCTTCTTTCTTTATTGATAATGATTTTCATTTGCTCTTTTACAGTTAGTATAGACTAATTTCTACCAGCCGTCAAGAACTTTTTTGATTATTTTTTATCAAATTAATTCAAAACTTAATTCAAACTTAAAATTCTTATTTTTATGGAACCTTACATGCTCTTTTCATTTGCTTTCTTTACTGACGCATGGTATACTAACTTAAGTTTCACATAACTAACCAAGGAATTGAGGTGATCGTATCCAAATTAATGAATCCGCAGAAAATTACCTGGAAACCATTCTGCTCCTGAGCAGAACACTTCCTGTTGTACGCTCTGTAGATATTGCTTCGGAGATGGGCTTTAAAAAATCCAGTGTCAGCGTGGCAATGAAGAGCCTCCGTGAAAAGGGCTATATTACTGTAACTGATGCAGGCTTTATCTACCTGACAGAAGCGGGAAAGGAGATGGCGGAAACCGTTTATGAACGCCATTCTATCCTCTCCTCCTGGCTGGAGCAGCTGGGTGTCGATCAGAAGATCGCGTCCGAGGATGCTTGCCGGATGGAGCATATTCTCAGTAATGAAAGCTTTGATGCTATCAAGAGATATATGACACAGAATCATATTATTAATAAGACTTAAAGGTAAGAGAGGCAAATGTATGTTGTTGATACGTTTGCCTCTCTCTGCTATGAAAGATTAAGTATGAAAGATTATTTATTCTTCTGTTGACAAATCTGGTCTATTGTTATAGACTCATTATAGGTCGGTGATTATAGACCAGATTCAATATATACAACCCGTTCAGGTAATCGCGTAACCCATTAACTACAATATTGTATACACAACGAATACTATCTCTTCGCTCCAACGCTTCCTTCGGGCTTAGCTTCCGCTTAGAACAGTATCCGTTGTGTATACAATAGCTTCAGTTAATGAGTTTCGCAATTACCGAATACCCCCATTACATAGAAGGAGGTTTATCCTATGGAAATTCATAAATTATGTGATAGTGACTATCGATTCATGCTCATCGTGTGGGCGAATGCCCCCGTTGGTTCCGGCAAACTGGTGGAGCTCTGCCAGGAGGGGCTGGGCTGGAAGAAGTCCACTACTTATACTACAATTAAAAAACTCAGCGAGAAAAATTTCATCCGTAATGAGAATGCTGTTGTTTCCGTCCTGATTCCTAAGGAAAGTGTTCAGGCAGTGGAGATGGATTATTTTCTGGAACGTACCTTTGAAGGCTCTCTTCCTCAATTTCTAACTGCTTTCTTTGGTAATAAGAAAATCACGGATAAGGAAGCCGAGGAATTGAAAAGGCTGATTGACGCTCATAAGGAGGCCTAATATGGAACAATTACAGGATTTATTCCTTTTTATGTTTAATATGAGTATTACAGCAAGCTATGTTATTCTTGCGGTTTTGTTCATCCGCTTTTGTATTCGGAAAGCCCCCAAGGCCTTTTCCTATGGATTATGGGCTGTTGCAGGCTTTCGATTAGTCTGCCCTGTTTCCTTTTCCTCTGTCATAAGTATTTTTAACTTGATTGGTTCCAAAGCTAAGACTGACGGAGCCCTAAATTATATTTCCTCCAGCAGCGGAAATATAAAATCGGACAGTCCCGTAATCAACTATGCGGTAAGTGCGATCA
The DNA here is from genome assembly GCA_023392995.1 of Bacillota bacterium. Taxonomy (GTDB): domain Bacteria; phylum Bacillota; class Clostridia; order Lachnospirales; family Lachnospiraceae; genus Mobilitalea. Next base: position 11,016 of record JAEWMZ010000339.1, read on the forward strand.
ACAGAACTGCACAGACGGTCTCCACCCCAGCCTCTGTGTCACCTTTACAAATGCTTCTTTTTATAACTACCTTATTATGGGTTATTGGTATCGTCTTAATCTTAACTTACAGCACCATTTCATACTTTAGATTAAACTACCGTATTCGCAATGCAGTACGCTTAAAAGATAATGTGTATCAAAGCGAAGCCATTCCAGCTCCCTTTGTCATGGGCATTCTTCGTCCTCGCATCTATATTCCGTACCATATGAAGGAACCGGAATTAAGTTATGTACTATTCCATGAAAAATACCATATCAAACGCTTTGATTACTTAACAAAACCCCTTTCCTTCTTACTGGCAGTGGTGTATTGGTATCATCCCCTTGTCTGGATTGCTTATCTTTGCATGTGTAAGGATATGGAAATGAGCTGCGATGAGAAGGTAATAAAAGATATGGGCTTATCCAATAAGAAAGCTTACAGCATGTCCTTATTGTCATTTGCAACAAATCGAAGATTTCCAACCGCCAGCCCTTTGGCTTTTGGAGAGATTAACATAAAAAGCCGGATCAAAAACATCTTAAATTATAAGAAGACCAGACTCTGGGTCACCGTATGCCTTATTCTCCTATGCTTTATTACTATTATAACCTGTATTACAAATCCTTCTTCAAAAACAACCAAACCCCCTGAGAAGGAACCAGCAGAGAATGTCGCTTCGGGAGTCTCCGATTTAGCGACACAGCTCTATGCAGTAAAAAATCCCTATATCGGAAATGCATCTGCCAATGGGAAGTTATTAATCACACTTGGCGTTGGGGATGCGTTAGGAAACTATACTCTTGAGCTTGAGACTTCAAAGCAGCCCTACATTCTTAGGCTGAATTTTAACAACGAAGTATCTGACCGGGATACCTTTGATCTTAAGATGGCGGGTTATGCAACTTTTTTGCTGGCACTGATTGAGAATGCTGATGAGATTCAGTGGAGCTATCCCTATAACGAAACCGGTGATGAACAGAGAATCACAGTTTATTGGGATGCCCAAAATCTTCCGCCCTTGGGTATCGAAGATATCAAATCGTATGGAGAATCTGCCGCTAAGGTTCAGGAGCTGATCGATATAATAGATACGGGCAACCTCCATATGAATCTGGCATCTGCTACCAATGTTACGGATATTGAGGATGGCTCCCCGGAAGATGGTAATCTACTGATTATGAATGATATTCTAAAGCAGAAGGATTGGGGTAAGCTCTCACTGGCGGATTGGAAAGCTTATACTAATGCTGTAGTGGAAGAAAATCAAGAGGAAGGCGTTCTAAATTCTTATGTAATATTTGAGCTAAACTATGGTGTTGACAGATATAAGCTTCAGATCTCTTATCTGAAGGCGGATCACCAGATTGATCTTATCTCTTTAACCAGGCAAGCCGATTTAGAGACCATACTGCTCTATTCATCAGATCCCAAATATTCTGTAACTACAGACATCGAGGGCTTTTTAACCACGAGAGAAGAAATGAACCGCTATCTGACTTATCAATTGCCAGCTTCCATGAAAAACAGCGCTTATAATGCTGGTATCGGAATGAATGGCGGTAATTTATTTCTTATGAATAAGGATTTGCTTAACGCTGCTGATCAAGCTTTCAATGAATGGTCTGCCCCTGGCGGAGTATTGCTGCTTCCGATGGATTCCTCTTACTCCTATGTCTCCTTCGAAAAGGGAAAGCTCATGAATGGCACCCTTGGAAATAACCATACCGAAGTTCTGGGCGAGCCGGTGATTCTAAATAACCTAACGGAACAAGCCGTATTAATTGAAGTCCAGCATGATCTTTATACAGCTGCTGATATTGCCGCTGCTGAAGCTGCCGGTAATCCAATCCCTGCACAAGATCAAATGAGTACAATGTATGAGATATATTTTGCCAGAGAAAATGGTCTTCGCGCTTATTGCATCTTCCTTAATCAGAAATACTTTACCTATGAGGAGGCCATTACCTTGGTTAACAGTGTCAAATTTACAGATCAAGCCTTTCGTTAATAATGAATAGACTCACTTGTAAGATTAAGCTCTTGCTGGGCGCACAAGAAAAATAGATGACCTGCTTCACATTAAAGCAGGTCATCTATTTTTCTACTCTATTTTAAATACCAACAGTTATTGACCTAGGAAGACACTCCTCCAGGCAGGTTACTTTTTTAAGCTGCTTCCATTTCATTTTCCCTGAATATCCTCCCAAAAACCCACCTTACCAAAGGTCCTGCAAAAAATATCTGCCAGCACAGTGCCATGGGAAAATTCAGAGCTGTAATTTGAATCCATTTTGCCAACAATTCTGTACTCAGCCCTTGGAACAAAACAGCTGCCATAAGACTCATCAACGGACACATCAAACATACCGTCATTGCAGATATGGTCAATATAATAACTATCCTTCGATCCTTTCCTGGTGTTACTATGGTAAAGGCTAATTTTTTAGCCAGAGGTCCGGCTAAAAATACTTCAAATACAAAGGCCACGATTCCCATGACCAGCAGCTCTTTGAATGCCATTACAAATACAACATTGGATACCCCTCCTCTATCCAGAGAGATATTATAAACTATCATCCCGTACACCATCACCACTACCATTAAAATTGTAAATATTATTTCTTGAAACTTTGTCTTTGGCATCTCTTATCCTCCTTAATTCATTTTTTGACCGGTAAGTGGATAAGACCTATCATTCGCTAATTCAACCAGATTTCAAGACTTTTATTGCAAAAAAGGCAGTGAAACTCTGACTCAATTATAACTTTCGCTATGATTATAGTCATATAATCTCACTACCATTTTCATCTGATACCAATATTATGTTTTTAAAACGTTACTATACTAACAGATTATTTTCACTATTGTCAAGAAAATTATTAAAAATTGCGTGCTTAGCGCACTGCTTAGAGAGTTAATTCCACAGGATGCTCAGCATAATATTCTGTTTCAAATCTACTTATCTCATCCTGAATAATAGCATCCACACCAGGAAATATGGAGCCTGGTCCTCCGTAAGTCGTGGCCGGAATAAAGTTTCCTCCCGGTATATATGACTCACAGGCTCTTCTGACCTCCTTACGTACGATCTCTTCCTCTATAGCAGGATGATCGATCAAGGCAGCATCAAGTCCTCCCATGAAGATCAGGTCTCCTTTGATTTCCTTTTGAAGCTTGACCAAATCATTTTGAGGTAATGCCCCCTGCCAGATATTGATTCCTATTTCCTCCATATCCTTCACAATAGGCTCCAGAAAACTGTCCGAGTGATGCATGACATAGATACCGTTCTCGCGCAGGTACTGATACATTTTTTTATAACCCGGTTTAAAGAACTCCCTCCATACATCCGGCCTCATAAGCATACTGGTCTTCGCACCCCAGTCATCATGGATCAGCATGATATCCGGATGCATATTATCTACATACTGCTTAAAGCAAGCCATCCGATAATCAACCAGATAGTCGATCAGTTCCTGCATTTCCTCCGGATAAAGCAGCAGATTAACCAGAGCTGATTCAAAGCCCATCAAATTATGTATTAATTCAAAGTTACCAATGGGCATAAAGCCTACTGCCAGCTTACCGGCGGCATGTGCTCCAGCGATTTGTCCCAGAGCTCCGCTCCAATCAAATTTCATGTTTGCAACATCCGGAGCCTTCACGGTTTCCCGCCAATTTGTAATATCCTTGCACACAAGATGCTCCTCATCCTCCAAAGGCATTGGCCCCGGCTGTGTACTCTCCCATACCAGAGTAACACCAAAAGGATCAACTACAGTTGCTCCTGCATGTGCAGGCGCAATTGTCATCAAAAGCGGATCCCATATGAGCTGAAATGGTTCCCAATTGTTTACGAGCCCCCCAGCTCTTTCCCCTTTCAGCAGCTTTTTTAGATTTTCTGTTGAACTCATTGTTTTGTCTCCTTCTCCACAAAATTCTTGTTACTAACGGACACCCGACCTTTAGGACATTCAACCTTTAGGTCGCGGGGTTCCGGATGTGACATGATATGCATGTCACAATATAACCTTACCATTGATCGCTATTATACAGAAGAACAAAAAAGGAAGAACACTTACAACCATTCGTTGTAAATCTTCTCCCTATAAATCAACTTTTCTTAATCTATTCTATTAAAATTTATCCGCCGGAATCATTCCCTCTTGCAAACTTGCGTGCAAGGTTTCGAATACCGAGCTGAATCGATTATCCTTTTTGTATACAAGAACTACACTGCAATCGAAACGATACTCTTTGGGTAAGTCAAAATATTTAAAATGATATTGGTTAATATTCTCAAACATTTTCGGAAACACCGCATAATCTCTTCCCAGCTCCAGTGTGGCCAGCATGGCATTGTAATTTGAAGTATAATGATAGTCTGCCGCCTTTACATGACGATAGAAGCTGTCCGGACTCTCTTCCTGCCTCCTGGAATAAAGAAGAAGGGGCATTTGCTCCATATCTTCTTTGGTTATGGAGGTCTTAATCACCCAGGGATGATACAGAGATACAATAATTGAGGCCGGCATTGTAATGAGGGGTATCACCTCAAGATCCTCGCACCGCTCATATTCGATAAACTGCGTTATTGCCAGATCGGACTTTCCACTACGAATATCCTCGATAGTATCATCCATCTCTACGGCTTCCATCTCAATACGTACATCCGGCAGCTTTACCATTAGCTCATTTACAATTGGCAAAAGGGTATATTGCTTGGACACCGCAGTAAAAAAATCAATCCGTAATTTTTTCTCGGTTCGGTTAAGATATTTCATGATTTCATATTGCGCCTCATCAAAACGGCTTTTCACCGGCAGCATCTGATTTCGGAATACCTTTCCAAAATCCGTTAACTTTATACTACGTGTCGTTCTTATAAACAGCTTTTCACCCAGTTCATTCTCAAGTGTTGTAATCTGCTTCGTCAAGGCCTGAGAAGAAATATACAACTCCTTTGCCGCCTCAGAAAAATTCAGCTTTTCCGAAGCCTTTAGAAAATAGATGATCTTATTGAAATCCAGATTCATACCCCCGATGCTCCTCCCCCATACTTTTACCATATTATAACACAATATGGAGCCTGCATCCAGCTTGATGTCTTTTATAAAATCACGTCCCTATTGCAGTCCTTTGAATAGATATAGCTGAAGGCTTCCGTACCAACTCCATAAGCACACTGAGGACAAAATGCTCCAAACCACATAAAATCATCTTTTTTAATTCCCAGCCACTTATCCTCCATCAAGTACATTCCCTGTCCGGATAGGATATATGCTCCATGCTCCTGTACGTGAGTCTCCGCAAAGGGATGACAGCCTCCTGGTTCAAAGGAAAGAATATGCATGTTCATATCAAATGCCAGGTCATCCGTAGGAAGAAAATCTTTAATATGAACGTTTGCCATGTCGTCATAAACCCGGTATTCTACTTCATTAATATTTCCTGCCACCAAATATGGCTTTAAATTCTTATAGGGCGTATATATCTGTTTATAGAACAAAATTCTTGCCCTCTCTCCCTGAACTTCAAAGCCGATACCAACACCGGGGGGTGCATAAAGATAGCCGCCCTCTGTAAAATTATATTGTTTGCCCTTTACCCTAACCTTAACGCTGCCGCTTAAGACGTAAAGGAAGCTTTCTACATTTTCTTCTCCTCCAAAGTCCTCCGTTGTTCTGCCTCCTGCCGAGGCTTCAATTATGTATTGTACAAATCCGGCTCCAAGTTTTGGTGATGCCACAATACTAACTTTACATCCCAGTATATTGGGAATCACATTATTTACCAGTCCTTCCTTGGGTATAACCGCCCAAAGTCCAGGCTTTACTATCGCTCTCGTTCCTAATAAATCATTTGGATATCCCATATTATTCTCTCCTGTTCTATATTAATTGTTCTTAGGCACTTGCGAAACAATATAGTTTGCAATTGTATCCACAGAAGATACTATTCCTTCGCTTCAACGCTTCCTTCGGGTTTAGCTTCCACTTGATACAGTATCTTCATTTAATGATTTTCGCAACTACCTATTAATTGTTCTATTTTTCACTTACTCTATTTATTTACCGACCCCTCTAACTTGTTGTGTTTTTATTACTTTTACTGTTTTATATTAATTCCATTTTATTTATTTCTTTCTATTCGCTTTCTTTCAGTCCCAGGGGTAATCCCCAAGAATTTCTCATAAATTCGATAAAAATTGGATAAATTCATAAATCCGCAATCCAAGGAGATCTCCATAATACTTTTATCTGTTGCCAACAACTGCATTTTCGCCTTTTGAGTACGAAGTTCATTCAAAAACTGTATAAAGGAGCAGCCGCAGGATTTTTTGAAATAGGCAGAAAAGTAATTAGGACTCATGTAGCATAAATGAGCCATCTCTTCCAGGGTTATCTTTTTATCATAGTTGTGATAAATGTAGATAATGGCAGGCTCCAGTCTCTTTGCAACTTCAGCTCGCATACTATATTCTACCATATTTTCATTCGCTTTCACATAGTACCTTGTTAATAACGTCAAAATCTTTATTAAGTCTGCCTGAACCATTAGCTGAAATCCAGATTTCTTCTGAGAATACTCTCTCTCGAGTGACTGAATGCAACAATTCAGCTCATTAGAATAATCATCCTCTTTTCCTATATAATTCTGAAAATACCCCCCTCCCTCTAGAAAGGCTTTCAAGTATACCCCATGATAAGTCGTTAAATTCTCTTGTAGGAAGGTATATGGGAATAATATAGCGGATATTTCCATTGTCTCGGTAAGAACTTCCCACCCGTGGTATTGCGTTGGATTAAATAGTATGAAGTCTCCAGCTTTTACCGCATAGCTCTTTTCTCCAATGTAATATATCGCCTTCCCTTTCCGAATAGAGGTAAACTCAAAGCAGCTGTGCCAGTGAAAGGTATTCTTCGCATTGTCTTCTCCCTTTAGATAATATGAATTAACGGCAATCGGGAATATAGCATCAAAGTTAAATTCGGCAGCATATATGTTCATATCTTCTCCCAGCTCTGTATTATTTTCGCTCTGTATTTTGCTAATTGTTTTTTTATTTTACTTAATTGTATTTGCTTTATGTAATTGCTTTATTTGTTTTTGCTTTTTCTTTATATTTTCTGCTCTGTTGCTTTTGTTTTATTGCTTTTGTTTTATTGCTTTTGTTTTATTGCTTTGTATTATCGCTTTGTATTATTGGCTTGTATTATTGGCTTGTATTATTGGTTTGTATTATTGGTTTGTATTATTGGTTTACATTATTAGTTTACATTATTTTATTATCTATATTAGTTTACTTTATATCCTTAATTGTTCTATCACTTAACTATACTAATTTTACAATTTTATTCATTTGATATCAACATTTATTAATATATTCAGTAAAAAAGTATAATTATCACAAAAAATAATAGAAGAAATAATGATCCGATTCCGTTATTATATTATTAAACATGAAACAAAGATAATTTTAAGAAAGAGGGGCGGTACTTATGAAAAATAACAAATTAGTTTTAGGTGTTTTGGGCTTAGGTGAAGGAAGAAGTATTATTTCTGCTGTACTCCAGAGTAACGATTATGAGCTCGGAAATATTTGCGACCTAAATGAATCGCTGTGTAAAAAAAGATTAGAGGAATTCGGACTTACCAAATACACAACCCGATACGAGGATATGCTTGAAGATCCAGATATCGATGTGATCGCTATCTATACACCGGATCAGCTTCACGCCAAGCACATTCGACAGGCCTTAATTGCAGGGAAGCACGTGATCTGTACAAAGCCGCTGATGATTGGCTTGTCTGACGCTAAGTCTTTATTGGAATGTCAGAAACAGAGCGGCCGATCTGTATTCATCGGCCAGAGTACAAGATTTTTTGAACCCATCAAGTATCAGCGGGAACAGTACGAACAAAATAACATTGGTGAATTAATCACTTTAGAAACTCATTACAAAAGTGATTCCAGATGGTTTTTAGAACGGGACTGGAGTCATAAGCCCGGCTTCTCCTGGATCTATAATTTTATGATTCACGCTGTGGATTTAGCTGCCTGGTATCTTCCTGAGATTGATGAGGTCTTTGGTTATGGCACCATCAGTCCCAATACAAGGCAATATCAGCTAAATGCAGAGGACACCTTAACCTTTGTTGCCAAGGATACCAACGGCAGATTCGCTACCATTCAGGGGGCTTATGGCAGCCCATCGTTGAATTCGGAGGTGGAATTTCCAATTGCATGCACCTTAAGGGGTACCAAAGGAGTCTCCAGAGGAGGCTACAGTAAGCTAAAGTATTACGAACGAACTGTTACAGAGCAGGGCAGAGAAGATCATGAGAAATCCTTTGAGGAAAAACACGATTACTATTTTCGGTTTGAGAAAGAAAATCATCATGCCGGAGAATATCAGAATTACATTGAATACTTTGCAGAAATGCTAAGGAAAAACCAAACACCTAAGCCGGATCTCACAGAAGGTATTCATACCATTGCCATCCTAGAGGCAATGCTACATTCTCTGCGAACCGGAAATCCAGTAAAGGTCAGCGCGCTTATGAACGAATACGGCTTATAATCCGGTTCCTGCTCTCCCAGGATAAAGCAAATAAGCTGCAATATTCTAAGGATTGGCAGAAAAATCACCCTAAGCGGATTGTACTTACTCACATACCCTTTGACAAGGACTCCTTTATACTGTAAGGAATGGATTAGCTTCAATGTAACCACAAATACAAAACTCAAGTGTAGCCCTGTGGTATCATTTTCCCTCACAAATAGTTTAACGGACATCCGATAATTCGATGCTGTAATCGTACAAAATGTTCGATTACAGCATCAAATCATATCAAATGTCCGTTAAACTTGTATTATGACAAGTCATATACCCATAGCTATTTTGTGGGGTAGCCCTTACCTAGTATGCTCACCATGTCCGGGCAAAGCTCTACGCTTTCGATACGACTTCCCACTTCTTTCATTATTTTATAGCTTAGCTAACTGAATCGTTGCTGCATTCATAGAAGCCTTCACATCAATAATCCTCTGATTTGATGAACCGCGAAACTGTAAGCTAATATCCTTTAACTCTTCCACAAATTTGCCATCTACCAAAATATCAATGTTATCCAACAATTCCTGTGTACATTCACATTTTGCTCGACTTTCTTCCATTAAATCCGTTTCAAAGGTATAACCCGTATAGCACCAGATATCCTTCTCCGGGAACAGCGCTCTTACCTTTTTGAGCAAGGGCAGAAGCACTCGTTGATTCTCGGGCTCCATTGGTTCTCCTCCAAGCAAGGATAAACCATTAATATATTCATGGGAAAGCGCCTCTATGATCTCCTGTTCTGTTTCCTGAGTAAAGAGTTTTCCATAGTTGAAATTCCAGGTCTCACTGTTAAAACAGCCCTTACAATGATGGGTGCAGCCGGATACAAACAGGGATACTCTTACGCCCAAACCATTTGCAATATCTGTCTTTTTGATTGTTCCATAATTCATATTATAAATGAAGCACCCTTTCTTTGATCTCCTGCGTTCTTCCCTGATTCCAGAACTGAGTACCAATATAACCACAGGTTCTGCGCGCAACATTCATCTTATCCTGATCTCTGTTACCGCATTTCGGACATTCCCAAACCAGCTTGCCATGATCATCGGTAATAACCTGTATTTCACCGTTAAAGCCGCATTCCTGGCAGCAATCACTCTTGGTGTTTAATTCAGCATACATGATGTTATCATAGATAAAGCGAATGATCTGAAGAACTGCCGGAATATTATCCTGCATATTTGGTACTTCAACATAGCTTACCGCTCCGCCGGTAGAAAGCGACTGGAACCCTGCTTCAAATTTCAGCTTGGTAAAGGCATCGATTTCCTCCATAACATGAACATGGTAGCTATTTGTTATATAACTTTTATCTGTAATTCCTTTTACAACTCCAAAACGCTTTTGCAGGCATTTTGCAAATTTATAGGTGGTGCTTTCAATCGGTGATCCATAGATACCAAAGCCCAGATTAGTCTCTGCCTTCCATTTATCGCAGGCAATGTTCATATATTTCATAACATCAAGGGCAAAGTGAGTTGCCTCTGGATCTGTATGGGACTTACCCGTCATATATTTGGTACATTCATATAATCCTGCATATCCAAGAGATATTGTCGAGTAACCGTTATACAACAGTTTATCTATGGTTTCACCCTTCTGAAGTCTAGCTAAGGCACCATGCTGCCATAGGATAGGCGCTGCATCAGAGAAGGTTCCCTTGAGACGTTTGTGACGAATCATTAGGGCTCTATAACAAAGCTCCAGACGCTCATCGAAGATCTCCCAGAACTTCTTCATATCTCCGCCAGAGGATAGAGCTATATCCACGAGATTGAGCGTAACCACACCCTGATTGAAGCGGCCATAGAATTTATAGTTACCTTCTTCATCCTTCCAGGGACTCAGTGCGCTGCGACAGCCCATAACCGGGAAGCAGTTGCCTTCCTTGAGTTCTTTCATTTTCTTTTCTGATATGTAATCGGGTACCAGTCTTTTTGTGGTGCATTTCGCTGCCAGTTCTGTGAGATAGTAATAACTGGAATCTTCCATGATATTATCTTCTTCCAGAACATAGATCAGCTTAGGAAATGCTGGTGTCACCCAAATACCGGCTTCATTCATGACACCCTGAATACGCTGCTTCAGAGTTTCCTCAATGATCATTGCCAGATCCTTCTTTTCAGCCTCATTCTTCGCTTCATTCAGATACATGAAAACGGTGAGGAAAGGAGCCTGACCATTGGTGGTCATTAAGGTAATTACCTGATATTGAATGGTTTGTACGCCCTTATTTACTTCCTTGCGAAGTCGTTTTTCAACAATTTCTTCAATCAACTCTTCGGAAGCAGAGGAACCCAGCATTCCTACCTCCTCCAAAACCTCAGAATGGATCTTCTTTCTTGATATCTGTACGAAAGGAGCCAGATGTGCCAGACTGATGCTTTGGCCTCCATACTGATTACTGGCTACCTGAGCTATAATCTGTGTGGCTATGTTGCAGGCTGTAGAAAAGCTGTGGGGCTTTTCTATCCTTGTCTCACTGATTACCGTTCCATTTTGCAGCATGTCCTCTAGATTGACCAAGTCGCAATTATGCATATGCTGTGCAAAATAATCCGTATCATGGAAGTGGATGATTCCGTCTTGATCCGCTGCTACGATTTCTGCCGGCAAAAGGAGTCTCTTTGTAATATCCTTGCTAACCTCACCTGCCATGTAGTCACGCTGCACGCTGTTAATTGTGGGATTTTTATTAGAATTCTCCTGTTTCACATCCTCATTGTTGCCTTCAATCAGGGAAAGGATTCGATTATCTGTTGTATTCGCTTTACGGATCAGTGAACGCTGGTAACGATATTTTACATATCTCTTAGCCAGATCAAAAGCACCTGTTGCCATAATCTGATCCTCTACCATATCCTGAATCTCTTCTACGGATACCGCTCTGTTTAGTTTACTGCATTTATACTCTACATAATCTGCAATACTCGTAATCTGTTCTTCACTGAGCATACTTTTTTCGCCCGACTCATTTGCTTTTTTTACGGCTGATACGATCTTCTTTAGGTCGAATGCCTCTTCTGCACCATTTCTTTTAATTGTTTTCATGCTCGGTCTCCTCTATTACTCTTTGTCTGAGATTTTATTATATAGCAGAAGTAGGAAAAAATCAATGACCCAAGCGTGTTTTTTTGAAATTTTCTACCATATATAGTGGTACTTTATTCTCAAGGCACATAATAGAGTAAAACACTCCCAGTTAGGCTATGTTCGTAAAGACCGCCTTCCTCGCCTTTAAGAGGCCTTGGGGCAGGTTGCAGGCGGGTTTTACGAGCGCTTTATGTGGACTTTAAGCAGGTTTTAAGTAGCAAAAAAAACAGCATCCATTACATTTGCTGTTTTCATGACTGAATATATCAAAATATGAAATTATATATAAACTTACATTCCCCTCGTAAATATAAGCATTTACTGTTAACTATCCTTTGCTTATCGCCTTCTATACAATTTACATTTATATAATATTTGGATTAATACCAACGTATATCTCAATGTTCGGCTGATTTTCCTCTTTGATCTGTACCAGGTATGCCGATGTAATTGGTTCCAATTTCTGCTCCAGTATGTAGTTGTTAACCATATCAAGGGTATCCTGCAGCTTTGCTATATCTGTCACCTTGGTGTGAAGGGCATGTGTAAGCTTTAATTTGCTTTTAAAAATATAGGGTTCGTCTACCGGTATCAGATAATTTACCGGCATAAGTATCTCTACCTCCATAATCTGTTCACCATTGATTATTTCTATTGATTTTGTCGTCGTGATGATATAATCACCATTGGTCTTAGAAAAAGCTTTATATCGATTGACCAGCTTATTCAGACTTTCTTGAAACTCTTTTACTTTAAATTTACCAGATTGGGTGATTAGATTATTTATTTCAAAACTTTGCTCTTGCATAATTTCCATTCATCAATCCCCTTTTGCTCTCCAATTCTTTCAGTAGATCTGAAGTAAAGAAAAATAACGCATTATACGCTCTCGATAATCTTCCTGTTTATTCGTGCAGATCTTCTCCCCAGAAACCTGCTGGCTAATTCCAAACGTATGACCAGTTTTCAAGATAAAAGTTTTAGCTTTAAGATTATTGACACTGGTTTCCAGTGTTAGTGTTTCTATTATATATTCCAAATTTTTATCTCCCTGAGCCAGCACTTTATCCATTCAATTCTTCCTCCATTGTATTTATTTTAAATACTCCCCCCATACCCAGCTGTTAAAAAGAAATACACCGGTAATAAAATTGATGCTTAATCACTACATTATCTGCTCATATTTTCAATATAGACTGCTACTGCTAAGGCTTTTGTAAGACCAAGCTACTTTCTACAATTCCCCATTTTTATTATAGAAAACCTACTGATATGACAATCCTGCAATTCCGTCATTCCCTCCCACTCTTTTGCAGAATGAACCGGATTAAGGCGAAACAGCAATTCTTTATGGATACGTATGGCTATTAATAAAGTTATAGCCTTAGGAATAGCAGCCTATTTTGTAGTTATAAGTTTATATAAAACTTCTATAAATTTGTATTGCTTTTTGCGCCTAAATTCGTTGCTTTTCGTTGCTTTTCGTTCTTATTTGTAATATGATACTATTGGATGTACTATATTCGGAGGTGATATAATGACGAAAAAACTCTCAATTGTAATAGTTGAGGATGATCCAGAGGAATGCAAAGGGTTAGTGGATTACATAGAAGGGCAGGATAGCATATCATTACTTGGTGTGACCAATAGCTCAACACAAGCCATCAAATATATCAAGGATTATTTACCAGATGTAATTATACTGGATTTGGAACTGCAGAGGGGAAGCGGTAATGGATTAAGCGTTTTGATGGGCTTAAAGCAATTGGATTTAAATATTAGCCCTTATGTTCTAATAACTACCAATAACTCAAGCCAGATTACCCATGAATCTGCCAGACAATTGGGCGCAGATTTTATCATGACAAAATATCAGGCAGACTACTCTCCAAAAACTGTGGTTGATTTTTTGAAAATCATGGAATCCTCCATCTTAAGCCGCAAGCAGGTTGTTTTTGACAATGCTTCTGCCTCCGAGCCGCCAGAGCTGAAAGCAAAGAGGATCGTACGAAGAATTAATGCAGAATTAAACCAGATCGGAATTAGCCCAAAGGCCGTTGGCTATCAGTATTTGGCTGATGCTATATTACTTGTGGTCAAACAAAACAATCGAAATTTATATAATGAAATTGGGAAAAAATACGGTAAAACAGAAGCCAGCGTAGAACGTGCTATGCAAAACGCTATTAATAAGGCCTGGAAGACAGCAGATATAGAAGATCTATTAAAATATTACACGGCCAGAATCAACCCGGAAAAGGGTGTCCCCACTATAACAGAATTTGTTTATTATTATGCTAATATGCTAAAAAATGAATATTAACCGGAAAAATGCTGTAATAGCATTTCTCCGGTTTTCAATTGCTTAATGATCCTATCATATGCAGTTTAAAATCAAAGATTGTTTTATAATTATTATATTCCATACAAATACACTTTACAGTTTGTTGTTTAGCCAACTAACCAACTCATGAAGTAATTCCACCACTCACGCATCCTAATCCCTCCTTGTTTCTTTCTTTTTTATTAACTATAGAAGAAACAAGGTGAATATTAAGTTTGTTTATGTATTACAGTTTTCGTTAAAAATAATTGTTTTTTGAAAAAGGTGATGATTATGTTACTAACTTTTATTAAATATTTTACTATAATAGCATGTAATTTTTATATTTATTTTAAATTAATGCATACCGTTCCGAAAAAGAGTTTTTATTACTCTTTTGTAATCTTCATATGTTCAATTTTACCTGTAATCTATTCCCTGAAAATATATGCTCCATCACTTATTATTCTGGGTCTGGTTATTTCTTTTACCATATATTTAACCATTTGCTACAAAACATCCATCAGCGTGTCCATGATCACCTCAGTTATTTCATATGGGATGACATATTTAATATTTTTTCTGTCTAGTTTTTTAATGTCGACCATAGGATATATTATTTTCTTAGTCAAAGGAGAATACCCTCCAACATTAATAGTTTTAATATTCATTTGTATTATCCAATGTATTATTACATATCTTCCATTCCGAATAAAACGGTATAAAAACGGTATGCCAGCTTTACAAAATTACAGTTCTAATGATATTGGTATTTTTATAAGTGTATTTTTTGTCCTTGCTGCTTCATTTTTAAGCGTAAGAGAAAACAAAGATCTAGTCTTTATTATTCCTATATCCTTCTCCATCCTTTGTGGTCTTTCTCTGTTCTTTTGGTGGAGAAGCAGTATCACAAAAAAGTATCTGGAAAGAATAAAAGCGAGGGAAATTGAAGAATTACAAAAAATCATTCAGGAAAGTAATTATCAAATCGAACAACTAAAGCAGAATAATGATGAACTATCCAAAATCATACATAAAGATAACAAACTGATTCCCGCAATGGAATTTGCCGTCAGGGAATATCTTTCATCACATGAAAAGTCTGCGACCACTGAAAATTCATCTGCTAAAGGACAAGAATTATTGGAGCAGCTAGCCTGTCTGACAAAGGAACGCACTGGTATTTTAGCTAATTACGAAACAAATAATAAGCAACTCTCACCTACAGACCTTCCTGCAATTGATACCCTCCTGTCTTACATGTCCAGAAAGGCACGCGTACATGAAATTAGCTTTGAACTCTCCTTATCAGGGAGTATTACACAGCTCACAAAACAAATAATGGATGAAGGCGATTTAAGAACCTTGCTAGCCGACTTGATTGATAATGCTATAATTGCAACTAAAAAAGCTCCCAGCAGAAATATTTTAGTTCATCTGGGAGTTTGTAATTACTGCTATTCTATTGATATTTTTGACAGTGGAGAACTTTTTAAAGAGGAAACTCTCTCTAAAATTGGTATAAAAAGAGCCACAACTCACGCCAACGAAGGCGGCAGTGGAATTGGCTTAATGACTACCATTGAGCTTATAAAGAAATGCCACGCCAGCTTCATCATGGAAGAATTACCGGATAGCCAGCTTTTTACCAAGAAGGTATCCATATGCTTTGATCAGCTAGGGGAATTGCGGATCAGAACTTCCCGGGAAGCATACAAAAGATCCCTTTCTGACCCTGCTCTTATTTTACAGGATTCTCCCCAAAGATATCTTTATTATCTACAGCAAAATTCATAAAAGGCGCAAAAAAATACCTTTACCTCATTGCTGAGCCGAAGGTATTGTATTAATCTAAATTCTGAGGCTGTCGCAAAATACAAAAATTCAAGCAAGATATGATTCACAGACACTTGGTAGCACCAATATTTTGCATGAAAAATTTATTTTGCGACAGCCTCTTTACTGTTATTCTCATTGTATCAATTTAGTTCTATCGTTACCATTGCCCTATTACTTGAAGCTTATCCTTCCATCTCCTATTCAGCCACGCCGCAGTTCTTCCGATCATGAGTACCGCGACCAAGGTGCCTACTCCTATTCCAATGATATGATCAGAAAATACAAGACATATAATTATTGTCATAACAATGGAGATGGAATCAAAGATGTTCTTGGCAAAACCAAAATCTTTGTTCAGTTTCTTTCCGATCAGATCCGTTAATCCATCCGGGGGATTGGGAACCAGGTTCATATTCACTGTCATTACAACACCTAAGGCTGTTAAAAAGATTGCCAGCGCTAAAAGAGCGCTTCTAAGGATATGATTGGAGGGTTCAAAGGTAATCAGACTAGAAAACAAATTCGTATACATTCCAAAGATAATACCGCAGGGTACCTGCATTAGAAGTTTTAAATCGAATATTTTACCAAGGATCAGCATTTCAATTGCTACGTAGCAGGTATAGAAGCCAATTGTAACCGTTCCGAGTTTATAGTGAAAGATTTCGGAGATGGCATAAGGCATGGAATTGAGTGGTGATACTCCATATCCTGTTCTCGTATTTAGTATAACTCCCAGGGACAGGATTCCAAGCCCGGCCAGATAGATCAAAAATCTAATTAGTCTTTTCATTCAATAACATACTCCTTCTTTTGTTAGCTTCTTTTGTTAACTTCTTTTTACTGCTTTCATTAATCTCATAGAGCCTGTCCGAATCATAAAAGGAAACTGACAAGTTCAGCTTCACTGGACATAGAGGCTAAAATTAAGAAGTCTCTTGACCTTATATCTTATATAAGATTTAAGAGACTTCTTTTATATAGATTTACGAAGCTATTCTGAAATTCTACAGGGCTTTATTTGCCAAAACCTTCTCAATCGCATTCAACTCTTCTTCCGAAAATTCAAGCTTATCTATGATCCTAACATTATCCTCAATCTGCTCAACCCTGCTTGCACCAATCAGAACAGTAGTTACCCGATCCTTTCTTAATACCCAGGATAGTGCTAATTGAGCCAGAGTCTGACCGCGTCCTGCGGCAATCTCGTTAAGCTGAGTCACTTTGTTTAGAACCTCCGGTGTAATGGCAGAGGACTTTAAGAAATGGTTCCTTGTAGCGCGGCTGCCTTCCGGTATACCATGAAGATATTTGTCCGTAAGTACACCCTGTGCCAGAGGACTAAAGCAGATACAGCCAGCACCAACCTCCTGCAGCGTATCCAGTAATCCATCCTCCTCTACCCAGCGATTGAACATGCTGTAGCTGGGTTGATGGATCAAAAGAGGTGTATTGTTCGCTTTCAGCAACTGTGCTGCTTTTCTGGTATCCGCTGCTTTATAGTTTGATATGCCCACATAAAGAGCCTTACCCTGCTTTACGATATCGGAAAGTGCACCCATGGTTTCCTCAAGGGGTGTATCCGGGTCGGGTCTGTGATGATAAAAGATATCCACATAATCCAGATTCATTCTTTTTAAACTTTGATCAAGGCTCGACATGAGATACTTTCTTGAACCAAAATTCCCGTAAGGTCCCGGCCACATATCATAGCCTGCCTTTGTAGAGATCAAAAGCTCATCACGATAAGGGCGAAGCTCCTTGCTGATAATACGACCGAAATTCTCTTCTGCTGATCCATAGACAGGACCATAATTATTCGCCAGATCAAAATGAGTGATTCCATTGTCAAAGGCCTTGAACAGGATTGCTTTTTGATTTTCAAAGGAATCCACTGATCCAAAGTTATGCCACAAGCCCAGCGCTACACGGGGCATTAAGATACCACTTTTTCCACATCTTAAATATTTCATATTCTCATATCTTTTTTCATCTGCCTTATACATTTTTCTCCTCCAAATTATTCACTATGCCGGATAATGAGACACAAACTTATTCTTATATCACCCTTATTAGATGATAACTTACCATACCGGCTTTTTTCTAAACAGTTTATAAATAACGATTACTGTATTGCGTCGAAATACAATATACCACATATCTCTAGGACTGATCTACATGGCTTATTATATGTAACTTATTATACTATAATTTTATCATTATTAAAATGTCTGGAGACAAACAAAATCATCTTTTACTATATTTTTAGACTTTCCTTTATAGACGGAATTTCATGAGTCCTGCTTCTAATTTAACGCTGCTTTCCTTTGTTTTCTTTACCAATTCAAGAACATCGTTCGTTCGGTTGGTAATGACTGAGGTACGGCTTGCTACCTCAGTTGTGCCTTTTGCTCCCTCATCTGCTGCAATGGCAACACCGTCTACTGTTTTGATTATTTCACTAACTGATGTTTCCAGTGCCAATGCCGCAGTGCTGAACTCCGCAATCAGTTTATCGATAAATTCAGCATCCTCGCTGTATTTCTTTGCCACCTCTAGCAGCACATTATAATCCTCATTGACATCGGTTGATATAAATTCCAGCATATGATTGGAATTATCGGAAAGATTGCCCACAGCAGCCGTAACTTCTCCCGTCACTTTTTGTATTCGGGTTACTGTATCTTGAGATTGCTCTGCCAGTTTTCTAATTTCCTCTGCTACTACGGAGAAACCTTTTCCCGATTCTCCCGCTCTTGCTGCTTCTATCGCTGCATTCAAGGAAAGAAGGTTGGTCTGTCTTGCAATCTGAAGAATTGATTCAGATAGAATATCGATCTGCTCAACAACCTTCACTGCTTCTATGGCATCTAGCATACGGCCTCTGGAGGAATCAAGCATTGTTCCTGCTTTATTCTTGGCATCCACCACCTTTGTTCTGGTTTGAGCAGCCCTGTTACTGATATTGTTGGCCTTCATTGCTCCCTCCTGAGATTTACCAGCTATGGAATGTACTGCACGGTTCATCTCTTCCGAAGTGGCAGCCAATTCCTCAGACGCTGCTGCTGTCTCCTCCATACTGGCGGCTAATTCCTGCGTCGTAGCAGAGACACCCTGAATCTCATCGTTAACCTCATAGAAGTTTTGATTCACTAGTTCAACAACCTCGTTGATATTCCCGGCTTCTGTTTTTACATTGTCTAATAATATCTTGATTGAATCCGTCATGCCAGTAACCGCCTGAGACAGCTGTCCAATCTCATCTTTTCTTTTGCTATACTTATCCTCCAACTTCATGGTGAAATCTCCTGCTGCCAGTGCGGAGAGACTTTGCACCAGTTTGTGTAAGGAAGCCGTTATATTATTGGATATGATAACGGTAAGCAGTATGGCTATTGCCACAACCACAGCTACACATATGCCATAGAGCATGGTTGCCTTATTATAATCTTCTGTATTCTTTTCGTAGGTACTCTTTGCAAGCTCAGCATTATAGCTGTTAAAATCTCTGACATTGGTTTGATAATTTTCCAATACCTGCTTATTATCATCAAAATATTGATACGCCTGACTCTGATCTCCTGACTTAACCAGTTCAACGGTTTTATCAACCACTGTATTCCATTCCTGTAATGAGGCTGCTATTTTGTCCAAGTATTCCTGCTGCTTGCCATTGATCACTAGCCCTGATAATTTATCAAAATCTGCCGTTACCTTATCCATACGTTCTGATATATCTGTATATATCTTTTCCTTATCATTCGCATGAGCTTCCATAAACAAAGAATATAAATTAGCGCTATTGGCTCTGGTCTGTGTCCTAAGATCCCCACTGATGTCAATCGCCATCATATTTTTGCTGTAAAGCTGCTCCATCTGCCTGTTTGCCCTGGACAAATCAACATATCCGATTCCCGCAATCGCTAGAATAAAAATCAACATAGAAAAGGACAAAATCAAAATTTTAACTCTTACTTTTATGTTGCTCATGGAAAGACCCACCCTTCATATGTAATATAACTTCATTATAGTTTATTCGACATAATTCCGCAATCATGTCGAATAAATATAGGTATATTTTAACTCTCTCTCTGGCAATTTTTACTTCACGATTACAACTGTATCTATTAATGCTATGATCGGCTTTGATTCGGCTTTGTATGACAATAACTTGTTTCTGAAACCTAACATCATACCTATATAATAAAACAGCTGTCACTTCTACTGGAGCAGTAGTAATAACAGCTGTTTTGTTCTTCTATATGGATGACGAGATACTATTGAATGTTTACGAATATAAAGCACCTCTACTTCATTCATGATCCTATGATCCTATCATTTCTGCATCCACGTCTTGCTATTGGACTTTTATAAGATTATACTCCTGAATATGCGGAGAATCCCCCGTCCACAGGAATGACAATTCCGTTAACAAAGCTGGAGGCATCCTCATTTACCAAAAATAACAGTGCGCCCAGTAGTTCCTCCGGTTCGCCAAAGCGGTTCATTGGCGTACTATTTAATATCTTCTCTGCACGAGGTGTAAAACCTCCCTCCTCTGTCTTAAGGAGTGCCTCATTCTGATTCGTTACAAAGAAGCCCGGTGCTATGGCATTTACACGAATACCAACCTTGGACATATGAACTGCAAGCCACTGGGTAAAATTAGAGATTGCTGCCTTTGCTGCGGAGTAAGCTGGAATCTTTGTGAGTGGTGTATAGGCATTCATAGAGGACACATTGATAATGGTACAGCCCTTTCTGCCTATCATATCCTTGGAAAACTCCTGGGAAGGAAGCAATGTACCCAGGAAATTCAGGTCAAATACAAAACGAATTCCCTGTTCATCCAAATCAAAAAATGTGATGAGATCCTCTGCCTCATTGTTCAAATCCTCTGGATATAGATATTCTTTTGTTGTAGTTCCCTTCGGGTGATTGCCTCCTGCACCATTCAGCAGAATATCGCAGGCTCCAAATCTCTCAAGGACTAATTCATGGGCTTTGCGAAGGCTCTCTTTGTTAAGCACATCTGCCTCTACACCGAGTGCTATTCCTCCGGCTTCCAATACCTCTCCGGCTTTTCGCTCTGCCAAAGATAAGTTCCGGTCAAGGATTGCCACCTTAGCACCACAAGCTGCTAAGGCATCCACCCAATATCCTCCGAGTACACCAGCACCTCCGGTAACAACAGCTACTTTATTATTCAAATTAACAGTAAACGGTAAATTCATCTTATATCATTCCTTTCGCTTTAAGCTTGTATAGGTAATTATGAAACTCATTAATTGAAGATATTGTATACACAGCAGATACTGTTTCGATGCGGAAGCTTAGCCCGAAGGAAGCATTGAAGCGAAGGAATAGTATCTGGCGTGGTGTATACAATTGCAAAAACTATATAGTTTCGCAATTGCCTATACGCTTGTATTAATTTCGTTTATTTATTAGTTTTTTCAAGGGTCTCCCAGATACCGGTCAGATACATTGCGCCAAGTGCTCTGTCATACAGACCATAGCCAGGTCTTCCCGTCTCTCCCCAGATCATTCTTCCATGATCCGGACGGACATACCCCGTATAATTGTTCTTATGAAGTGCCTTTACAATCTCTACTATATCAAGGGAACCGCAAGGGGAGTAGTGAGCGCTTTCTTCAAAGCTTCCGTCCTCCATCAGCTTAACGTTACGAATATGCATAAAGTGGATACGTCCCATAGCGGAGTATTTGTCCACCATTTTAACAATGTCATTGAAGCTTGCACTACCCAGAGAACCAGTACAGAAGGTAAGACCATTGTATTTACTGTCCACTAACTTTAGAAAACGGTCTAAGTTCTCTTCCTTTGTTATAATTCTTGGTAAACCAAAGATTGGATACGGCGGATCGTCCGGGTGAATTGCCATCAGTACGTCGCATTCTTCCGCAACAGGAATAATCTCCTTCAGGAAATATTCCAAGTTAGACCATAGCTTCTCTTCATCAATCTCTGCATATTTGGCAAAGATTTCAGCCATCTGATCCTTCGTATAGCTGCTGTCCCAGCCCGGAAGTGATAACTCTCCTGTTAAGGGGTCCATCTTTTCCAGCTGATCCATATAGTATACTAGAGCTGTAGAACCATCCTCCAGCTCCTTGTCAAGCTGGGTACGTGTCCAATCGAATACCGGCATGAAGTTGTAGCAAATCACTTTAACGCCTGCTTTTGAAAGTCTTCTGATATTCTCTTTATAATTGTCAATGTATTTCTGTCTGGTGGGTAAGCCCATCTTTATATCCTCATGAACGGGCACACTCTCGATTACATCGAAATGCAGCCCTGCCTTTTCCACCTGTGCTTTACAAGCCAAGATGCTTTCCTCACTCCACACCTCTCCCACAGGTACGTCATAGATCGCCGTTACAATGCTGTGCATATTGGGGATTTGTCTTATGTACTTTAGTGTTACAGCATCATCTGCCCCATACCAACGAAATGATAATTTCATTCTTATTCCTCCATTCCTAAATAATGAATAATATTTTTATAGCAGATGCCTTCCACAATGCTTGTCAGTATACTTTCATCTGCTTCAAATTCGCCATTCTCCACCAGTTCTCCAATGTAATTACAAAGAATTCGCCTAAAGTAATCATGTCTCACATAGGAGAGAAAGCTTCTGGAGTCCGTCAGCATACCAACGAAATCCGCCAGCATTCCCTGATTTGCAATCGCTGTTAAATGCTTACTGATCTCTTCCTTATTGTCACAGAACCACCAGGCCGGTCCAAATTGCAGCTTTCCGGCAACCCCATCCTCTGCAAAGCAATGAGGTAGTGCTGATAATACCAGATTGTCCTTGGAATTCAAGGTATATAGCAGGGTCTTTGGAAGTCCATTTTGTCCGTCCATCTCATTCAATAACTGAGCCAGCGGTTCCATCAAATTAAAGTCGTTCATGATATCATAGCCCGCATCGACTCCAAGCTGTCGAAATGCTTGCGTATTCGTATTACGGTAAGCTCCAATGTGAAGCTGCATCACCCAACCTGCCTTGTAATATTCTTTGGCCAGTAAAATCAAAGTGTGCTGCTTAAACTTTTCTGCGTCTTCCTTTGCAATAGAATCACCCTGCATTTTTCTTAAAAAGATATTCCCCATCTCCTCCTCTGAGGTTAACGAAAAGCTCAGGCTTTCCAGGGAATGATCCGACAGCAGGCATCCATTGGCTGAGAAAAATTCAATACGCCCAAACAAAGCGTTGATAAAATCAGAATAGGTATGAATGGCAATCCCGGAAACACCGCTTAGGTTATTAACGTAATCCCTAAACTCAGCCTTTCCAATATTTAATGCCTTATCCGGGCGGAAGGTCGGTCGTACGGTAAAGCCAAGTCCCGTCTTCTCCTGCAGCTTCTTGTGAAACGCCAGGTCATCCAGTGGATCATCCGTAGTACAAATGAGCTTTACCTTAGAGCTTTGGATCATCTTAACCGGTGATAAGGACTCCTGTTTAATTTTACGATTGCATTGCTGATAGATTTCTTCTGCATTGCTGGCTTTCAAATTGCTTTCCACTCCGAAATAGGTTTGAAGCTCCATATTCGCCCAATGATATAACGGGCTTCCGATTAAACGTTCACAGGTTTTTGCCCAGGCAAGAAATTTATCGAGTCCACTGCCGCTCCCTGTGATTAATTCCTCCGAAACTCCTGCATAGCGCATTGCTCTCCATTTATAGTGATCGTGTTTTAGCCAAAGAGTTGAAATGTCGG
Organism: Bacillota bacterium; assembly: GCA_023392995.1. Lineage (GTDB taxonomy): Bacteria > Bacillota > Clostridia > Lachnospirales > Lachnospiraceae > Mobilitalea. Next base: position 34,674 of record JAEWMZ010000339.1, read on the forward strand.
TAAACACTTCATCCTCATAGATCTCCTTCGCAGAAAGATGGCAATGATAATCATAAATCGGCGCACATTTTGCAATGTTATGATATAATGCTTCTGCGGTCTTACTCTTGAGTAAAAAATTGCTGCTAAACATAAAATAATTACTCCCTTTCCTGAAATATAAGTTATCAGAAGCTGCACTATAACGTCTCACAAAAGGTGTCAGTTTGCGCTGTGCATTAATGCAAGCTGCCAGATATTAAACCTCTAACTGACATTCCCCTCTATGCTACGGGATTGTGGATGTGAAATCCTTTGCATTTCACACTAGCCGACCTTCGCCCCCTAGGACGCGGGGTGCGGGATGTAAGATGCTCTGCATTTCACGCTACCGGTCATTCGACCTTTAAGTCGCGGGGCGCCGGATGTGAAATGAAAGCTATCGCCACTCGCTCCGAACATCCTAATACTATTGTTATTCATGCTGCTGGATAATTTCATGTACTGTTCTATGAAGCTAATTATAACAGTTTGAAACAAAAACGCCTATGTTTTAAATGCTATTTGACTTGCAAAAATTGCTGTGATAAAATTCATATAAGTTTAAAGTTACGGACATTTGGCCGTTAGGCCACTCATTTCTGCATGTGAAATGATAATATAAGCAAATTCGAAAGGTATCTGTTATGAAAAAAAGAACACAAATTTATAGCCCTCGCCAAACGATGCTTGCCAAGGATTACGAAATTTTTCACTATTCTGATACCAGCCTCGGAAATGTTAGTCTTCATCACCATGATTTTTATGAATGCTATTACTTTATCTCGGGTGATGTTACTTATATGATTGAAGGTAAATCCTATCAGCTGATGCCGGGAGATATTATTTTGATCAATTCGAAGGAGCTCCATCAACCTATCATTCAAAACCGGGAGCTTCCATATGAACGAATTGTCATATGGTTAAATAAGAATTTCCTGAACACACTTTGTACCGAACAAGCGAATTTAACTCGTTGCTTTGAAGATGCCAAGAAGGAGAATGTAATCCGAACGGATGTGGAAGCCCAGCAAAGTATTCGCGCTATCATGAATAAGCTTCTAAAGCTTGAGACTTATTCCGGCATGGGGCTGGAGTTGTTATACAGGGCTTATGTGACGGAGCTGTTGATTCTACTCAATAATCTGCTGTTTTATAATACTGCACGCCACAATATCCTTTTTGAAAAAAGCAGCCTGATTGAGGAAATCATTGATTACATTAATACTCACCTGGAGGAAACCATTACAATAGAAGATTTATCCCAGCAATTTTATCTAAGCCGCTTCCACCTGCTGCGAGAATTCAAAAAATATTCCGGGACAACCCTTCATAAATTTATCGTACAGAAGAAATTAATACTCTCAAAGGAATTAATCCTTCAGGGAATCCCTATTAACCAGGTTTATGCACAATGCGGCTTTGGAGATTATTCTAATTTCTTTCGCGCATTTAAAAATGAATATGGTGTAACTCCCAAGGAGTTCTTTCAGCTCATGTATCATTCCGAACAGAGTAATTCGAAGTAATCTGCTCATTATTACAAGTATTACAATGGTAATCATCTTCCATTTTCAGCTTATCTAAAGCATAGAAAAGCCCCAGTTACCTTCTCAAATTTATTAAGGTTCTGGGGCTCTGCTTATTTAAATTTTCTTTTCAATAACACTCTAATTCATATGAAACAATCCTATTCCACACTCTTTAAGGCTTCTACCATGTTAATCTTCCGTAAAGATTTGTCGGTGATTTTATTTACCAATAAGGTGAATATCATCGTCAGCACTGCTGCTGCCAGATACGCAAATAAGGAAACGCGAACATGAAAAGCGGTATCCGCGATACTTACATTTGCAAGTATCGCATAGGTGATTCCATAGCCTGCGGGAGCACCCAGCAAAATGCCAATTAAGGTAAGTATAATCGTCTCTTTATTAATATAGGAGGCCACTTCCCTCGGCTGGAAGCCCAGTACCTTTAAGGTGGCTAATTCCCTCTCTCTTTCACTTACATTAATATTGGAGAGGGTGAATAGTACCGTAAAGGCCAATACTGCCGACATACCAATGAGTAGATACACTACCATGTTTACGAGATTCTTCATATCGCCAAAGGCATCTCTCAGATGCTGACTGCTGCTGACCGTAAGAATTCTCTCATCCTTGGAAAGGTTATTTAACCAGTTTTCACCGTCTCCATTTCCTGAAAAACTCAATAGATAAGCCGCGCCCTTGTAATCTCCAAAAGCGGCCTGGTAACAGCTTTCACTGACATAGACATAATTACCTGCATGATTGACCGTAACAAAGGCTACCGGAAAATCATATTCCAGATTATCCTCATTCTGCAAGGATACCATATCTCCATTGTCTATCTTAAGCTGCCTTGCTGCATTCTGTGTTACCACGATACCCTTTTCCGGTAGACTCATTTTATCTCCTGAGGAAAGATCCTTAAGATGAACATAGTTGCTCAAGTCTGCATGATCAGGAACTATCATAACGGTTATATCCACGCTGCGGCTTCCATTCCAAAGTGTCAATGTACTAATCTGCAATTGCAGATCCTCTTTCACCATTCCGGAATTCTTCCATTCTTCCTGCAGCCCAGTTCTTTCTTCCTCTGTTAGATCATCCGTCACTACCACAGCATCGTATACAGTTACCTTGTCAAACTGATCGGACATGAGTCCGCCTACCGTATCACGAATACCAAAGCCCAGCACAATCAGCATCATACATCCCAGAATTCCCAGTATTGTCATGAGTGCTCGCTTCTTATAACGAAACAGATTTCTGCTGGTCACTTTATTTAAGAATTTAAGTCTTTTCCAGATAAATGGAATTCTCTCTAATAAAATACGGCTTCCATGCTTCGGTGGCTTTGGTCTCATAAGCTCTGCAGGACGTTCATGCAGCATCTCCGCACAGGCGAACACCGTTGCACCAACAATTCCAATTAAAAATAGAGAAAAGCTTCCCAAACCATAGATTGGGTAAAAGGAAAACTTAAAGTCCGGTATCACATAGAGACGGTTTGCAATAATACGAAGCACCTCTGGCAATCCCCAAAAGCCTAATACATTTCCAAGAATTCCACCAACGGAGCAGGCTAGAACCGCGTAGATGAGGTATTTCATACTGATCTGATGTTTGGCATAGCCAATGGATTTATAGGTACCGATCAGTGAGCGGTCTTCCTCTACCATTCGGGTCATCGTCGTCAGACAAACCAGAATTGCTACCAGGAAGAAAATAATTGGGAACGCCTTGGTCACTGCCTGAATAAAACCGATATCGTTGTCAAGTCCGGAGAAGCTGTCATTATCGTAACGATCCCATACATACCATTTTGCTTCTTTGATGTCTGCTATATCTGCTTTTCCATCCGCAATTTTTTGTTTTGCTTCTGCAATGGTTGTTTGATACTCTGTTTTATTCTCATCCAACTCCGCCTGGCCATCCTTAAGCTTCTCCTCTGCCTCTTTCAAGTCCTGCTCTGCGGTTACCAGCTCCTTTTTGCCATCGTCCAGTTCTTTCTGCTTTTGGGCAAACTGCTGCTCTGCATCAGCTTTCTTTGTATCCAGCTTTTTTTGTCCTTGAATCAGTTTTTTCTTTCCAGCTTCCAATTCTCTTCTGGAATCAGATATCTGCTTCAGGGCTCCCGACTTCTTTGTTGCAAGGGTTGCCACACTCTCATCTAAGAGGCCTTGGCTGTAGTCTAAGGTTCCCTGAGAAATGGCTAGTGTCGAGAAGGTTTTTATCTGCTCTTCGGTCAGAGCAGCCCCTCCCAGGGCAAAATATCCTGCAAACGTCTGTGTATCAGTCTGCAGCTTTCCCATCGCCTGCTGATAAGTCTTTGTTTGATTACTCGTCGGAGTCTCTCCTTTTTCCCCTGCCAGCAGATATGGGGCTGCCGACTTCCCATCTGAGCGCATATTTCCCCATGCCGATTGCGTTTTATCACTTTCCCAAATAGCCTGCGCTTCCTTTGATAAGGATGCCACTGCACCTGATAATCCGGCCTTGGCTCCCGCCTTGTTCTGATCCAGCTCCTTCTGCCTGGCTGTCAACTGCTGCTCGTAGGACGCAAACTCCTTTCGTGCGGCAGCTTCCTCCTGGTTAAGCTTATCTTCTCCGGTTTCCAGCTTCGCCTTGTTATC
>JAEWMZ010000359.1 GCA_023392995.1 Bacillota bacterium
AAAAGAGCAGTCATGAATACTAGAAGAGCTGTTCGAAGTAATACAGCAAATATGATGTATTGACAATACAACATATTTGCTGTATTATAAATATATTCATTCACACTATTACTATTAGCTGAGATGAGGTGATATATGAAAGTACAGTCTTATTATAGCCAAAGTGGCACAGATTTGATTGAAAAGTACATTGAGAGCTTAACTTTAGAAGAACAAGTTGATGCTTATGATGTGCTTAAGCAATTAGAAGATGGCAACACGGACACCTTAATAATTAAAAAATGGGAAGGTAAGATTCGTGAAGTTTATTTTTTTAAACACAATAGAATTTTCTATGTGGTTGCTGATGAAGAAAATATTTATTTGTTGCACGCTTGTAGAAAACAGAAAAACAAAACTGAGAAAAATGATTGTAAAGTAATAATTTCAAGGGCAAAAGAATTGTCAAAAGCAATTGGCAAGAAGATAATATGATATTGATGATATGAATAAGTGATGTGCATTTGTAATATAAAACAATATAACAATCAAATAATAAGACTAATTGATAAAATATAGAATGGAAAATATATTAAACTAAATTACTAATTAAAAATGAAAATAATATTATAAAATATAAATAATACAACTAATAACAATACTATATAACATGAGAGATAAATATAAAAGTGAAAATAGAGAATATTAAAATTACAATAACTAATTTAATAGATAAGCCTTTTGAAAGGAGTGTGTATTATGCCGTTTAAACAAATAAATGTGAAAGAGAAAATTTTAGAGAAGGCAGCTAATGACGCCGAGTTTAAAATAGCTTGGGAAAATAGTAGGAATGAATATCAGTTATTGCATGATGTCACACATATAAGAAAAGAGTTGAATCTAACTCAGAAAGAACTTGCCATTATTTCAAAAAGTACGCAACAGGAAATTTCTAGATTAGAAAAAAGGGAACATAGTCCAGCATTAAAAACAATCTGCAGAATAGCGAATAGTATGGGCTATGAATTAGTTTTACGAAAAAAAGTATAGAAAAAGTGACAAATGCCTGTCACCATGAACACTATACAACGCTTTTTGCTCTGAAAGGGCATTAGAAAGTCTGAAATATAAAGGACATTTTGAAGGATAGGTGAAGATAGAACATTATTTAATACGTGCAACGATTATTCCGTCCATAATTACTATGATAATGGAGGGCTATTCGCTAAATGATAAAGAAGCATTAGAAGCCTTTTATACTTCTGCTACAGGAGCTTCTCTGGCGGATGATGAAACAGGTCTGTATGGTCAGTCACCATTATATATTTACGGGCTATATTTAAATGAAATGGGAGAAAGACCACCAATGCATGACACCACGCGATAACGAAACAAAGAATGAGCAGAGATGTAGTAGAGTTTCTGCTCATTTTGTTTGTATTGTAATAACAAGTGGTTTTTGGACGTGAAGAGCAATCTTCATATATCCATTCCTTTGGTGTGAATATTATAGGGTTATAACCCGATAAAATACCTTGATAATATATACAATTATGGGTATAATTCATATAAGAGGTGATTGATATGATTAAAAGACCAATTTATATGGAGAAGATACTGCCGTTTATTGATACTCCATTTACTAAAATACTGACAGGGATCAGAAGATGTGGAAAGTCCACAATTCTTTTAATGCTTATGGAAGAATTAAAGGAGCGTGGAATTTTACAGGAACAGATACTTTCTTATAATTTTGACTCATTACAGTATGATGAGATTGATACAGCAGGAAAACTTTATAATGAAATCAAAGCCCATCTATATAAAGGCGGGAAGACCTATCTGTTTTTGGATGAAGTTCAGGAAGTAAAAGAGTGGGAGAAAGCAGTTAATTCTTTCATGGTGGATTTTGACGTAGACATTTATGTGACTGGTTCGAACTCCAGAATGATGTCATCGGAAATTTCAACTCATCTGACAGGTAGATATGTATCATTTCAAGTATTTCCATTGACATTTGCAGAGTACTTAATGTTCCGTAAGGAATATGAAGAAGTTGGAGCTATCCCCGCGGAATTTGCCAGATATTTAAGATATGGTGGTTTTCCGGCAATTCAGCTGAAAGAATATGGACAGGATGAGGCATATACGGTAATAAGAGACATTTACAATTCTACGATATTTACAGATATCGTTAAGAGAAATCAGATTCGAAAGGTGGACCTACTAGAAAGGGTGGTAAAATATACTTTTTCTAATGTTGGGCAGACATTTTCCGCATTATCGCTTTCTAAATATCTAAAAAGTGAGAACCGTTCCATGGATCCGGAAACGGTATATAGCTATCTGAATAAGTTGGAGAATGCATATATTCTGAATCGCTGCTCCAGATATGATATCAAAGGGAAAGAAATTTTAAAAACCCAGGAGAAATTTTACCTAACAGATACCGCATTGCGTTATAGTGTTATGGGATATGATTCGGATACGGTAGCAAATATGCTGGAAAATGTTGTTTATCTTGAACTTCGTGTACGTGGATATGATGTATATGTAGGTAAGCTAGATAATACGGAAGTTGATTTCGTGGCTACAAAGCATGATGAGAAAATATATATACAGGTGTCGGAGAGAATAGAACGAGAAGAAACTAGGAAGCGAGAATATGGTAATCTGCTTTCTATTTCTGATAACTATCCGAAATACGTGTTGCGAGCAGATGAACTTACTGGTGGCAATTATGAGGGGATAAAGACGATGCATGTGGCTGATTTTCTTTTAAAGCAAGAGTATTAATGAATCTCGAACAAGGTGCCTGTCACCGTGAACAAATTGTGAACGGATTCCTACACTCCATCCCCCTCCCGAAACGGAACAGTAATACTGCAAGTCGTCCCATAACCCAGCGAGCTGGAGATATCAAATGAAAAATCCTCCTGATAAATAAACCCAAGCCGCTGATACACATTAGACAGACCAATATGTGTCCGGTCTACATCCGGGCTTTTAAATTCATGCTCTTTAAAATATTCTAATTTCTCCGGAGGAATTCCTTTCCCGTCATCACTGATCTCTATAATGATCTTATCCTTAATGGAATAGATCGAAATATCAATATTACCCTGAAAGATCCCATCTTCATTTGACAAACCATGATAAAAAGAGTTTTCTACGATTGGCAGCAGCAGATTCTTTGGAATTTTATGATGTAAAAGTGTTGAATCAGCATTTATGTCAACATAGATATGGTTTTGATAGCGGTATTTCATAATTGTGCAGTATTGCTTAATGGTATCGATTTCGTTCTCGATATCATCAAAAATCGTTGCTTTCACACTAAAGCGCTCTCTTAATATCTTTGATAAAGCAGTGTTAATCGCAAGAATATCCTCTTGCCCATATTGGCGTGCCAGTATATTAATAATGTTAAGCGTATTGTAAATAAAATGCGGGTCAATTTGTGTTGCAAGCAGAGAGTACTGGGTCACACAATTTTGCCGTTCCTGCTGTTTAATATCTTCAATCTGCCCGTTAATCTTTTCAATCATCTTATCTACGGAAGTACTAAGAATTTCTATTTCATCCCCTGTTTTTATACTGGTTTTTATATCCTGTCCCGCGGAATATTGAGAGATTTGATTGGTTAGAACAGAGAGCGGTTCTAAATATTGATTATTCAGGGACACGATGAGCTTATTGAAAAACAACGGAATCAGAAGAAAGCACAACAAAAGGATACCTACAATGGGATAGAGGCTGGAGAAGAATTCAAGCCAGGACATATAAGTGATAATTGTCCAGCCAAAATAACTGATATTCTTAAAGTAATAGATGCCCTTCCACGTAAAGATCTGCCCCTTTTGAGCGTAAATACTGGCGATAATATCCTTGGAATAAGGATTCTCCTGCTCGCCTAGAGAACGGTAAATCGCATCCTTTCTGCGATTTATGATGGAGTAGGAGTTAAAGGAATGGGCTTGAATTGACTCACAGTTGGCAATTAGATTATCCACATTATAAAACAAAGTAAAGATATATTGCATACCATTTTTTTTGATGCTTTTCGCGGAAAAGATGGTATTTCCAAAATCCGAGGCGTACTCATCGGAGGCAAAATCCTCAGGAGTAAAGATTCGTGAATAATAATGATAGTATTTTGATTCCTTTAATTCCTGGTAGTACGGATCTTGCTGGCATATATCAGAAGCCGGACTGGCTCCGTTGGAGAAGGAACTAAGCAGGGTTCCGCCGGGAGCTTCAATCATACAATAATGCACCTGGCGAAAGGAGGCAATATATTGCTGCAATTCCTGTTCAATCAGGGCGGAGGTCTTGGCAGAGGGCTGTTTATTCTCCTTTAGTAACCGGGAAATCTCAGAATCGGACACCAGGGAACTCATTTGTGATTCGATGGAATTCAGGGTCTGTTCGTATTGGGTAGCGATAAAATTGGTGTTTTCCTCATTTTTGCTATTTTCATAGACACTTAGTACCGGACAAATGGTAACAATTAAGAAAAGAAAGAACAGAATCATTAACAAGTAGTACTTCCGGAGAACCTCCTTAGTAAGGCGCTTTGTTAAGGTACTGGTATAAGTGGTCATAGTTTTATTCTCCAATGGTAATTGTGGTAATAGAAGATTGTCTGTAATCCAGAGGCTTTTTTCCTGTTTTGTGTAAGAAGATCTGGCTGAAATATTGGGAGGAATTATATCCTACCGCGGAAGCGATCTCATATATTTTTTTATTGGAATTTAGCAGGAACCAGGTGGCACGCTGTACACGGTAATCAGTGATATATTCCACCAGTGTTTTTCCGGTTTCCTTTTTAAATAATACACTGAGGCGACCGCAGCTGATCCCAAGCTGATCGGCAATGGATTCCGTTGATAGAGCGGAGTCGGCATAATTAGCTTCAATATAATGAATGGCTTTGTTAATATGTGCGGAATAAACCGGAGCGGATTCATAGTGCTGCTTTTGCAATTTATGAAAAGCATTAAGAACAAAGCTGCAAAAACCATCATAGCCGGTAAAGGTAGCATCCGTAAAGCCCTTTTGACCCAGTAGAGCCTTGGTATAATGATATAGGGAAACAAAGGGCTCAATGCGCTCACAGGAATACAGCTGATCCAAAAACTCTTTGATCGCCTGTTCAGAGGAGGACTTTGAATACAACTGCATGAGAGCCGCGGCTTCGATGGAGACGGGCTCGCTATACCGATGCTCTGCCTTGGCAGCAAGCTCCTCCAGGGCGATCAAAGAGGCTTCGGAAAATAGCAGCTTAAAATTACATACATCGATCGTTTCCTCATACAATATTCGAAACTGCTTAATGTTGCAAGGACTATTCGTATAAAAAATCTTTGCAGCATTGCCAAGCAGGGGTAATGCTTCGCGGAGGGCATGGACAGGCAGCCTTGACATAGAAGAGGTCTTTGCCGGAAGATATCCCACAACCACATAATGGTCATTTGCAAAGATCAGATCCCGGTCACTCAAGTGCAAAACCTTGGATAGGTTTTCTATGGTTTGCCAGGAAGCTAATTTGGATGGATGCTGGTTAAATACCTGATCGTGGTAAGCTTCGGACCAACCAATAAAATAAAAGCAGTATTTTTTAAGAAGGATGGAATCAACAATCGTACTCGAGATATCACGGTGCTTCATGTATTCCTGCAAGAGCAGCTGCTGATGAAGGAAAAGTGTCTTTTGCTCATGCTCCAGTTTGCTGGATATCTCCTGCAGCAGGGTGGTCAGGAGTGTGGGCGTCAGCTCCAGCTTTAAGAGATAATTGGTGACTCCCAGGCTCATCGCTGATTTGGCATAATCGAATTCATCGTAGGAAGATAAGATTAGGAATTCAGCTTTTGGATCAATGCTCTTGATTGCTTTGATCAGATCAATTCCGTTCATAATAGGCATAATCACATCCGTGATAATGATTTGCGGGTGAAAGGTTTTATAGAGAGAGAAAGCCTGCTTCCCATGCTTGGCGGTGCCTACAATCTGAAAGCCTTCCTTCTCCCATTCAATGGCTCTCATTAGGTCGTCAAGAACCAACTGGTCATCATCTACAAGAAGCACTTTGATTTTACGGTTTTGTTTCATAAACATTTCTCCTTACGGGTTTTAACAATATAATGATTATATCAAAATGTATAAAAAAATAAACTTAAATTATAAAATTATACAAAAAGTAAACAAAACATAAGAATACTTACATTGAATCTTCGACACATTTCGATAGAATATAGGTATACTAAATAAATGGGGAGGAGAGCTGAGATGGAAGCAGAAAACTATTTGTTATCTGTTCATAATATGAAGAAATCCTTTGGTGTCACAAAGGCGTTAAAGGGTGTTCCGCTGCAGCTGAAAAGCGGTGAGGTTCTGGGACTGATCGGAGAAAATGGTTCGGGAAAGTCAACATTAACTTCAATCATTGCCGGTATACAAGCAGCAGACAGCGGTGAAATCTTATTTCGCGGAGAGCCTTATTCTGTACAGAATAGTGTGGAAGCCAATGAAAAGGGTATCTGCATGATTCTTCAGGAAAAAGCGACCTTTGATAATCTATATGTTGCCCATAATGTGTTTGTTGGAAATGAAAAAAAGTTTAGCAGGTATGGGATACTAAATAACAAGCAGATCTTTGATCAGGCTCGTGAGGTATTAAAATCAATCGGAGTTACCGAGATTAATGTGAAGGACAAGATAAAGAACAGAAGCTTTGAGGATGGCAAGCTGGTGGAGCTTGCCAGGGCAGCCAATTTAAAGCCGCAGATCCTGATTGTCGATGAAACAACAACGGCCCTCAGTCAGAATGGCAGAGATATTCTGTATGCCATGATGGAGAACATGAAGAAAGAGGGAAAGAGTGTTATCTTCATCTCTCATGACATTGATGAAATGATGAGTAAATGTGATCGCTTAAGCATCCTGCGTGATGGAGACTATATCGGGACATTAGAACGATCTGAATATTCACCGGAGAAGATCAAAAGTCTTATGGTTGGACGAACCATCACAGGCAGTTATTACAGAGAGGATACAAAGTCCTCTTATCAGGAGGAAGTCGTATTAAAAGCAGAAGGCATCACCACTTCGAATCTAAAGGATGTATCCTTTGAGCTTCATAAGGGTGAGATCCTTGGCTTTGGGGGTCTGGCTGATAGCGGAATGCATGATATCGGAAAAGCTGCCTTTGGCGCCATACATATGAAAAAGGGCAGAGTAGTTGACGGTCAGCTGGAGGCTATTCATAGCCCAAGTGTTGCGATGAAAAAGAAAATCGCTTACATCGGTAAAAACAGAGATCAGGAATCCTTATTTATCAATTCACCGATTCGAGACAATGTGGCAATACCCTCTTATCAGAAGCTCGCGAAGAAATCCTTTATCTCGCCGGTAAAGGAACGTCAATTCGTGGAAGAGTGGACGGCAAAGCTGGATGTAAAGATGCAGAATATTGATCAATATGTTTCTGAATTATCAGGAGGGAATAAGCAGAAGGTTGCTATTGCCAAATGGCTGGGCTTCGGTGCCGACATCTTTATTCTTGATTGTCCCACCAGAGGTATTGATATCGGTGTAAAGGCCAGTATCTATAAGCTCCTGACAGATTTAAAGGATCAGGGAAAAAGTATTATTCTGATCTCGGAAGAGCTGCCGGAGGTCATTGGTATGTGTGACCGTGTAATTGTCCTGAAAAATGGGCAAAACAGTGGTGTTTTTAGCCGGGAAGAGGATCTGACGGAAAATAAATTGATTAATTATATGGTATAGCGTGTTACAACACGCGGATGGGAATGAATATGGATAAGAATATCTTAAAAAAGGTTGATTTTAAGACACTTTTTCCGATGCTTGGTTTAATTGGTGTTATTGTTTTGTTTCAAATCATAACAGGTGGAAAGGTGTTTCAGTCAAAGAATCTTATGGCTGTAATCAATAGTAGTTTTTTTATTTTGATTGCAACCGCAGCATTTTCCTTCATTATGTCGGTGGGCAATCTTGACCTGTCCATGGGAACGGTGATGGCAGTCAGTTGTACTGCTGCGGCAGTTGCAGCGAAGATCTCCCCGTTCTTAGCATTACCGGTGGCGATCTTAGTGGGTGGAGTGTTTGGAGCTATTAATGGCTTTGTTCATGCAGATATGAAGCTGGGTTCCCTGATTGCAACAATGACCACGCAGTCAATCTTTAGCGGGATTTTAGTTTTGATTCTGGATGGAGGTACCCTATCGGCTCCAATGAAGATGCTTTCCTGGAATACGATGGCACTCAAGATAGCAGCAATGCTGATTATCGTACTAATCGGCATTTATCTGTTCAATTTTACAGCCTACGGGAAGCAGTGCAGGGCGGTAGGCTCTTGTGCGGAAGCAGCCAGATTATGTGGTGTATCCGTTAGAAAAGTAAAATATGTAACGTTTATTAATATGGGCTTTGCGATGGGAGTCTTGGGATTTTTTAGTCTCATTCGAACCGGAACGGCATCAGCTACTACCGGAAGTGAACTTATGATGAACGTTTGGTGTGCAGCCTTACTGGGAGGCTTGCCCTTATCGGGCGGATCGGCGGCAAGGTTTCGGTCGGTACTGCTGGGAAGCTTCACCATGGCATTTTTAGCAAATGGTATGACCTTGATGGGACTGCTGACCAGGGACAAACAGTTAATTCAGGGTGTTGTATTTTTAATCGCAGTTGCGGTATCCTTTGACCGTAAGCATATGGCTGTAATAAAGTAATACACTTTAATTTTATAAAATGAGGCACTAGGCAATTACAAAAACTATATAGTTTCGCAATTGCTTAAAAAAGGTACGAAGAAAAGGAGAAGGGTAGAATGAAGAAAAGGTTATTCGCAGTGATGATGGCTGCAACAATGGTTGTAGGACTTTTGACCGGATGCGGCAGCAGTGGGGCATCAAAAGTAACTACAGAAGGTAAGAACACATCCTCTACAGAGGCAAGTGAGGATAAGGCAGCATCAGAAACAAAAGGAAAGCCATTTAAGCTGGCGGTTGGTTTACCCGATAGCGGATCGACCATGTTCAGTTTAATGAGTAACAATGTAACTACTATGGTAGAGGCTCTGGGTGGCACAGTTGTATTCCAGGGCGGTGTTGGAGCATCCACCGATGCTACAATACAATTCGTAGAAGATCAGATTGCCGCAGGTGCAAATGGAATTATTTTCTCCCCGCCCTCGGATGCAGTGTTAACCTCAGTAAGCGCAATGTGTGAAGAAGCAGGTGTGTATTGGGGAATTACCTTCCGAACCATCTTAGACAAGGAAGTCATTGATTATATTACAGCTTCTGATTACTATATTGGTAACTGCTTCGAAGATGAGGAACAAGCTGGCTATCAGGTGATGGCAGACATGTATTTAAAAGGCATTAAAAAAGTTGCAATTATCTCACAGGCAAAGGGAAATACCACCACGGATCGTCGGGAAGCTGGTGCACAACAGGCCTGCGAAGAGTTGGGAATGGAAATTGTTGCGGAAGCAAGAGCCTTGACTCAGGCGTCAGATGCAACAAGCGCGGCAGAGAGCTTTTTATCCGCATATAGTGATCTGGATGCCATCTTTGTGGTAGGTACCACGGGAGCTGGTATGCATGAAGCAGTAGCAAAGGCGATCGCAGATGCAGGCAAAAGTGATACTGTAAAATTAGCTACCATCGATTTTCCTGATACCATGCCGGAATTATTTGAAAAGGATTGTCTGGTAGCGAGTGCGGGTCTCATTAGCTGGGGATATGATCCTTATATTATCACAACGATTCTTGCAAATCAGTGCAAAGGAACACCAATTGCTGAAGATCCGGTTAGTATTTCATTTCCAATGTCAAGCATTAATGATATTGATACGGCAAATACCTGGACCACGAGATTTGGTAACGCAGCCACCTTATATTATGAAAAAGACGTTATCACGTCTACACTGGATAAGGCCAATAACCCTGACTTGACGCTGGAGTCGTTGATTGAAATGATTGTAAAATACACGTCTAATATATAAGACAAAAAGGATCTGAAGCATATGAATAAAAGTGTGTTTAATATTATTAAATTAGTTGCAATGCCGGTTGTATTATTTGCAGTATTTTCCCTTATGTCCTCCGGCTTTGGTATTCACAGCCTGCCAATTGTCATAAGCCAGAGCATGATTCCGATGATGATGGGACTTGGAATGTATGTTGTTATGGATGCAGGATTAATGGACTTTAGCATTGGCGCGAGAGCGGTTTTTGCTGCAATTGTTGGAGGGATGCTGTCACAGTATTTTGGAGTGGCAGGGCTTATCTTAGGATGCCTGGTCGGTGCGATGCTTGTATCAACCCTGATGGCAGTCTTGTATCGATGGCTGAAGATACCATGTATGGTTATTTCCATTGGAATATTGATGGTATTTGAAGTTGCCGGAGCGAAGCTGGTAGGAAGCTCTGGGTATCTGAGAATCAGCGCGGAGATGAGTTCGATTGCTTCCTACCCGTTTAATGTAATTATCACTCTTGCTGTGGGTGTATTTGCATACATTCTCTACTATCGGACAAGAATCGGGAATTATATTACAGCAGTAGGCAATGATGAGAAGATGTGCAAGAATCTTGGAATTGATGCGGACAAAACCAAATTTTATGCAATCATTTTAACAGGAGTATTCGGCACCTTTGTGGCACTATTGTATATCTGCTACTCAGGCTCTATTACAGCAGGAATTGAAATGACGTCCATGGCTATGATATTTCAGCCGATTATGTGTGTAATCCTTGGAAGACATTTGAGAAAATACGTTGAGTGTATGCCATTGTTAATCTTAGTAGGCGCGCTTTCCATTACCATCATTTTCAATGGATTTATTGCATTAGGCTTTTCCGATGCAGTGCAAAACATTGTGCTTGGAGTATTCTTGATTGTAATTCTGGGATCTGATGTCATAACAGATAAAATTAGTTATTTAAAATTTGCGAAGGGTTAAACAAATGATAGAATTGAGTAAATTAGAGAACCCATCAAAAGAATATCGTGGAGCTCCCTTTTGGGCTTGGAATTCCAGTCTGGATAAAACCAGACTGGAATTTCAGTTGAAAGCGTTCAAAGAGATGGGCTTTGGCGGCTGTCATATTCATGCGAGAGTCGGGTTAGAGGTGCCATATTTGTCGGAACAATTTCTGGATATGGTGGAATTCTCGCTGGAGAAGGCAAAAGAAGAAGATATGCTGATCTACTTATACGATGAAGACCGGTGGCCTTCCGGCTATGGCAGCGGAATTGTTACAAGAGAGAAAAGGTTTCGGGCGGTACATCTCTTATTTACTACGGTTCCCTATGAGGAATCGGTAGTAGAGGAAAAAATTATTTATAAGGCGAATTTTGCCGTTGGTGTAAGGACGAATGCGGGTTCCTTGCTTGCCGTCTATGATGTGGTATTGGATAACGATGGGTATTTGCTGGAATATCATACCATAGATGCTACTGCAAAAGCAAAAGGGACGAAGTGGTATGCGTATGTGGAAGAGAATCCCCCACATACCTGGTACAATGGCGGAGCTTATGTGGATGTGTTGAATAAAGAAGCCATTGATTGTTTTATTAATACTTCTTATGAGAAGTATAAAGAGCGTTTTGGTAAGGAATTCGGAACCTGGATTCCTTCTATTTTTACGGACGAACCTCATATGATCTATAAAACAAATTTAAAAACACCCTTTGAGAAAGAGGATTTGTTTATGCCCTGGACTTGGGAGCTCCAGGAACGGTGCTTTCGGAAGTATCAGGTGAATTTGCTGGAGAATTTACCGCTTCTGTTTTGGGAAAGGACAGAGGAGAGCAGGTCGGGGGAGGATAGGATAGAGCAGGACAGGATAGAGAAGGATAGGACAGAGAAGAACAGGTTCGAGGAGAACAGGTCAGTAGATGATAGAACAGTAAGATATGCTTATCATGAGATTCTTGCGGAGCTGTTTGAAGAGGCTTATGCAAGGAATATTGGAAGCTGGTGCAAGGCAAATAAGATTTCCTTCACAGGACATTATCTTTATGAGGAATCGCTCTTTGAACAGAATCGTTCGGATGGAGATTTAATGAGGATGTACCGGGATATGGATATCCCGGGCATGGATCTACTGTTTGATGAGGTCGATCTTACCACTGCAAAGCAGCTTCAATCCATTGTTCATCAGTATGCTAAGGCAGGGGCAATGTCAGAAGAATATGGGGTGACGAACTGGGCGTTCGAGTTAAGGGATTACAAATTTCAATCGGATTGGCAGGCTGCTCTTGGAATTAATAAGCGTGTTCCCCATTTATCGTTGATGTCCCTGAAGGGAGAAGCGAAGCGGGATTTCCCTGCAAGTATTTCCTATCAGGCACCCTGGGCAAGGCAAATGAAGATACTGGAAGATCATTTTGCCAGAGTAAATATGCTTCTGGAGCAGGGAGAGCCGGTGGTACATGTCGCGGTTCTTCATCCGATCGAAAGCTATTGGCTGCTGTTTGGGCCTGATTCACAAACAGAGGAAAGAAGAAAACAGTTAGATGAAGATTTTCAGAACGTTACCAGATGGCTGTTAAGTAATGGGATTGATTTTGATTATCTGGATGAAGAACTATTGCCGGAGCTTTATACGGAAGCGGATAATACCTTTGGGAAGATGAGGTACGATATGATTATACTCCCCGCAATTTATGGAATCAGAGGTACATCCGTCGAAATTCTTGAAAAGTTCCAACTTAATTCGGGTGAGGTAATCCTCTGGGGAAATAAGCCACAGTTTATAGATGGACAAAAAAGAGATGGCTTGCTGGAGGGTATAGGGAAAGTAATTCCTTATACAAAGGAGGCTCTGCTTCAAAGTGTGGAAAAGCATAGAGAGGTTCTGTATCGGAAGGTGGATGGATCAATTGATGAGTCCTTTATTTATCAGTTAAAAAGCTGTGGAGAGGACCGGATTCTGTTTTTAGCTTCTATTAGTAAACCCTTTGATAGAGATAATCCGGAATTAAAGGAAACAACGATCAGGGTAAAAGGGAATTACCAGGCAGTGGAGTATGATACAGATCGGAATAGATATGTAGAATTAGAGAGCTGTGCTTCGGGTGAGTTTACGCAAGTGAAGTGTAAGATATATGAGGGAAATTCGCTTATGCTTATTCTAAGAGGGAAGGGAAATGTGTCATTATCGCTCAGGGATTGGTTAGGGCAAAATCAAAAGGTGGAGAGACCAGAGTTAGTCTTAGAGTGTGTAGATATATCACATAAAGTTATCTGTGATCATTACGTAGCGAAGACATATATAGATTGTGCAGATGAACTAGATCAAGCGGGAGATTATACAAACGAACTGGGTGAAGTGGAATATTGTGAAGATATATCAGATCAAGCGGGAAAGTGTACAAACGAACTGCCTAAAGTGGAACATTATGAAGGTATACCAGATAAAGTTAGGTATTACTTGGAAGAAGCGAATGTTGCACTTTTAGATCAAGCTCAGTATTCCATTGATGATGATACTTATATGGACAAAGAGGAAATCCTCAAAATCGATGAAAAGCTGAGAAAGAAGCTTGGGTACAGAGCCCGAAGCTTTAATATGGCACAGCCGTATTCCTATATCAATAAAGAGGAAGAACATCAGTTAAAGTTAAGATATTCAATAGAAACTGCATGTGATCTAGAGGGTGTATACTTAGCGCTGGAAGAAATCGAAAATACCTCGCTCTATTTAAATGGGCAGCCGGTGGATAAGACAGTAACAGGCTGGTACATTGATCAGGAGATATACAAGATCTCTCTGGGAAAATTACACCAAGGCTCAAATATTCTGGAAGCAATCATTCGATATCGAGAGAATACAAATCTGGAGGCAATGTATCTTCTCGGAGAGTTTTCTGTTCATGTGAAGAAGGATACCTTTGAACTAGCCGAGAAAAAAGAAGCAGTAGCATTTGGAAATCTGGTTGGACAAGGTCTTGATTTTTATGGTGGCAATGTCAGATATATATTCGATGTAGATTGTCCAAAGGGAAGCATAAGAATTCGGATACCGAGTTATCGAGGGGCATGTGTTGGAATAGAACTAGATGGCGAGACTCAAAATCAGTATATCATCCAAGCTCCATTTGAATTCACTTTTACAGACCTGGCAAAAGGAAAGCATGAGATTGCGCTTATCTTATATGGGAATCGATATAATACCCTATCACATTTACATGATGCTTGTAAGGAAGACGATTGCAGGTCATTTCCGCTGCTGTGGAGAACAGAGGGCGAGAACTGGATCTATGATTATCAACTAAGACCGATGGGGATTCTGGAAAAACCGGAGATTGAATGGGTGCCTGTCACCATGAACAAATTGTGAACGAGAAGAAAGTTTTACCCGTTTTTACGCGTTTGTCTTAGTTACAGATTTGTTATAACCTTGAGGCCGTTTCAAATTCTGTGTTTTAGATAGTTTGGAGCCTTAATTATTTTAATAAACCCATGAAATGCCGTAAAGGCTAGAACCCTTGCCTGGACTGCATATCATGGGTTTTAGTGTATTATAGAACAGCTTTTTTGCCTATCTATATAAATGTAGTTCAATTGAGAAATAAGCTTCGATAACGTATAATAGCTTCGTTAATGCTTTTGACACTTATTTAAGACGAATCACCCTGCCCAGCATATTTTGATAAAATCTCTGCAAGCTCTTCATCTCGCACAAAGCCATCCTCAGTTCTTGTTCTGCTCCATTTTTCAAGAATATCCTCATAGCTGTCCGTCTCAGGATCAACAAGTAAAGAGTTCAAATTTCTATAGGCAAACCACCCCGGAAGATCACTTTTGACCCCTTTATAGGACCAGGTGGTCCAGCTGATTGCCTCCTTGAGCTTTCCTGTACCCCAATCCTGCATCTGCTTGATGGATTCAATTTGATCTGTACCTAGTAACTTGTAACGATCATGTCCAAACAAACAAAACTCACCAAGGCGATATACTTTCTTGAATTTATCATTATCATTTTGCTGCATATCCTTTACTTCAGGAAGAAGTTCATATTTACCTTCTGCATTAACTTTATAAGTTTCACCCTCTACACCAAAGGTGGTTAAGCGGTGTTTTGTATTGAAAATGTAGCTGCTAAGCTCGGACTTACAGGAGAGGAGACCTATCAACTTTTAGCAAAAGATAGTGACATCTTTGACGATTATATCATACCTAATTATGAAATGTTTCATACCCAGAGTAGGGAGTATATTGTAAACGACATTATTGATTATATGAAAGAATGTAGGGTGTTAACATGATTGTTTACCATGGTTCTTCAATAGAGATCGAAATCAAGACGTGATCGACAAGTATATGAAATTTGTGGAAAGTGAGGAAATCTAATGGATGCAAATCCTATTTTGCTGCAAAAGAAGTTTGCTAGAGTAATAAATGAATTTGCCAAAGAAGTTGGGATTACCAACAGAGCTGCATTGGATTTCTTCTATCATTCCATCACATATAGGGATATGAAGGAGGGATTATCCGATATGCACTGTAGAAGTGATAAGTATCTGGCACAGGAGTTAAAAGACGAGTATAGGTGCCTGTCACTATGAACAAACTGTGAATATGTTCAATTCAGTATAGGGCAATAAGAAAAATACCCTGCCAGCTGAGTTTGTAATTCAGCCGACAGGGTAATGTTATTTACCGGTTTCCATACATTGTTTCATAATAATTCTGATATTCACCGTTAATAATATTTTCCCACCAAGCCTTATTCTCCAAGTACCACTGAATCGTTTTCTGAATACCATCTTCAAACCTTGTCTCTGGCAGCCATCCCAGCTCCTCATGGATCTTAGTCGGATCAATGGCATAGCGCATATCATGCCCCTTACGGTCAGTGACATAGGTAATCAGACTCTCCGGTTTATCCAAAGCCTTACAGATAATCTTAACAATATCGATATTTTTCATCTCATTATGGCCGCCGACATTGTAGACCTCACCAACACGTCCCTGATGAAGGATCAGATCAATTGCTTTACAGTGATCCTCAACATATAACCAATCACGTACATTCAGTCCTTCTCCGTATACCGGAAGGGGTTTATCATTGAGTGCATTTGCAATCATGAGCGGAATCAGTTTTTCTGGGAAATGGTAGGGGCCGTAGTTGTTCGAGCACCTGCTAATAGTTATAGGGAGTCCGTAGGTTCTGTAGTAAGCCAGTACCAGTAGATCAGCGGCTGCCTTGGAGGAGCTGTAAGGGCTGCTGGTGTGGATGGGAGTTTCCTCTGTAAAGAATAGCTCTGGTCTATCCAAGGGGAGATCACCGTATACCTCATCGGTAGATACCTGGTGATAGCGCTGGATACCGTATTTGCGGCAGGCATCCATGAGTATGGAGGTTCCGATAATATTGGTATCCAGGAAAACCTGGGGATTTTCAATGGAACGGTCTACGTGGCTTTCCGCGGCAAAGTTAACTACCATATCAGGCTGCTCTTCTTCAAATAGCCGGTATACCGCTTCTCGGTCAGTAATACTTTCCTTCACGAAGCGAAAGCCGGGACGTTCCATAACAGAAGCTAAGGTGGACAGATTTCCTGCGTAGGTAAGGCAGTCCAGGCAAATGATACGGTAATCAGGGTATTTGTTTAACATATGGAAGATAAAATTGCTTCCAATGAAGCCGGCACCGCCGGTTACGATAATTTTCATAGATTTATTCTCCTTCTAATTTGTAAGTCATATAAGTTATATAAGCATATAAGTTATATAAGCATATAAGACATATAAGTTATATAATCCGCAGTAATTCATAAGTATTTACGGCGATTTAGCAATTGAGGCGGTTCAAATAGAGCGTATTCCACAACCGACGATAAATCATCCATTTTTTAGCGAAGAACATCCAGATATTTGCCATCCAGAACATCCTTCAGATATTGTCCGTACTGATTCTTTTTCAGCACTTCATATACCTTTAGCACATCCTCCTTCGTAATCCAGCCGTTTAGGTAGGCGATTTCCTCCAGGCAGGCAATTTTACGATGTTGATGTGTTTCGATTGTTTTTACAAAATTGGTAGCTTCCACAAGGCTTTCATGGGTACCGGTATCCAGCCAGGTAAAGCCCTGTCCCAGCAGCTCTACATTCAAGCAGTTATTTTCCAGATAGATGCGGTTCAAATCTGTGATTTCAAGCTCTCCCCGGGCACTGGGCTGAAGATTTTTAGCGTATTCTACCACTTTATTATCGTAAAAATATAGCCCGGTTACACAGTAATTACTTTTGGGTTTAGCGGGTTTTTCTTCAATGGAGATAGCCTTTCCTTCCTCGTTAAACTCTACGATACCAAAGCGCTCTGGATCATCCACATAGTAACCGAAGACAGTGGCGCCTTTACCGGATTCTGCATTTTCTACAGCCGCTTGAAGCCGCTTGTTTAATCCGTGTCCAGCAAAGATGTTGTCTCCGAGAACCATTGCAGCTGTATCTTTGCCGATGAATTCCTCACCAATGACAAAGGCCTGAGCGAGTCCGTCCGGGCTTGGTTGAACGGCATAGGTTAGCTGGACACCAAATTGATGACCGTCACCTAAGAGCTCTTGGAAGCGTGGGGTATCCTGTGGGGTGGAGATGATCAGAATCTCCCGGATACCTGCATTCATAAGCACCGACATGGGATAGTAGATCATTGGTTTATCATAGATCGGAAGCAATTGCTTGGATGTAACCATAGTTAGAGGATAGAGGCGTGTGCCGGAACCACCGGCAAGAATGATACCTTTCATTTTACGGTCTCCTTTTCAATTCTTATTTTATTATTCTGCTTTTCTAGTTAATTAATCGGGCTGCATAATTATATTATAAAAGATGCCCTAGGGGCACCTTCAAGTGTTTTTTATAGAAAATAAAAATATCTGGAAGGAGGAGGAAAAAGGTGCCTGTCACCATGAACACTTTGTTTGGTGTCAGCAAAAGCTGATTGATTTTATTGATATATTGATAATCGGGGCTTAAAATGATAAGATATAACAGATAATACATAGCAGATAATACATAGGGTGTACCCTATGATAAGACTATTCTCATTAGAAAGGAGCCACAAAGATGATTTTATATCACGGCAGCAATGTGGTTGTAGATAAACCAAGTTTGCTCAAACAAAACAGAACGCTTGATTTTGGTTTCGGATTTTATACAACAACAAACGAGGAGCAGGCAATCAGTTTTGCTCAAAAGGTAATGAAACGTAGAGAAAGTGAATGCTGTTACGTGAGTATATATGAAATCCCAACGATTGAAGAGTTGCAAAGAAATTTGAGAGTACTTGTTTTTACAGATGCAAATGAAGCATGGTTGGACTTTGTTTCAGCAAATAGAGCCGGTAACTATTCTGGTGAGATTTATGACATAATCTATGGGCCTGTTGCTAATGATACAATTTATCGTACCTTTGTTGCCTATGAAGAAGGTATTTATACGAAAGAAGAAACGATTGCCCGTCTCAAAGTCAAAAAACTGTATAATCAAATGACTTTTGCCACTAGAGAGGCATTGGGTTTTATTAAATATTTAGGTCAGCTTAACTTTCGGCAGGAGGTGGAGAAATGAATAGTAACGGTATCAAAGCAATGCTGGAATTTATTGTTCCTCGACTTGTCAGACTGATTATTGAAAAACAAAATGTTTCTGAAACAGAGGCACTTAATGTTTTATATAGGTCTGAGTTGTATCGTCAGCTTGAACGTGACGAAACGAAGCTCTGGCACCTCAGTGTTCCGACCCTCTATGATATGTGGAAGGAAGAGAGTGAGACAGGTAAAATTACTTATCCGGAGGAGGCTTAAGTATGGACGAGAAAACAAATTTTATTGTATATTGTATAGAAGAGTATAAAGCTGCAAAGGGATTGACCGGGAAGACTGTCATAGATATATTTGACCGTTATCGAGTAATTGAGTATATTCGTAATTATTACGAGGCACTTCATACTACTGGAAGACAGTATATCGTAGATGATATTAACATATATATATCGGAACGGGAGGTCTGAGCTGGTGAGCTGGTGCCTGTCACCATGAACAAATTGTAAACGGGATTAGCCCCGTGGACATTGTATAACCATGAATATTGTATATCCCGAACAAAGAACTCATTTTTTATTGATTATATTTAACAAAGATTATGTTTGCTAGTTTACAACTTGATCTTGATCAATTATACTTTTAATTGTATTTCTTCTGGCTAATGGCTAATATATAGTTACGCTTGTCATCTAATTTAACCACTTGATTTATCTAATTATTTCGCTTTAATTCACAATGATCTATGAGAATCCATGAGAATAAGAATTAACTTAATTAAGGAGGGGTACCTATTTCGAGAAAACCAAGAATTTGGTTTCCCGGTGCGACTTATCATATTATGAGCAGGGGAAATCATCGAGGAGACATATTTCGCGAAGAGGAAGACTATCTATTATTCTTGCAATTGCTTCGTGATACTCAAAAAATCTATCCATTTGTTCTGCATTGTTACTGTCTGATGACGAATCATTTTCACCTGCTTCTGGAGACAAAAGAGAGTGAAATTTGGTTTATCATGCGCCGTCTGAACAAACTGTACACCTCTAATTTTAATGAAAAGCATACTATGGTAGGACATTTGTTTCAAGGTAGGTACATGTCGGTACTGGTTGAGAGTGATGCATATTTTCAGCAAACGAGCCGATACATTCATAGAAATCCTGTTAAGGCAAACATGGTGTCGCATCCGGTGGATTATCCGTGGAGCAGTTACAGTATATACCTTGGTCTTAAAGAAAGTGACCTAGTCACTACCCGAAAGGTACTGGGATATTTTGAAAACTCAAGTTTGGATTTGTACCGTGAGTATGTCGAGAATGCCGCGTATACCGATTTTAGTAAAAGTGAAATCTTGATAAATAGTAAATGATATATACAGGAAAATCGGCTTATGTAAATGAGAATCTATATCATATTTTAAAATTGTAACATCAATAGATTATAGAAAGTTAGACGAAAGATTTTAGAGAGTTAGACGGATAAAAGTACATAGACTTTTCAATTGTACATATGATATAATCATTTTATGAAAGGATGTGTTTGTTTGAGTGATAATGAATTACTATTGGCTTTGTCTGATATCATAGATAACAAATTGAAACCATTAAACGAGACAATAAATAAAATAGAAGCTGATGTGCGTAATAGTTATAATAAGTTATATGTTATTTTGGAGAATGAAATCAGACCGGATATAAAATTGTTGGCTGAAAATTATCTACCAGCAGCGGGTCGTTATGAAAAAGCATTACTAGATACAGAGAATATGAAAGCCGATATTAATTGTTAAAGAAAGTAGTAACCGAACATAGCGAGAAGCTGCAAAAAATCTCATAGGAATACTGCAAAGCCCTATTAGGCCAAACCACAAATATAATAATTTTAGAGGGGTTATACTATTACTAACTATTACTATAAGATTAGACATATACCTAACCATTTATATGTTAATACCTTTCATTTTGGTGAATATACATGGTTCATCTATTCACAAGATCAAACAATCAGACTATAAGATATATGATATTATAAAAGGTGCCTGGGGGCACCTTTAATTGTTTTATTAAATAAAGCTTTTAAAGTATAAAAACCATTTGTAAATACAAGTAAAATAAATGAATATGAAACAATATACTTCACGTTTCCAAAATGAACAAACGAATACTCTAAGCTTTCGTACATAAAAAGATACCAGCATCCTTCGTGATAGAAAAGTTTGCCGCGGTTTTCTTTTTTACATAAGCTCTGAATTCTCTATAATGCTCCAGAATATACTGATTTTGATTACCATGGCAGGAAAGAATATAGGAGATCAAAGGTTCAGGATCAGGAACAACGAGAGAATCCTCATAAGAGATCCAGTCTATCTTGTCAAAAACAGCGCTTAACTGCACTTTCCCATTTTCACGGCCAAATCGTTCAAATAGATTCTCCGCAGCAAGGACAATTCGGGCATCAAAGTCATGAACCAGCTGACTGATTTCCTTCATATGATTACTTCCGTAGGTGCTACAAATTAACTTTCCGCCCGGCTTTAGGACTCGTTGAATCTCAGCGCATACCTTACTAATATCCTCACAATAAAATAATACATGATTTGCGAGAACCAAATCATAGCTGTCAGCTTGATAGGGAATGCTATGGCAGTCAAAGACTTCAAAAGAAAACTTCTGAT
>JAEWMZ010000364.1 GCA_023392995.1 Bacillota bacterium
CCTTGATGTCCGGCATTCCGATCCAAGCGGCCGGACGATCCACCGTTTCACGGTTCACGGTTGCAAAAAAACGTTCTCTACTGTTCATAAATCCCTCTCCTTTTCATCTAAGACAATTGCAGGCGATAGCCAAACTCAGCTGCTGCCATACTTTACACTAACTGACATGCGACCATAGGTCGCGTAGTGCCGGATGTGAAATGTCCTGCATTTCGCACTAACTGACATTCGACCGAAAGTCGCGTGGTACAGGATGTGAAATGCTCTGCATTTCACACTACTTATGCCGGTTCTGAGCAAATTAAAAGTAAATATAGCCTACAAGTATCATTAATTTAAAACCTTTTGTTAATATATCAATAATTATAAGTATACATTTGGTACTTTTCAACAAAACTTTAATTTAAAATTTAAACGATTAACCAAATTCTATTGACTTTTTCCCAGTACTATGACAAACTATCCTATATCTAAAATCAACGCTATATGTAATTGCAAAACTCAGAAACTTAAGCTATTTCATACACAACATATACTGTTTCAAAGCAGAAGCCAAGCCCGAAGGAATCGTTAGAGCGAAGAAAAAATATCTGCTGTGTATATAATTACAAAGACTATATTGTTTCGCAATTGCCTAATACCAATCCTAAAAGGAAAGGAGTTATCCTATGGTCACATTAAAAGAAGTTGCAAATAAGGCCGGGGTATCCATTGCCACTGTTTCTTACTGTATTAACGGAAAAAAGAATATTAAGCCCGAGACACAGCTAAAGGTCAAAGAAGCGATTGCCGAATTAAACTATATCCCAAACTTCTCAGCCAGAAGTTTGAAAAATAAATCCTCCGACGAAATCGGTGTTATCCTCCCAAATCTGGACGATTCCACAAATTCAGAAATACTAAAGGGCATTATTGCACAGGCCGGTAAGAAAAACTATTCTGTCAATATCGCCTGCAGCTACAACAATCCCCGCAACGAGCAGGATATTATTTACAAATTCATCAGTAAAAACTATGCCGGAATTATCTTAATGACCTGCCAGGCACATAATTCCACCTTTTTTAAGAATACCTTATTCAAAAATGATATTAGCAATGTCTTCATCATGCGTCTGCCTCAAAAAATATCCGGTAACTTTTTAGGGTTTGATAATTACAATACCGTCTACGCTTTAACTGAACGTCTGCTGCAGCAAGGCTATACTAATATTGCTCTTGTAACAGGCCCTGAGGATTTCTTTTCAGAAAGCGAGTGTGTGAACGGCTTTATCGAAGCCCATGATAAGTACAAGACAGCACATCGCAGTGAAAACATCCTCTATACCGATATGTCCAAGGAAGGAGCCTTTAAAGTTACCATGCTTTATTTTTCTGCATTTCTTCCTCAGGCAATTATCACCTCCTCTCAAACAATTATGGATGGAGTCCTTGAGGCTTGTGATGTACATAGCATTAAACCAAAGGATAATATCTGCTTGATTACCCTTTCCGAGGAACGCTGGAATGAATCCTGCTATCATGAAAATATTCTTCATACTGCTGCAACCGCTTATACCTTGGGCGAAGACAGCTTTCGCATTCTTATGGAGGAGAACATCTCTCCCCAGCTTTACGACAGAAAGTTTAAGCTTTACAAGGATAATGTCTTAGATGCGCCCCTTTCCATTCCAAAGCCCGAATTTAAGCCAGTGGCCTATGATACGAATCCGAAGCTCATACGAATTGCCAGTACGGATTTACCGACCATTCGTGCCATTCAGGCCGTAAGCTATAAATTCCTTGCGACCTATCATATTAAGCTTCAGATTGACTTTTACTCTTTGCGAGAGCTTTTTCTATTAATTGAAGAAGATACCGGACGGGACAACCCAAATTATGATATCTATTTGTCAGATGTATCCTGGATGGCTTATTTTACACACAAGAATGTATTTATGGATATCACTGAGGTTTTGAATGATATTCCTGAGGTTGCTGCCTCCGTATTCCCGAAAAATATGAATAACGCCAGGATCAAGAACCGAAGCTACGGTTTCCCCGTAATCGGCGGAACGCAATTTCTCTTCTACCGAAAGGATTTATTCGAAGATCCCATGCTGCAGCGTCAATATAAGGCAGAACATAGTATCTCCCTCCGGCCTCCGAAGACCTGGACAGAATTTAACCGTATTGCGCGCTTCTTTACTCAGGAATATAACCCTGGCTCGCCAACGAAGTATGGCACCTCCATTTCCTCCAGCTTACCGGAGGATTTTATGCTGGAGCTGCTGATTCGTTTATGGAGTTATGATGGAGGACTGTTTAATAACCGAAATCAGATGGAGCTGAACACACCTCAAAATGTGAATGCCTTTAAAAACATGCTGGAGACCATAAACTATACCCCTCCCATGATTAATTCCAGTGAAACCACCTTTGAACAGATCGGCAGCGGACAAATTGCCATGGCCATCTCCTTTACGGAATATGCCTCTAAGATTCAAAATAGTCTTCATCCTGAATTCCTGTCGAAAATCGGCTACAGCATGCTGCCGGGAAATACTCCGGCTAATGTAGGGTGGCATTTTTGCGTTTCTAAAAATACCAGAAAGCTTCCCGAGCTGATTCAATTATTCCAGTGGCTTTGTCAAAGGCAAAACAGCTATTATCAGACGATTCTCTGCGGGCAATCCACGCTGATCTATCCCCATACACACCATGAGTTGTTGCAGCTCTATCCCTGGCTGGAGCTAACCGCCGACGGATTATCACACTGCCGCAACCGCTTATACCCTGTGCAGGGTAAGAATGGCCTAATTGTTCCGGCTGATTTTGAATCCAATCTGCGGATGGCTTTTCATCAGATGCGCAGCAAGGAGTTGACTATCCCTAAGGCGTTGGAGAAGTGTCAGCTGAATATTATTAATCAATTTTTTTAAATGCATTGGTATTATGTTGCGTTTACCTTAAGGTCTTTCATATTTCAACCGCCCTTATGATATTTATCACAATTTTTGCTTTTTTAATTTTAACAGCTTCCAGCCGCTGCCGTTCATTTTCGTACTCAGAATTAATACGATAATCAGTAAGCCTCCCCAGATTAAGCTTGCATAATAGGAATTTAGCTGAGAGAACATATTAACACCGGAGGCGATAATTTGAACTGCTACGATGGAAAGCACTACATTAAAGATCTTCCCCATACCTCCATCCGGTAAAACACCTGCTAATACCAGGATTAAGATGACGCGCATTACGTAAGAGGTACCATAGTCTGCTTTTGCAGAATTCATTGTTGATACCATTACCATACATCCAAGACTTGCAATCACATCGCAAAGGATAAAGGTACTAATGATCATCGCATTTGTATTAATCGCGGAGAATTTTGCTGCTTTTAAGTTAGTTCCTGTCATATACAACCGTTTTCCATAGGTTGTGAATTTTAAGATAAAGAGCGAGATCAGAAATACGATAATAAAAATCAGCATCGGAACCGGTAAAAATCCAAAGAGCATCGTATGTCCGATCTCTGTGTACAGCTCCGGTACTCCCGTCACTGCGTAGCCTTTTGTTAAGGCAGTGGATAATCCCAGCCATACCAGCTGCATTGCGATGGTTGCCATAACCGGAGGGATATTAAAATAGGCTACTAAAACACCATTAATAATACCCCCGAAGGCACCAATCAATAACGCAATCAATAATGCCACTAAGATTACGCCGACGATCTGCCCATTTGTCATTCCCTCGGTTACATGTCCTGCCATATATCGCACTGCCATGATACTGGCAAAATCGCCCAAAGCAACAAAGGACATATCGATATTACCGATGATAAAGCAGAACATAACGCCCAGGGTCATCAGCCCAAATTCCGGGAACTGCATAAAAATACCCTTCCAGGTTCCTAACGACCACAGCGTTTCTCCCTTTGTTATAGAAAAAAACAGTAACAATAATAGCATCAGTCCAAAAAGCATGACGGAATAACGGTTTTTGTTCGAATAGGCTTTCAATTTTTCTAACATGGTATCCCCTCCTCTTCTTATTTGTTACGTCGCTTCGCCTGAATAGCAGAAACAGTGACACCTATTAAAATAACGATTCCATTGAAGAAGTCCTGCCAATAAGAATCTACTCCAATTAACAGCATACTATTTGAGACAACGGTGATAATTCCAACGGCACATATGGTTCCAAACACAGTTCCCTCACCGCCGAAGATACTGGCACCTCCAAGGATAACTGCGGGTATAATCGTCATTTCTTGTCCAACCAGAGCCTTCGGTATCGACTGCCGTGCCATACATACACGAACCATTCCAATAAAGCCACAGGTAGCTCCAACTGCAACGTAAAGCCAGAATTTCACTCGTTTTACATTATAGCCAGCCCGTTCGGCAGAGGTCTCGTTTCCTCCGATTGCATAGAGCGCCCGTCCAAACATGGTCTTATTTAATACCAAAGAGGTAATGATACATAAGATTACAAAGGGAATGAACATCGTCGTCATAGTAGACCGAAGACCTGCAGAATTATTCACTTCAAAGAGATAGGATTCTCCCAAGGCACGAAAACCTAAGGGCAACTTTGAGGTGATTTCCTTCAATTCCAATAATCCCATGGAGATTCCGATAAAAAGCGTTTGTGTTGCTAAAGTAACAATCATGGTATTTAACTTAAAATTAGAAATGATCCATCCATTGAGCATTCCCAGCACGGCGCCGATTACGATAGCAATGAGAAAACCTGCCCAGGCGTTGGTTTTACACCAGCCCATATTTACACAAATCGTAGTTGAAAGGGAATAGGCTAAGGCAGCAACTGCCGGAAAAGAAAGATCGAAGCCTCCGGATACCATAACAATCAGACAAACCATAGCAAACATGCCGTTCACCACCATCGACCGCAGAATGGTAACTACGGTACTTGATTCAAATAATTGTCCTCCGGATGCAATTTGTATTGCGACACACATCATAATCAGAACCAGAAAAATCCAAAACTCGGTGCGCTTTGTTGTTCGCTTTATCATAGCTTTATTCATATGTAGTCCCCTCCTAGCGAATAATAGTAAGTATGTTCTCTTCGGAAACGTCCTCGTAGGTCATTTCTCCAACGATTCTTCCTTCCTTCATAACAACAACACGACTGCAGTTAACTACTACCTCAGACAAGTCATCAGAAATTATGATAACTGCCAGACCATCATTCGCAAGCTGGTGAACGAGTGCGTGGATATCCTGCTTTGCTCCCACATCGACTCCAACCGTCGGTCCGTTCAATATCAATACATCCAGATCATTGCTTAACCATTTTGATAATACAATCTTCTGCTGATTACCTCCTGATAAGGTGGATGCATACCGGTTAACATCATTGGTTGCAATGGAAAACTTTTCTTTCCAGATAACTGCATCCTCATAGAGGTCCTGTTGTCTCAGCAATCCGATGGAATTGGACAAACGCTTTAGCGAGGATAGGGTGATATTATCTGCTATCGACTGCTGCAGGCAAAGACCTTCTGTCAGACGATCCTCCGGTACATATCCGATCTTTAATTTCTGCGCAGCCATCGGAGAAGAAATCTTTACTTGTTTTCCGTTCAGGGTAATTGTTCCGCTATTTGGACGCTCAATTCCAAATAGACTTAATGCCAGTTCTGTTCTGCCGGAGCCAAGAAGTCCGGTGATCCCAAGAATCTCTCCCTTACGCAGTTCAAAGGACACATCTTCAAATTTATTTTTCAGAGATAATTTTTCAACTTTCAGCACCGGTTCAGCACTGATATTCTTCGCTACAAAATGATTGTCTGTTAATTCACGCCCCGTCATGTAATAGGTAAAGTCCTTTGGTGTCAGTTCGGAGGTAAGTCCAGAATATACATTCTTGCCATTTCGCATGATGCATACATCATCGGAAATCTCAAAAATCTCTTCTGTTTTATGACTGATAAACATAATTGCTATCCCGCTGTCTCTAAGCTGACAGACTGTCTTAAACAGTGCATCTACTTCTTTTTTCGTAAGGGCTGTGGTCGGTTCATCCATAATAATTAATTTTGCATCAAAAAGCAGTGCACGGCAGATTGCTACCAGCTGCTTGTCTGCTACGCTCAGTTCGCCCATCTTTGCATGCAAATCTATATGATAGCCGATCTTAGATAAAGCTTCTTTTGCAGTAGACTCCCAGCGTTTTCTGTTAACAAGCTTCTTTCCGGCAGTAATTTCAGAGTTAATCGCCAGATTTTCCATTACAGTGAGATTCGGAAAAATTGACAGATCTTGATAAATTACCTGTATGCCCAGCTTTGTAGCTTCCGCTGGGGTAATTTTTGCAATCGGCTTTCCATCAAAAAATACTTCTCCTTCATCTCTTGCGTAAACACCGGAGATGATTTTAACAAGTGTGGACTTCCCACATCCATTCTCACCTGCCAAACACATAACCTTTCCAGGTCTGACTTTAAAATTTACATGCTCTAAAGCATGAACACCTGCAAATGATTTACATATCTCTGTCATTTCTAGTAAGTATTCTGACATAGAGGGGTAACCTCCTTCTTTTTTTCAATTTGCGAGGCAGAGAAACCAAGCTCCTCTGCCTCGTATTTTCTTAAAT
>JAEWMZ010000367.1 GCA_023392995.1 Bacillota bacterium
ATTGATCTCATCAGACGGTCGTTTAATTCATCAATCTTTTGATCCTTTGCTGCGAGTTCCTTGGATTTTGAATTTTTGAATAAGGATTTTACAACTTTCTCCTGCCTCTCTTCTGCATTTTCAGAAGCTTCCTCTTCGAAGATAGCATCTGCTACTTCCAGGTCATCAGCTGTATCAACAACTTCCTCACAGGTCTCTGCCGCTTGTGTATCTTCTATTGTTTGATCCATAGACTCCTTTGATATATCCTTCATTGCTCTCTCCTTTTTCTAGCATCTTTTTCTGTTCTCTTCATCACTGTATTCTTAAGTCTTTTTCTTAAAGATATCATCTAATTGTGTCATCAGTGATTGTAGCGTACTGACTACCTTCTGGTAATCCATTCTCTTTGGTCCGATGATACCTACTTTTCCATATACACCTTCTTCAATTTCATAGGTCGCTGTTACTACGGAACACTCCTTCATTGTCTCTACCGGTGTTTCATCACCGATATAAACCTGAATGCCACGGCCTTCCTCATCCTCCATCTTGTCATGAATTAATTCGGAAAGCACCTTTTTCTCTTCCAGTGTGTACAGCAGATCCGCCGCCTTCTCCCGGTCACTTAGTTCCGGATATCGTAAAATATTCGTAGTTCCTGAGGTGTAGATCTCAAGATCTTCCTCTTCTGAAACAGCCTGCATAATGGCGTCCAGAATATCATTCACGATAGTACGGTAATCTCCTGCCTGTTCCTTCATCTGAGTAATAACCGGAAGATTAATCTCACCCAGATCCAACCCTTGCAGAAAGGTGTTCATTATGATATTTAATTTTAATAGGGTCTCTTTACTTAAGGGTGTTGTAATGTGAATCATTTTATTCTTTACAATATTTCTTTCGAATACGATTACTGCCAGCAATTGATTCTCTTCCACTTCCGTCAGTTGAAGAAATTTCACTTTCTTCTTATACTGGGGCGTCGTTACCATGGTGGTATACTGGGTATTTACCGCAAGAAGCTTTGCTACCTGCTGCAAAATCAACTCCAGCCGATCTGCTTTTTCCATCAGCTGCAATTTAATATCCTCAACCTCCTGATGCTTTTCCTGCAAAAGCATATCTACATAGAGTCGATAGCCTTTATCGGAAGGTATCCTTCCTGCTGAAGTATGGGGCTGAACAATAAAACCCAACTCTTCCAGATCAGCCATCTCATTGCGGATCGTAGCGGAGCTTAAATTCAAATCCGTGTATTTTGAAATGGTTCTTGATCCAACAGGTTCCCCTGTCTCAAGATAATTTCGGATAATAGCCTGTAATATCTTCCATTTTCTTTCATCCAACTGCTGCATATTCTACCTCAATTTTAGAGAAACTCACTAGCTCTATTGTTTTGTTAGCACTCATTTGAGTAGAGTGCTAACATCTATAAATAAAATAACACTATCATTTTCTTTTGTCAAGGCAATTTTCGAAATAAATTATTAAAAACACATTAAAACACAAGCTGCACAAAACCAGGCTTCCTTCTATATAGAAAGCCTTAATTCTCGGTATCCGGAGCATAGTTTCGCGAGAGAATTAAGGCTTTCTAATTTGAATCTATTTCTTATTTTAGTATTCCAAGAATGAACTTTACTAATACCTGATATTACTGCTATTACTTCTATATTTCTTTTACTCAAAAGGTTATCCATATCATTTCCTTACCCTCGGAACCTCTGCTGCCATTATGAATTCGTTTGTAATTAATACCCTTTACGGGATGCAGCTTCAGCAGCCTTTGTTTTAACCCAACAAAAATTCTGCTAATACGTAGTTACTGACATCAATCCCTAAGTCAGATAGATAAATACGATCTCCCGCTTCCTTGATCAGCCCTTTCCCCAGCAGCTCCCTCATTACCTTTGCATAAACCTCCATGACCTCTTGTTTAAATTTCTGATAAAACTCAGCTTTGCTGACACCCTTACACATACGTAAGCCCAGAAACATGAATTCTTCCATCTGCTGTTCTAAGCTTAATGAGCTTGACTCTTTTATAAGACCAATTGGATCCAACCACTCCACGTTTTGACGATTTTCCTTCCTCTCAGCTTTCGCCTCAACAGTAATATTATCATATCCTTCGACCGTATTATTATCATTTTCTTCTGCTGTAATATTATCATTACCTTCCGTCGTATTAATATCATATCCTTCAGCCGTAATAATAGCATTATCTTCTGTCGTATTATAATCAAATCCTTTAACAGCCTTCTCCGCGACCCATCGCTCACTTGTCACAATATACTGTTTTATATTATCCTCCTTTGTAAATCTTACACCTTCTATCAAAGAGGAGGCTCCCAAGCCTAAGCCCAGATAGTCCGTGCCGACCCAATAGGAGGAATTATGTCTGCATTCAAAGCCTTTCTTTGCATAATTTGATATCTCATATCGTTCATAACCATGATCTTTTAATATTTCTTTTGTCCGATGATACATCCCCCGATCCGTATCCTCATCCGGAAGCAGTCTGTAATCCGCAGAACCCTCACTGTAACGGTCATAGAACCTTGTCCCCTCTTCCACGATTAAGCTGTAAGCAGAAATATGCTCCGGTTCCAAGGCAAGGATTGTGCGTAGCGTATTCTCCCAGGAATTAAGCGTCTGTTCCGGTAATGCTGACATCAAATCCACATTAATATTGGTAAAGCCCAGGGTTCTGGCTAAAAGATAATTCTCTTTAAACTGTTCATAGGTATGAATTCTTCCTAATTTTCTTAACTCAGCGTCATTGACGGATTGCAGCCCAAAGCTAAGCCGGTTGATTCCCGCTTTCTTATATATCTTTAATTTCTCTTCTGTTAAAGTTCCCGGATTAACTTCTATGGAGGCCTCCAATTTTTCTTTGTTTAGATGAAAATTCTCTCTCAGAGCCTTCATGATTTTCTCTATTTGTACTGCCTCCAGGCAGGATGGGGTACCGCCTCCAAAGAATAGGGTTTGTACCTCGTAATCTGAGTAATATGAGCTGCAGCTCTTTATCTCCGTAATTAACGCATCCACATACCTTCCTTTCATCTCCTCCGTGGCCGGAGCTGATAAGAAATCACAATAATCACATTTCTTAACGCAGAAGGGGATGTGGATATATAGACCCAGCAGCTTATTAGTCTCATTATCCGTTTTCAGATCTTCTGTTTTTGGTTGCATTCTTTTATCCATGCTATCTTAATTAGAGACGGCCTTTTGCGGCTCCTCTTTTCCTTTCATTCCTTATAAAGTACAAAACAGTTGGAACCCTCTATATCTATTCTAATACTGTATCTGTATTTATCTAATACTAAATCTTACTATATCTGTATCTAATAATATATCTGTATTTATTAATATATCTGTATTTATTAATATTTCTGTTTGATTAATAAGAATTTCTAAGGTGTATTTTACCCTTGTCCTTTTGACTCTTTATCGCAAAATAATTGTAACCATGCAATTTTTCGATAAATTAGAGGCTGTTATAAAGGAATGTACTTGCCTTGAACCATAAGCAATGCGCTATGCTTCCAACAACATTTCCTTTACAACAGCCCTATTTCTAGTCTTCGTCTAATTTTAATACGCTCATGAAGGCCTTCTGAGGAATTTCAACATTACCTACCTGTCTCATTCTCTTCTTACCTTCCTTCTGCTTCTCCAGCAGCTTCTTCTTACGTGTAATATCACCGCCGTAGCATTTTGCAAGGACATCCTTTCTCATCGCCTTTACTGTCTCTCTGGCGATGACCTTGCTTCCGATTGCCGCCTGAATCGGAATCTCAAAGAGCTGACGCGGAATCTCTTCCTTCAGCTTCTCACACATTCTTCTTCCGCGCTCATAAGCACTTTCCGCATGTACGATAAAGGTCAATGCATCTACTTCTTCCTTATTAATGAGAATATCCAGTTTCACTAACTCGGACTGAACATATCCCTTTAACTCATAATCAAAGGAGGCATATCCCTTGGAACGAGATTTGAGTGCATCAAAGAAATCATAGATAATCTCATTCAACGGCAGGTCATATTTTAATAGTGCTCTTGTTGTCTCCATATATTCCATACCAAGATAAATACCGCGACGCTCCTGGCATAGTCCCATAATAGATCCCACGTAATCAGTCGTTACCATAATCTCTGCGGATACCATGGGTTCTTCCATATATGCAATCTCAGAAGGGTCTGGAAGGTTGGTCGGGTTCGTAATTTCAATTACCGAACCATCCTGCTTATGCACCTTATAGATAACGCTGGGTGCCGTAGTTACCAGATCCAGATTGTACTCTCGCTCCAATCGCTCCTGAATAATCTCCAGATGCAATAACCCCAGGAAGCCGCAACGGAAACCAAAGCCCAAGGCAATGGAGGTCTCCGGCTCAAATTGAAGGGAGGCATCATTTAACTGAAGCTTTTCCAGTGCATCTCTAAGATCCGGATATTTTGCCCCATCTGCCGGGTACATTCCACAGTATACCATCGGGTGT
Organism: Bacillota bacterium; assembly: GCA_023392995.1. Classification (GTDB taxonomy): domain Bacteria; phylum Bacillota; class Clostridia; order Lachnospirales; family Lachnospiraceae; genus Mobilitalea. Next base: position 4,494 of record JAEWMZ010000367.1, read on the forward strand.
ACCTTCTTATAGCCGGGCAGAGGCTCTGCGCAAGGACGCTTATGATCTGTTACCGTATCACCCACACGGGTATCCTTCACATTCTTTAAGCTAGCTGTAATATAGCCTACCATACCAGCAGACAATTCCTCCGCGGGAATAAACTGTCCCGGTCCAAAGATACCCAATTCCACAACTTCTGCAATGGCACCCGTTGCCATCATACGTATCTCTGTTCCTTTTCGAACTGTACCCTCTTTAATTCGAAGAAATACAATAACGCCCTTATAAGGATCATAGATCGAGTCAAAGATAAGAGCCTGCAAGGGAGCCGTTCTATCACCCTTGGGCGCTGGTATTTTAGCTACGATCTGCTCCAGCACCTGATCTACATTAGTTCCAACCTTTGCTGATATCAAGGGAGCGTCATGTGCCTCTAATCCGATCACATCTTCAATCTCTGCAATGACACGCTCGGGATCAGCGCTGGGAAGATCAATTTTATTAATTACCGGCATAACATCCAGGTTATGATCCAGAGCCAGGTATACATTCGCTAAGGTTTGCGCTTCAATTCCCTGGGCTGCATCCACCACCAGAATTGCACCTTCACAGGCGGCAAGACTTCGGGATACCTCATAATTAAAATCCACATGACCAGGGGTATCAATTAAATTAAAGACATACTCTTCACCGTTCTTCGCTTTGTATACGGTACGAACCGTCTGAGCCTTAATCGTAATCCCTCTTTCCCGTTCCAAATCCATATTATCCAGAACCTGCGCCTGCATTTCTCTGTTTGTTAATAAGCCCGTCATTTCAATAATACGGTCAGCCAATGTTGATTTACCATGATCTATATGAGCAATGATACAAAAATTTCTAATTTTACTTTGGTCAACAGCCATCTTAAGCCTCCTGAATTCTGTGAGGATTCTTTCCTCCTGTGTATATTCTATCCAAACATTCTGTATGATTATAACACAAGGACGAAGTACTGGCAAGATAATGCGATTTTCATTTCCTGTATTTTATCTATTTTGAATCCACCTTATCCTCTTCCTTTTTATCCCCTTTTAAAACCTCATCTAAAATCTTGGCAAAGGGTGGCATCGCATTCATTGCTTCCTCCACGGTATTTTTAGAGGTTCCCAATTCCATCAGCAAGGCCTTTGGCCGTAAATGAAGGTTATATCGATAATTTTTCAAGTAATTCTTTCGAAAGAAACCCGGATATTGGGAGACTGATTCCAGTTGCAGCTGTAAGCTAAAGGCTAGATTATCCTGTAAATTAGGATTATCAAGACCCGTAAGGGGCCCATTCTGATCCCGGCTCAATCCATTAAACAACATTACCTGCGCCGTTTTCTTTCCATCAATCGTGATGTATTTTGCATCACCGCTATTCCGATGTAAATCAATGATTACTTCAATGGAAGGATTCTTTTTCAAAATGGCAGACACCCCATCCTCCGCCTGACTATAAGCGATATTACGGTTTAAGGATCCGTTTACAATATCATAGGGGGTATTGTCATGAATTACATTATATCCGTAATCCTCCTCCAAAATCTTTGTTAAATAAGCTCCCACTCCAACCACCGTATCCTCGACGTTTCCCTTTCTGCTGTCAGCAAAAGCCTCCTGAGCATGGGTATGATAAATAAGAATCTGAGGCTTTTCATTGTCCTGATGTATCGTCATATCCTTAGACAACAGCTTTTCTCCGTCAAATAAAGGCTCGCTGATTCTGGTGGAGGCATCCACTACATAGAAGGTTCTTACCAGATAGCTGACATCCTTCATCTTTTCCAGGGTATAGCCGGCACGGCTGTCCTTGGTTATTGTCTCCGCTACACTGTCCCCTGGCTGTGCCCCAGTCTCCTGGGCATCCTCCTCATGCAAATCACTTTTTTCATAATTAATCGTCAGCTGATCCTCATAATACTCTCCCTGTCCAATCAAATCACCGGTCTGAGAGCTTTTGATAACTGCGCCGTTGGTAAGGAGGTATTCTTCACTGATCTGATCACTTTGAACGGAGTAGATTTGTATTGTACTATTATTTAATGTATCTTCAGAGTCTGTATCTTCTGAAAGAGAATGATTTGAATTTTTATTCTCAAGGTCAGCATTCTCAGCGGCGCTCTGTTCAGAGCTATTATCTTCTGATGAATTACTATTTAAGGCAGCCGTATCGTTATAACCTTGATACCCGCTATTCTCATTCAATACATTCTTGGCATTCACCGTAACAGCTGAATCATCTTCTATAAAATCTCCCAAAGCCAGGGTATGATCAAGCAAATTCAATGGAAATGCATATAATTCTCCGTCCTCATCGGCCGCGTATTTTAAGAGTGGAGAGCCTGTTTCCACCAGGTTAATGCAGAGCTTCGCACTCATCGCATCCATAAAACCAGCTTGACCCATTTCTTGCGTAAATGTAATCATTGCAAAGCGCAGCAATAAATAAATTGCAGCTATTATCATAAGAGACCAAAGAACTGGATATATTTTAAGTCTGATCCGAACACGATATTTTTTCATCCTAAACCTCCGCAAGCCTGCCAAGCAGACAATTTTATTAAGGACAAGCTTATTGAAGCTGCATCCTTTTATTGCTCTAAAATATTGCCTGCTCTATTATATTTTCCGGCTGCGGATTTTATGCCCTTTCCATAGCAAAATCAGTTGGGAAACCAATCTATTTCCTTCTTCTTAATTCCATTCACTCCATCTGATAAGCAATATTACTCTTACGTTCTCTCCCTTATGCTGGCAAATGGATGCGCAGCAGGAATCAAATGCATCATTTATATATCTTAAACTGACATCTCTGCAAAACAGGAGTTTAAGGCTTCCGAAACTGTATAGCTCATTCGCTTGATGGACTCATCAATATTCTTCGGGGTTACAAACATATTATCGATCTGCTGCTCCCTTACCTCTGAAATAAATTTATCAATATCCTCCTGTCCAAAGCCGCTCTGCTCCATATATTTTGATAAGGTATCTGCTACAATCGTGGCAGCATCCACAACCGTCGGTATTCCCAGTGCAATGACCTTAATCCCTAAGCTCTCTTCGTTTAACGCTTTCCGATTATTACCCACTCCTGATCCGGGACTAATACCCGTATCCGTAAGCTGAATGGTGGTATTAACCCGGCTCACACTTCTAGAAGCTAATGCATCAATTACAATTAAAAGCTTCGGACTGGTTTCCTTAATAATACCCTTGACAATCTCCAAGGCCTCCATTCCGGTCTGCGCCATAACTCCCGGTGAAATTGCACTCACATTACCCATTTGATTTTTTTCTTTAAATTCATCCCCATATTCCCGGATCAGATGTCTTGTGATAAATAGATTGTCCACCACCTGAGGTCCCAAAGCATCCGGGGTAACATCACGATTGCCCAGTCCAACCACCAGGGTCTCTTCCTTCTTTAAATCCCCAGCCAATTTTCTGAGCTGTCTTGCGACCTCATCTGATACCGGCTTATGATAATCCTCATCTGAGTGCATAATCTCGGGAGCTTCAATTGTAATGTAGGTACCCATCGGTTTTTGCATTGCCTTGGCACCTTTCTCATCCTTTATTACAACAGTTGAGACTCGGATTTTATTCTTCTCATCATAATTCTCTGTCAGCTCCACTCCCCTGACCTCAACATCATCCTCGGGAAAGCTCTCTCTTGCCTCAAGTGCTAAATCTGTACGAACTTTATACATAGACACCTCCATAGTAATTTCTTAGTTAGTAAGCTCTTATTTTAAGTAACATCTTAATTTTAGCAATTGCAAACCTTCCAAATCAAAGTCCAATTACCAATTTATTATGTCATATATTTTCTTCAATGTTTTTCAAAATATGTATTGACAGAATTATTCCTATGGACTATTATTTAATAGTATGTTTCCATTAGAACGTCCGTGTCCGGATTTAATGAAACAATTTATACGAACAATCAAAACCAGTCGATATCTCACTCTCAATTTGGTATCCCTGTCAGCTTGATTGAAATAATTATATTTGGAGGTGTACGAATTGGCTAATATTAAATCTGCAAAAAAGAGAATCTTAGTTAACCAGACAAAAGCAGCTAGAAATCAGATGATTAAGTCTAAGGTTAAGACAATGATTAAGAAAGTTGACGCTGCTGTTGCAGCCGGAGATAAAGAACTTGCTAAAACTAACTTAGTTGCAGCAGTTTCCGAGATTGATAAGGCTTGCACAAAGGGTATCTACCATAAGAATACCGCTGCAAGAAAAGTATCTCGTTTAGCAAAAGCTACTAATTCTATTGCATAATTAGTTCGTAAATGTTAGGCTGTCACTCTGTGGCAGCCTCTTTTTATTCTGTATAAAAATATTCGGGTCAGCTTTTGACTCTATTTTTCTGTCCTTCTTCTCTTCTTCTTATTATATACTCCTATTTCAAGAAAAAATCAGGATTATAAAGCCTTTGTATGCCTCATAAGTTAGATTATTGGAGTGGCTCGTTTTTGCACTGCTTGAAAAACAAACTGAATGACTGCTTCATAGCAAAGAGTTAGGGCGAGAACACACATCATATGTCTGTCCCGCCCTAACTCTTTTATAATATACGAATACTTTATTCAGACTAAATTAATTTAGCATATATTGATTCTGAATACATACGTGTATATATTGACTTAAAATACTTTAAGCCTTCTTTGAAGCTAATTATATTAAAACTAGTTTAATACATAATGCCAGTTTTCTGAGTATTAATAAAGTTCATTAGGAAGTCTACAGCCTGCACTCTTGTAAGGTTCGCCTTAGGATTAAAATATCCATTTGCTTCAGCATTCATTAAACCCAATCCCTTAGCAAGCGCTACCGAACCATAATACTTTGCAGTGATATTGTTATCATCCAAATATCCGGTCTTATAGATACCAGACAGATTTGCCATTTTTTCCAGTCCAAGCTTCGTAATGAACAGGTGAGCCAGCTCCTCCTTTGTAATCAACTGATTGTTGGAGCTGCTGTTTGCAACTAAAATTTCGTTGCCATAGCCCATATTGGAGAACAACTGATTCATCTCACCTACCGTAATGGATTGATCCGGATTAAACTTACCGCCTTCAAAGCCAATGTTCATATCAGCCAGCAATAATACATTACGATATTTTGCTGCATCAGTAAGATCACTATAGGTATAAGGTTGAACGCCAGTGTAAACTTCTCCGTTGTAATTCAACTGCTTGCCGGTGAAAGGTGAAATAGATGCAGGTGACAGGTCAGGGCGATATACCAAACGAACCGCATATTGTACCGAATAGGAATCCGTGCTCAGCTTACTCTTTGTGCTATTTTTGGAATAGATCTCATACTTCAAACCAAAATCATCGTTATTCAGATAATAATCCATTGCCTGATCCGCTGTTATGGCTCCCTTGGAGGATTCAAAGGTTACATTATCATCCCAGGTAGAACCAAAGGAATAGATTTTACCGGTCACACCATCAACGGCACCATAAAGATAGTTATATGGATATTCGATATTTTCATTGACACGATTGTATTGATAGGTGTATCCACCGTAAACAGGTGTATTATCTTTTTTATAGGTAACTATATAATCATCATTCACTGTTGACAAAACAGTTTTATTAAAGCGTGCACCAGCCTGTGCAGATAAGAAATTCTCAAGGATTGCTTGGCTCTTCTTCTTATCATACTTTATGGTAACATTCTTGTAGGATTGGGTCGTGTTATTATAATAGTTATCCATGCTGGTATAGAAGGATAAAATCTTACCGCTAACCGCATCAACTGTTGCATAAGCATAGGCTCTGTAGGTGTCGGCATTCTTTTTATTATCTACCGGGGTCGGATCACTCAGGCTTATATTCCAAACATAAGAATTTGCACCATTTGCACCCTGCTGCTTCTCTAAAGAGGCGTTCGTGGATTTTAAGCTGTCATCCAGATACAAAGAAGCATTCTTTGTTACCAAACTAATTGCCTTGGATTTGGAAATGAGATTATTGAGCTCAGAGATCTGCTTAATCTCTGCATCGGTTAAGGATTGCGCAGTAGAACCAGCATAAGCAGTATCATACGCAGCTGCTGATTCCTTCGTAGCAGTGAAATTATTATTCGCAGACCATTCCGCTTTTGTAGAATAAACCTTTCCGGTATTAGCATCAATTGAGATATACTCGGAGGAAGGCTCATACACTAAGTAGGCCTTTTTCTGGCTTGATCCATCCTGTTTAAAGGTATGGAAATAGTCTGATCGATAAATCAGTTTCATCTTTAAATTTTCTTTAATCAGCTTTGCCGCTTGATCCTTCGTTAATTTCGCTGTGGCAGAGGGAATGGAAGCATCATACAGCCAGTTTATGCTTAATGAGGTAGCTTCTCCCGTTACACTGTTGATATACACCGTTACTGTATTATCCGGGAAATTCACACTATTGCTTACTCTTTGGAAGTTGTAAATATAGTTTCCACCATAGATTCCATCATAATTGGAATCTACATATTTTACTTCTCCACTAATCTCAGGTGCTATCTTCTTGATAAAATCCTCTGCTTTTCCTTTCAGCTCTGATCTTAAATATTTTGCTACAGCTGAACCTTCCTTGGAATTATCATATAGGTAATAATAAGTAATATGATAATCTCCATCTGTATTCACCTGAAGATAGGAATAATCCTTTGGGTTACTCCAGGTCAATGTCCAGGTGGCGTCAGAATATTCCGTAGAAGCATTGAAATTATAATTAAACTCACTATAAGCGGAAGGGACGGTTATCTTTGCTTTGACCTCCTGTATTGCTTTCTCAAGCCCTTTTGTGGTAGGCTCTCCCACTGTAGTACCTGATGAGCCCGCCTTTATCGCTATGGCTGCATCGGTGGCTGCTACACCGGCAGCTTCGGTATGCATTGGCACTGCTGTTGCTACTAAAGCCAGGCTTAGTAATAATGCAACTTTTCTTTTCATAAAAATCATTCTCCTTTCTTTTTACTGTTATAGTTTCTGTCTTTCAAACATTAGACGATGAAGAAAATACCATGGTTTCATTTTTATGTTATAATAATCAAAAATTTCATAAACAAGTAAAAAGTACTTGCACATAGCCTAATTTCCAAAAAAGAACCGCCAACAGCTATGAACTGTCAGCGGCTCATAAAAAACGATTGATCCGTTTTTATTCGTTTTCTTCCTCACAATCTTCAACATCGGCTCTTATCCCAATAATTTTATTTACTGGCATAACAAAACAAATTCCGTGCAAGGGGGATTTCCAACCTGCATTCTCCTTAATCGCTGCCATAATACGCTTCGCGGTAGGTTCATCTACAATCGTGAGAATCATTTCTTTTTCAAAATCAACCGTAATTCCCATGAACAACTCATGATGAGCTCCCTCTCCTCGTGCATTAATTACAGTAGCACCACCTGCACCTTCCGCCCTTACGATATCCATAACTGTGTCGGTATATCCGGCATTTACAATAATAAAAAGGGCCTTCATTTTATCGGAACTTTCCATTTGAATTGCTTCCTCCTAATAAATGTTAAAACGACATGCCTAATATAGGCAGTGTGAATGCGATCCCGGTATTGGGATGGCCAAAATTAAATTCCTTCAATAACATTGAAAACACAACATCTACTTTCTCTTTTGGTATCATGCAGGTTATGATCACTTTATTTTCTTCTGAAACAAGTCCAAGCATATCCATTAAATAAGTAGACTTTGCCGTTCCTTTCCCATATATGGTATTGACAATTCGGCAATCTATACTGCAAATTCTGCTTAGCAGCGCATCCTTCTGCTTTCTGCCAGCTACTAAAATTAGAAATTCGATATTCTCCATTGCTTGATTATTCATGTGTGACCTCCTTTAAGTCGGCGTTTTGCTCTGCTTCATTTTCGTCGCCATTCGTGTCTTCCACATAATCCGGTTCAATAAGTTCACCTTGTAATACATACTTAGACAGCTCTTCGTATTCCGCATTTTCATGCTCTATATGGATCGCCTGAACCGTTTTCAGCTTTCTATCGTATATAATTCCCAGTGCCTGCACTGCAATTAACGGAGTTACCGATATAAAGGCAATAATACCAAACCCATTTGTCAGCACGGATTGTGCGTGTGTACCCGCTGACTGAGCAACAGCCTGAGCAGTTCCCAGGGTAAGCGGTGTTAGAAACGCTGATGTAAGTGCTCCTCCGGTTACTCCGCCTGAGTCAAAAGCAAGCCCTACGAATAAAGATGAGGTAAAATACATCATAATTAAAGAAAGGGCATACAACGGAACCAGGAACCACAAAATATTGACTTGCGTCAGTATCTTCACCATAGAAAGCAAGGATGCAAAGCCAATTCCAATCGCAAGTGTTAACCGGATTGTCAGCTTTCTAATATGACCATTCGTAATTTCCTCCAACTGTTCTCCCAAGACCGTAACTGCCGGCTCTGACAAAGTAATCGCAACTCCCAAAACAAAACCTAACGGAAGCAAAAGCCATTTAAACCATTGGGGTCGAGTTGCACTAAGGAATACCTCTCCTATGTATTTACCGGCAAAGGCAAACCCATAGTCAATCCCGGATAAAAAGATAAGTAAGCCGACATAAACCGGAACAATACCAATCATCATTCGAATAAATTGTTTTTTCGGCAGCTTAACTAAGAAAAGCTGAAATGGTAAAAAAACAATTACGATCGGTATTAAAGCAAGCGCAACCCCGGTAATATTAGAACTAACGATGGATGCAAAGCTTTCTGTGGTCGTCGGATCATAGATCCCTGCCGGGGGAATTTCTCCATGGTAAATCTTTAGAATAATACCATAAATAAATACTGCTAAAATTGGTCCGACAGAGGCAATTCCAATAATACCGAATATATCATCGTTTGTTTTGTGTTTTGATACTGTTGCTGCTATACCCATACCCAGCGCGAGAATAAATGGAACAGAAATATCTCCGGTGGTAGCTCCGCTGCCATCAAAGGCCAGAGCAACAAATTCTTTGGGTACAAAAATCACCGTTAGAAATATCATGAAATAAAGTACCGCAAAAACTACTTTGATACTCATATCCTTGATAATACGGTATAAGGCAAATCCGACGAAGACACCGACTCCTGTACTTAAAATCCATACAAAGATGGTTTCATTTACATTATTCATTATCATATGGGTCTGTCTGGCAAGTACTACCAGGGCTGGCTCTGCTACTGTGGCAAGAATCCCAAATAAGACACCGAATAATATAACAAATATTCCTTTCTTAAAATTTACAAGAGATCTTCCCACTAGTTTTCCAATCGGCAGAATACTGGAGTCCAAACCAACCAGAAAAAAAGACTGTCCGAACAAAACCCCGGCATAGCCTATGGTTAACTTAATATAGTCGGAAGGGTCTTCTAACGGTGCCACAAAGACACAGATAAATATGATGATAATTACTAAAGGAATTGAAGATAAAAAGACTTCTTTCAGTGTTTGTAATGTTTTCATATTTCCAGTATACAGGAAAATGAATGATAATACAATGTTTAAAGAAATAATTTAATAGAATGTTTACATTTTCATATTAATTTTCTTCATTTTTCGTCCTTTAGCAATACAATTCTCTCTCATAAATCAGTATAGTTATTCATTAGTTTGTTTATTTTGTTATTCACAATATTTTTGTTCTCTCAACTTTATTTTTATCTACTAATGCCTTAAGCATACCTCCATTTCACTGCTCAGCTACAAGTACTTGCTTTCCATTCATATACCTTAAGCTAGCACTGCTCGAATTGAATTCTGCCTTTTCTGCGTCCTCAGGTAAAACTTGGTCTACCTTGTTTAGGGCTTAAAATTACACTGAAAGCCAAAACACAATACAGATAAGCCATTTCTTAGAACAGTATATCAGCAGTGATGGTAAAGTTCAAGAATGAAACCGCCAACCAAACAGATTCACTCCATAATGCTGCAAATAATGATACCTCTTTAAACTCTCCTGCTAACCCTCCCAGTTACAATACAAACATAAAATACATGAGCGGTAAAGCTTTTCTATAATCTTTCCCCACCACCAGATAAGCTGCGCCATAAAGAAATCCGCCGAAAGCCGATAACAAACCTACGGCAACGCTTCCTTTTGATACAATGTGCATCAGCCCCCAGGTTAAGGCAAGGATGATTCCTCCATAGGGAATCGCTTCATTCTTAAACCACTTCTCACAAGCCTTTTGTCCAAAGATTACAATCAGAGAAATCAAGAAGACTTCAAACAGATAATATATGTACTGGAAAACAAATTTTAACATCCCTAATCGCTGAAATTCCAAAAGAAACTTAAAGCCCTCCCAATCAACATAGTGAACAGCGATTGATACAATCAAACAGATTATTATACCGATGTATTGCCAACCTTTCAGTTTACTTTTATTTTCCAACAAATTAAAATCATACCTTTTACTTGCTAAATTAATTAAAAATACCCCAACCAGCAACCATATGAAACAGATAACCATCCAATGAATAATATGCTGCAAGGTTGTGTACGTTTTTACTGTTACACCGAAGAGCGGCTCTGTAACTCCAACTAAAACAAGTTCTAACCCTATCCCTGCAAAGGCATATAAAGCAATGTATAAATAGTCTGCTCCTGTGATTTTCTTTTCCATCTCCAATTAATATCCTCCTTATTATAGTTTTATTTAGGTAATTGCGAAACTCAAACTTAAACTATTGTATACACAACATATACTGTTTCGAAGTGGAAGCTAAGCCCGAAGGAAACGTTGAAGCGAAGAAACAGTGTATGTTGTGTATGTAATTTCAAAAACTATATTGTTTCGCAATAGCCTAATAGTTTTATTTCACTGTGTTATTTACATATTTACATTATATAACAATATATCATATAAAATAAGAAGTCAATTCCAAAAAGTCATATCTCCAATAGAATTTCAACTTAAATGACTTGAATCTACTCAGCTAATTTCTGCATATTCTCTTCAGATACAATAAACAAAAGGCAGCAAGTTTTATCTGCTGCCTTTTGTTTATGTAGGAAAGATTATAACTTAATATATCTTGTATTATTTTGCAGCGTTTTCGCCTGCAATACGTCCGAATACAAATGCATCTGCAATCGCATTACCGCCAAGTCGATTACCGGCATGAACTCCACCAGTTACCTCGCCAGCTGCATAAAGACCAGGGATAGCTTGACCTTGTTCATTAAGAACTTCAGCATTAGCATTGATTTTGAGACCGCCCATAGTGTGATGGACAGAAGGTTTCGAAGGGCATGCATAGAAGGGACCTTTTTCTACCTTCATTTCAAATGCATTTTTTCCAAAATCAGGGTCTTTTTTGTTGTCTACGTATGAATTATAAGTATCTATGGTATCGATTAAGGTTTTAGGATCACAGCCAATTTGCTCTGCAAGACCTTCCAGTGTATCGGCTTTTAACAGAATTCCTTTTTCTACCATAGCATCGATCTGTTCCTGGGTCAGCTTGTTTTGCACTGTTTTCACCATTTCCTGATCGTCAATGGTAAAGAAGGTGCCGTCAGTTTGTTCTAAAGCAGCAAAAGTAAGAGTATCGCGAGCTGCATATTCATTGACAAAGCGCTTGCCTTCTTTGTTCACAAACACATAGTTTTGAGGAGCAACCAGTAATCCATCTGCCAAAGCTCCGGTGAGTGCACTGGCGGTGGGCATCAATTGAACCAGTCCCATATCCACAAGAGCCGCCTTTGCCTGCTGACCAAGGGCAATGCCATCCCCTGTTGCAGAAGCAACACAGGTTGTTTTAATTCCTTCTGGAATAGATGGCCAGTAGGTGTTGTATTCTCGAACCATATCTTCGTTAGCCGCAAAGCCACCTGTTGTAATAATAACACCCTTTGTTGCCGTGAGTTCAACCGGTGTTCCATCAGTCATAACCGCTTTCACACCAGTTACCCGGTCACCTGTAATAACCAGTTCTTCCACCTTGGTATCCAGCATAATCTCACCGTTATGCTCCTCAATAAACTTCGTTGGATATTCAAATACATCCGTCTTTTTTGCGAAGTGATGTCCGCGCTTCCACATTGAGCCTACCGGTGAAGAGAGACTTTCTTCTGTGGGCAGTCCGGTAGTTTCAGCCAGCCAGTGATAAGTCTCAAGACTTTTACCGGTCAGGGTAGTGATCAGCTCATAACTGCCCTGTACGGTATTGCCTTTGATATCCTGGCGTTTACCTCCCAAATAGGTCTGAATGGTGTGCCATTCAGTGGAATCAAACATTTTGCTGGTATCACCTGCCAGGTATTCTTTGATCTGGCCTTTTAGAGTTTTAAGAGTATCTGCAAATTCACCAAAATCGCTCTCGTTGTAGTCAAGAACTGCCTTGAGGGTATCTACCTGTCCGTCAATGGCATCCAGCTTTCCTTCCACTTCCGGATCAGCTGCGTTCCAGGCAAGACCAGAAGCCAGTGTATTACCACCCAGAGCGGCAGTCTTCTCTACCAGAATAACGGAAGCACCGGCCTTTGCTGCTGCAGTAGCTGCTGAGATTCCGGCACCGCCGCCGCCAACAATAACAACATCAGCAGTTTTTACAATAGCTTCTCCTGGAGCGGCAGACTCAATTTTTTTATCTTTGAGCGCCTGTGAATCACCTCCTGCTTGTGTTACTGCATCTTCTACTGCAGCTAGAATTCCTTTGCTGGATACCGTACAGCCAGAGATTGCATCAACAGCCAAGGACTGGTTGTCTATTATTGCTTGCGGAATTTTTGCAAAGGCAGGATCAGAAATTCCGGCAGTTTCCTTATGGCTTATGACATTAATTGCTGTAATTGCATTATCATCAAAGCTTACCTCAAGCTCCATTTCACCATTGTGACCTTGTGCTTTGCCCACATAAGTCCCTGCTTTATAAAGCGCGTTGCTCTTTGTTACTGTGTCTGTTGTTACTTTGTCTGTTGCTTTTGCACAGCCTGATAGTGCCAAAACTGCTACTAGAACCAGTGCAAGAGTTCTTGTTGAAATCTTTTTCATAAACATTCTCCTTTGTTAAAAAATATACAAGCATTGTATAGCTTGCAACGGTTGTAATGTCAATACATTATGTAAACAATTTTTTTCAAGCACCAGAAAATCAAATTTCCCACCCCCAATATATCTGTCTATATGCATATCTCCATCCGAATTTGCCTTCCCACTTAAAAATAGTTAAAAGAAGTCACTTTACCCAAAGGTGCAACTTATTCTTTGCTTATATTAAAAACAATGGTGCTGGCTAAACGGCTTATTTTATTACATAAAAATAGTCCCTGACAACTGCTGCTGTCAGAGACTTCAAATAATTACTTCTTTATCGGCAGATACACTCTATGATATTTACGCACATTTTGATCAATACAAAAATTTCCCAATGTAATTCCCCATGCATCCCCTGCCGGTTTAAAACCCATTTCTTCTGCTTTCTCTATCATAAAGCTGAGCTGAGAGGTCTTGATATGCTCTGCGTCTTCACTATATACCACCGCACTTACATACCGGGAGGCTTCTATCTTTATAGCGCCCGGTGTATGGGCAAGGCCAAGCCGCCGTGCATGCTCCTGTTCCACCACATAACCAAACTGCTGTGTCTCGGCCTTTTTCATAATATCCGCCAGTAAGAACCGCGGTGATATCAGAACCACCGGCATGCAATCAAGCCAAGCCCGCAGCTGCAGTGAATCTTTATGTCCAAGTTGCTCTGTCATACGATTCTTCATCCATAGCATGGCAGGCTTTTGCACGATCGCACATTTTTCTGTATTCTCCACCGCAGCCTCCAGCTCTGTATAAAGAAAATCCATTACCTTCAGCATATGCTGCTTCCATTCCAGCTCTTTCTCCAGCTCTGTCAGCCGCTCCTGGTGGAGCTGCAATGCCACCTCTTGTTTCGGAGCTTTCACAAGAACCTCTGCATCCTTCAGGGAAAAGCCCATAGAACGAAAACGGCGTATTCCCGAAAGTTTTTTAATCATATCCACATCATAAAAACGGTAATCATTCTCTCCTCGCATTGGATCAATAATGCCCTTACTCTCATAATGGCGCAACAATGCAGGCGAAATCCCCATTAGCTTCGCCGCATCACCAATATTAAATTCTTTAGTCCTCATATTCTCCCACTTCCTGTAATACGCTATTGTGTCTCAGTATATCTGTTTTTCTAGTGTAACATACTATGAGATTAATTACCAGTTATGGAAAAAAGAGAAACACCGGATTTCAAATGCAGGAAAGCCATCAAGGTTCAAGATTAACGACTACGCCGAATAGTGACATTTAAAGGAGTTTATATGAAAGATACACAAAATCCAATAGCGTTACGTTCTCGTCAATGGTTGACAAATGCTCTGTTGGAGCTGATGAAGGACAAACCTTTTCGGGATATCAGTATTTCAGAGATTTCGGAAAAGGCGGATTTGTCTCGTAGAACTTTTTATCGTTTCTTTTCTTCAAAAGAAGAAGTGATTTGCTTTCATTTAGAGACAATTTGGTTCAAAGGAGTACAGCAGCTTTCCACTGACAGTGATAATAGTTTTTTTCATACCATTCGCTGGTATCTGGAGCTTTGGTACGAGCATAAGGAACTGGCACTTTTGCTTTACCACAATGACTTAATATCGTTATTACTGCAAGAATACAACCATCTTTTTAAAGAAGTGTACTTAATGAGGAAAGGTAATTATCCTTTAGCCAAGCAGTCAGATGCTATGAAATATGCTCTTTCCTTTAGTGTAGGCGGACTTTTAAACATCCTTTGGCAATGGACAAGCGACGGAATGGAGAAATCCCCTGACGAAGTAGCCAATCTGCTGCTGACTGCCCTCCGGTTACCTGATTCAGAGTAACATATCCTATTAGCCTTGTGATTTACGAACTAATGCGGTACAATTTATTACTACTGTATAAGCGGAAAGGAATGAATAAACAATGGTATCAACAATTTATTTACCGTGCGATGACATAGACTTTGCACGTTAAAATAATTAAGATTATGGAGAATTATCATGGGCTTTCATTTGATTGATATAAGTAATTGGACACGTAAAGATTATTATAATCATTATATGCACGAGCTGCGCTGCACTTATAGCTTAACCGCTAATATTGATATAACCGGTGTGAGGACTGCATTAAAAAGTATGAACAAAAAAATATATCCAGCGCAGATATATATGCTTACAACTATTGTTAACCGGTATCAGGAGTTTCGCATGAATATTGATTCTGATGGAAATTTAGGGTTTTGGGACCAGCTCAATCCAAGCTACACCATTTTCAATAAAGAAAATGAAACATTTTCGAGCATATGGACCACGTATCGTACTTCTTTTATAGAGTTTTATGAATACTGCATATCTGATATTGCCTGTTATTCAAGTGCCACAAAACTAATGCCCAAGCCGAATGAACCACTCAATACTTTCAACATATCATGTTTGCCCTGGGCGAGTTTTACGGGCTTTAACCTAAATGTACACACAAATAGTTGTTATCTTCCCCCTATCTTTACCATTGGCAAGTTTATCGAGCAAGATAAGAGGGTTTTAATGCCCTTGGCAGTACAAGTGCATCATTCAGTATGTGATGGATTTCATGTAGGGCGATTTATCAATGCGCTGCAAGAATGGGCTGATAGCTATAACGATTGGCTCTATAATTAAAATAGCTATTATTATATCCCAATTAGGCAGGGCTGCTGCACTATTTTCTTAGTGCAACAGCCCTGGTCTTAACATTGAAACTCATTCTTTTATTTCGAGCAAATCCATAAAAATATCCATGAAAGGGGCATCAATAAATCCGGAATTGAAGTTATTACATTATAAGGATGGAAATTTTTATTAACAACCGTTTCCCGTATATGATTCATGCCGGCCAAAATAAATAAAGGTGTTACGACGACAATTGTTGCAAGCCAGAAGTCCTTGCCGTGCCAAATGCACATGATTCCAGCAAGGGCAAAACCAAGTTCAGCATAGCCAAGCTCTTTCTGAAATGGACTGCCTTTTCTCCAGCCTATTCGCTCGGCAACCATGTCAGATTGAAAAACATGTCCCCAAAATCCGATTAATCCCGAAAGTGAAATCGATATCGTTACTTGATAAAACAAAAGGTTAGTACAAAATTCTCTAAATGTATCTATATCGGGATTGGCAATTGCCGTAATAAAGCCGACAGCAAGACCTGCCACCCATGTTATCATAAAAATCATCTTTCTTCGCCTACTTTCTCTTTTTCTATTTTTACTTTTCCTTTAACCAATGAAGCCGCCACAACTATCAAAGCCCAGACCGGTTATAATTATATTAAGCCTCCTCCTTCGAATTATCGTGAGTATTTACTCATATTAATTATATTAATTCCATATCCTCTATTTGTCAATGCAAATATGAGTTATTGCTTATGTTTGTGTTGACAAAATAGAATCAGCATTTTACAATAAAGGCACAGAACTCTAAAAATAATACTAACTAGGCGCAAAAGTATCCAACTTTTTAGCAGTTTGTACCCATGGATTAATACCGGGGCTAGCGTTCCATACCTTTATATTCAATAGGAGATGATGAAAATGAAACCTAATGACCCTACAAAACAAAATAAATCAATCCGTAACCCAAAACAAACACGAAGCATTAGCATGAAAGAGAAAATACTCAATTCCGCCCTTCAGTTGTTTTGCGAAAAAGGATATTATAACACTACAACGAATGAAATTGCTCAGAGAGCGGAAGTTTCAATCGGAAGCCTCTACTCTTATTTTAAGGACAAGGACACGATTTTTCTAGAGGTAGTGGACAGGTATCAAGACAAATTCCAGATGGCTAAAAATGATATGATCAGTAACCTTAACCTTTTAAAAACAGACCACAAAGCATGGCTGCGTGTTCTTATAGAACATCTGATTAAAGTACATGAAGAATCCAAAGAGCTAAACCGAGAATTAAACGTACTATCTTATTATAATCCAAAGGTGGCTGAAGTTCTGGAGGATCAAAATAGGAAAACCTTACAGGCAACCATAGACTATTTTATGCAGCTGAAAAACGATCTTAAATCGGAAGATATAGAAGCAACTGCTATTGTCACGTTTGACCTGATTTCAGCAACGGTTGACAGGATTGTTTTCGGGAAAAATGAAATTGAAAGAAAACGATTGATAAATGCTGCAATAGATATTGTTTATAAGTATTTTTCAACATAAAGCAAACTACTATATGACAGCAGCTGCGGGTTCATGAAAGTGATAAGAAGTTCAGTCAAAACTTCTTTTTATTCTGGTTAACGTAAAATATCAGGGTATAGGACGATAGAAAGAGGCTGTAGCAATTTTTTGTTTTGCTACAGCCTCTTTATTGATTTTGGCAAGTTAGGCGAACATAGATGCCACGTTATTGCTGTTCTAATTTTACCTCTAATATAAGAACAGGCGTATTATTAATGACAACATAGAGATAGATATTCGTTATTTACTCATCATACGCAGTCAAAGCAATTGGTAAAGCACTAATCACACAGTTGCCGACTGCGGGAAGACCAACTAATATTGAGCTGATAATCTCTTCCCTTGTTGCTCCATGTGATTTAGCCATTTTTGCATGAAATGGTATTCCGCTCTCAAGGCGCACCGCCGCCAAAACAGCTAAATATGCAAGCTCTTCTGTTTTTTTATCAAGATTACTTGCCGTATCTATTCTTTTTACAGCTTCCATCCACGCACTTTGATATTCAGGTGCTTCCTGGGCAAATACTTCAAACGATTTGCTGACTTTCATTTTTATTACTCCTCCTCATAAATTTTTGTAAAACGCCTTTAAGTCCTGCTTTGTACTTTCAGTCAGGAAAGTATCTTTGATTCCGTGTATTGCTCCTTGCAGTCCGTAGAGCATACGTAAACAAGCACCGGGATCGAAAAACCTGAAAACTGAATTAAATGGCTCTTCGCTCATTAAGTTTACACTCAATAAGTATGCACTCATTATAAAGTGCAATTAATTTCTTGTCAAGTACTAAAACGAGTGGGAACTAACTCATATAATTTTTGAGTGCTAAACTGGTGCTCATCTGTACATTACCACTTTTATCATCAAATAATAAGGCAAAGAGACTCAAACCACTAGGATTCAAGTCTCTTTGCCTTATAAAACTGTGACGGAAGCGGTGGGATTCGAACCCACGAGCCCCGTTAGGGACTACCTGATTTCGAGTCAGGGCCGTTATGACCACTTCGATACGCTTCCATTTTTATAATGATCTGAGTCACTATGATTTTCAACATAGCTTCCCAGGTATTATCTATTATCTAACTTTAACTTAATACAATACATCATCAGTTACAGCAAATATTATAACTGCTGACGTTTACTAAAGGTGACGATAAACAGCTCTACACCGATCTTCTCTATCATTCTGCCAGTTTTAATTTGTTCCTCGATATCAGCACCAAATTCCAATGCTTCCTTCAGCTTTTTCATGGAGAAATTCTTTCCTTGTCCTAAGTATTTATTCACGGCAAAAGGAGGAACCGATACAAGCTCACTAATACTTGCTGAATTATAACCAAGTGCCTGAAGATTCTTAGCCTGTAGCATAATATTAAAATGCCTAATCATTAGAAATAGAATTGACATAGGCTTCTCTCTTACCGAAAGAAGATCATAATATAATTCCAAGGCTTTATTTGGCTGCTTACTACCAATGGCATCAATCATAAGAAATATCTTCCCTGTGATCTGTGTGGTTATCACTGCATCCACATCCTGGACGGTTATCACATCCCGCCCCTCCGTATAACTAATTAACTTATCGATCTCATTGCAGATATTCGTCATATCCGAGCCGGTCTTATCAAGAAGATAGGTAATTGTGGCTTCCGTAATCTTCCTTTTCTCCTGCTCCAGGAGGGAAGCTACAAAAAGCTTTAGATTCTTCTCATCCAGACCATTCATTTCGGAAACCGTGCCTTGATCTCTCAAGAATTTAAAGAGCTTACTGCGCTTATCGATCTCCTCTTCTATAAAAATGATAATGGTACTGTCCGGTAGTTCTTTGATTAACTCACTTAGTTCATTTTGGTTTTTGAAGAATCCGCTGTTTTCTATGATAATTAAACGCTTTTCACTAAAAAATGGTAGGGTTTGCGCAACCTCTGCAATCTTCTTTGGGTCGATTCCATTACCCTCAAAATGAGAATAATTCATATCTCCCTCATCCTTTAATATCGCATTCCTCAGCTTATCACGATAGAGCTTTTTCAGATATTCTTCACTTCCATATAACAGATAAAACGATTTGAAGTTTCCTGTTTTTATATGCTCCTTAATTACCTTCATACCAGTATCTTACTCCTGTTCTTTCAGAACATTATTTATTCTACCTAATTCTTATGTAAATTGCAAGCAAAAAATAAGATTTACATATTCTTATTATGTTTACCTTTTATCTATTTTACTGTACCGAATTTACTGAGAGGCGCAATTCTTAAAATAACTTTTCCGCCAATATTTTTTTTCGCTACATTTCCAACTTCCTCATAGCGGCTGTCCTTACTAATATTGCGATTGTCACCAAGCACGAAATACTCGTCATCTCCCAGGGTGATCGGTTCTTCTGCTCTGCCCGGGTCATCAATTGGCTCTTTCCCATAGTCTTCCTTCAGGACTTCACCATTAATATAGATTTTAGTACCGATAATCTGAACCGTTTCTCCTGGCAGTCCAATGACTCTTTTCACATAGTACTCTTCATTTTCCCTGCCATAGGGATAGAATACAATAATATCAAAGCGATCCACTGCATCAAAATGATAAGAAATCTTCTCTACATATAATTGTTCTCCGTTGTGCAGCGTGTTTTCCATAGAGGGACCGTCAACAATCGTCCTCTGAATTACATAATTCGGGAGTACATAGACACAAACCACAATTAATACAGCATAAAAAATAAGATCATAAAGGATACTTTTGGTTGTACTTCTTGTTTTTGCTTCAGAATTTGCATTCTCATCCTGATTCCTGGTTTTTCCTGTCGTTTCTTCTTCAGAACTTTCGTCTGATATCTCAATAGGATTCTCCTGATCTTTATCTGTAATCTGTAAATCATCATCAGCCATAGCATTTAACTCTTCTTCCGATTTATTCGACATGCATTTCTTCCTTTCTGTCCATGCCATGTGTTTTACGCCCATGTCGGGTGAATTACACGATAAAGCACTTTCACATATCTGGATATGAAAGTGCTATTTTTGATCCTTTTTCTATTACACCAGAACTACTGCTGTTGTTCTTGTTCTTCGTCCTTCTCGTCATCTCCTACGATCTTTACTTTTGAACGATATACCTCTTCTACTGCGATTGATAAAGGCTTTGGATAAGCAACATCAACGAGCGGAGCAGCGCCGTCAATTATCTGTCTTGCACGTCTCGCGGTTGCAATGACGATGGAATATCTACTGTTTACTACCGGCTGCTCACCTGGCTCTACCTCACTATTAACTACTCTCATTAAATCTGTATATGATGGATGCAACATATTTATATCTCCTTCCTTAATTACCTATAATTACCCTTTTATTAAATCTGTTCTTCCGAAAAATCTTCTTGCGTATCGATTATCTCCACTTCCTTTGGATTTACTCTCCCTGCAATGGTTTCCGGCAGTAAGGATGACAGGATTAGATGTCCGCTATCAGTTACAATTACAGCTTTCGTTCTTCTTCCGCAAGTGGCATCAATTGCCATTCCGGTATCCTTCGCTGTTTGCACCATTCGTTTAATCGGAGCAGCTTCAGGGCTTATAATTCCAATTATTTTGCTAACGTTAACTACATTTCCAAACCCTACATTTACTAACTTATTCAAAGTTATTCCTCACTTCTAAAGCTTCTATACAACCCTATGAGCTTCTATTCAATATTTTGAATTTGTTCCCTGACTTTTTCGATCTCTGTCTTCAAATCGATGGCTTTATTTGTCACTTCCAGGTCATTTGCCTTTGATAATATCGTATTCGCCTCACGGTTCATCTCTTGTGCAATAAAATCCAACTTTCGCCCAACGTTCTCATTGTCATTCAAGGTTTCTTTCATATTAATAATATGACTTTTCAGACGTACCGTTTCCTCATCCACACAAATCTTATCTGCAAATACCGTAACCTCTGTAATCAGAATGCTTTCCTCCACCTTTGTGTCAGCTAACAACTCTGTAACCTTGGCATAAAGCTTATTACGATATTCATTGACTACTTCCGGAGATCTGGTTTCGATAAAATCAACAATTCGAAGCATTCCATCCAGCTTTGAGATTATGTCCTGCTTCAGGTGCTCTCCTTCTGCAATTCGTGTGTCAACAAAACGACTTGCAGCGCCTTTGACAGCTTCTTCTACCAGTGCCCATAGTTCCTTTTCATCAATGGTCTGTTCTTCAAGAGAAAATACCTCTGGATATCTGGACAACGCGGATACACGAATATCATTATCGATCCCGAACTCCTTACTCATCTTTTCCAGATTATTATAATATTCTCTAGCTAAATCTGCATTATACTTAACACATACGTTATTTTCAGTGTAATCTTCGTATGTAATATAGATATCGATCTTACCTCTGCCGATATATTGTTTTAGTACATTACGGATACCTGCTTCAAAAAAGCTAAGTTTTTTGGGCATTTTTATAGATATATCACAGTATCTGTGATTTACCGCTTTCATTTCAACGGTTATTTTACGATCTACCTGAGCAATTTCACAGCGGCCGAAGCCAGTCATACTCTTCAACATAGATACACACTCTTTCATATTCAGCATTTATGGCATATCTCGCCAATTTTGCTAGTATTATATTCAATTCATTATAAATGATATGTTAAGACAAGTCAACCTTAGAATTTTTAAGTTTATACCTAAGTTTATACCGTTTAGAATTTTCAAGTTTATCTCGTTTATGAATTTTTAATTTTAAGTTACCTGCTTTAAACTCTTTATTTATTCACCCTACATTTTTATTTTAATACTGACTTTTGATGCTTTAGAACATAAATGTAAGTTCTGTTTCAAATTCTAATGAAACCTTAATTTGTGTTCATATAGTTCAAGTTTTATAATTAATTTAGAAGAACGATAACAACATTCAACCCTGTGATTTAAATAATAAAATGTGAAAAGAGGCGACGCTTATGTTTTTTTGGAATAAAGTCGAGATATATTCCGGTTCTTCCTTAAAGGAATTTACAGATTTGCGCAATTCATTAGAGGCTGCAAAAATAAAGTATGATTATCACACAAAGCACTACTCAACGTTCAGTCACCACAGCAAACGCCATACTTTTGGTCCCAAGGCTGCTACGAAATATTATCTTTATATTCATCAAAAAGATTACGATTATGCTATGTATTTGACCTCCAATCGGCAAGTCAGATGAAATCAAGGGACTTTACGACGAATAAAAGGGACTGTTATGAAGCAAAAGAAACCTTTTTTGTTCCTATGCTTTCCTAACAGTCCTTTTTTATGCTATCTCATTTGAACCTATTCTTACGGAATCTACTCTTCTAAAGCTACTCTGAGAACATTGGACTTGACAGGTAACGCTCTCCAGTATCCGGAAGTATTACAACAATTGTTTTACCGAGATTTTCTGGTCTGGCAGCCACCTGCGTTGCCACCCAAAGAGCTGCGCCAGAGGATATTCCTACTAGAACTCCTTCTTTTTTCGCAATCTCCCGTCCGGTAGCAAATGCATCCTCATTTGTCACTGTAATAATTTCATCATAAATCTTGGTATTCAAAATATTTGGTACAAACCCAGCTCCAAGTCCTTGAATCCTATGTGTACCAGCGCGTCCCTCGGATAATACCGGGGAATCTGCCGGTTCTACAGCGATAATTTTGATGTTTGGATTCTGTGCCTTCAAGTATGCACCTACACCTGAGATAGTTCCTCCAGAACCAATACCTGCAACAAAGATGTCAACCTTTCCATTCATATCCTCCCAGATCTCAACTCCAGTCGTTTCCTCATGAACCCTAGGATTATTCGGATTATCAAATTGAGACGGTATAAAGCTGTTTGGAGTAGCTGCCTTTAATTCGATTGCTTTTTCGATTGCTCCTCTCATACCAGTAGAGCCCTCTGTCAATACCAGCTCTGCACCATAAGCTTTCATAAGGTTACGCCGTTCCACGCTCATAGTCTCCGGCATTGCAATAATCAGCCGTAACCCAAGGCACGCACATACGCTCGCCAACCCGATACCTGTATTTCCACTGGTTGGTTCGATGATGATGCTGTCCTTATTGATTTCTCCGTGTTTTAGTGCTTCTTCAATCATCTTTTTGGCGATACGATCCTTAACACTACCAGCCGGATTAAAAAATTCAAGCTTCGCAACAATTGTGGACTTTAATCCATGGCTTTCATTATAGGTTTCCAACTCCAGCATCGGTGTTCTTCCGATTAATTCCGTAATTTTTTTGCTAATTTGCGTCATTTGGTTAGCTCCATTCTCTGCCGCTATTCTTACGCTTCCAATGCCTGTGCCAAGTCCTCAAGAATATCCTCGATATGC
Organism: Bacillota bacterium; assembly: GCA_023392995.1. Taxonomy (GTDB): domain Bacteria; phylum Bacillota; class Clostridia; order Lachnospirales; family Lachnospiraceae; genus Mobilitalea. Next base: position 28,099 of record JAEWMZ010000367.1, read on the forward strand.
TCCGTTCCGATGGATAATCTTATGGTATTCGGCTTAATTCCTGACGCAAGCAATTCCTCCTCGTTCATCTGTGAGTGTGTTGTACTTGCCGGATGAATGACAAGAGATTTTACATCGGCTACATTTGCAAGCAAGGAGAAAATCTGCAGTTTATCAATAAACGCCTTTGCAGTATCCGCATCTCCTTTGATCTCAAAGGTAAAGATGGAACTTGCACCCTCTGGGAAATACTTGTTGTAAAGGGTATGGTATGGATTATCCGCTAAGGAAGGATGATTCACACTCTCTACCTTCGGATGTTTCTTCAAGAATTCCACTACCTTTAATGCATTGCTGACATGACGCTCCACACGCAGGGACAAGGTCTCCAGGCCCTGGAGTAATAAAAATGAATTAAAGGGACTAATGGTGGAACCTGTATCTCTCATTAAGGTAACTCTGATTTTTACGATATATGCCAAGGCACCCAGTGCTTTGGTGAATTGAACTCCATGATAGCTGTCATTTGGTTCTGTCAAGGAAGGGAATTTACCGGAGCCTTCCCAATCAAATTTACCGCCGTCCACGATAACACCGCCGATGGAGGTTCCGTGTCCGCCGATGAATTTGGTTGCGGAGTGCACCACTACATCTGCTCCAAGTTCAATCGGTCTGAGTAAAAATGGTGTTGCAAAGGTATTATCAACAATTAACGGTATTTTATTATCATGAGCAATTTTTGCAAGCTTTTCAATATCAATGATATTGGAATTGGGATTACCTAAGCTCTCAATAAAAATTGCTTTTGTATTTGGCTGAATTGCCTTTTCAAAATTAGATAAATCATCGGAATCTACGAAGGTTGTGGTAATTCCGAAGTCTACCAGGGTATGTGCAAATAGATTATAGGTTCCACCATAAATCGTCTGTGCCGATACGATATGGTCTCCCGCATGAGCGATATTCTGAATCGCATAAGTAACTGCCGCTGCACCTGAGGAGGTTGCAAGAGCTGCCACACCGCCTTCGAGCGCTGCTATTCTCTGTTCAAATACATCAGAGGTTGGATTCATTAATCGAGTATAGATATTTCCACCCTCGCTCAAATTAAATCTTGCTGCTGCCTGGGCACTATTCTCAAATACATAAGATGAGGTCTGATAAATCGGAACACAACGTGCTCCTGTTGCCGGGTCTGGCTGCTCCTGTCCTGCGTGCAGCTGTAATGTCTCAAAATGTAATTTCTTTTCGTTTGCCATAGAATCCCTCCGTAATTATAATATTCGCATACCTTTCATACATGTTATATATGTATTGTATATTGATATCATCATATCCTTCTGTAAAACATTTGTCAAGTACTTCCTGACTGGATCATATAAAAATAAACCAATCGGTTTTTCTCTTTTCTTTGCCGCTTTACTTGACTAATGGAATGAAGCGATATTTACTTCCAATCATAGCATGGCACATCTAAGATTTCAACTAAAACGTTACTGTAAAAATGTCCCGTCCTAAAAGTTCTGCTTGTGTATTCAATCACAAAAATTATATTGTTTCTTAATTGTCTAAAGAACACTTTAGCCTTCGGCAGAATCCTCAAGCACAAGAGCCTCACTCTTTTTCATCAAAAAGCTAAGCTTTGTTTCTGAAATAATTACTGCGATAAAGATTAAAAAGAATCCAAAGAACAATCGAAGGGTTAGTTCCTCACCATAAAACAGAATGGAAAACATAACTCCAAATACAGATTCCAGACTAAGAATAATTGAAGCCGGAGCCGGATTGGTGTACTTCTGCCCAACATTTTGCAATAACAGGGCAACGGCGGTAGCGAAAACGGAAAGATAAAGCAGTCCCCCAAGCATCTGCATATTCCAGTTGACCGGGAACTCTTCAAATAATAAGCCCACGATCCAGGAAAAAACCGCAGCATATCCAAACTGAAGTATTGTTAAAAGGATCGGATCCATGGTTTTGCTAAACTTGGCTACTGCCACCAAATGAATAGCAAAAACCACACCACTGATCAAAGTTAACGTATCCCCTATCCCGATGGAAAAATCTCCGTTCATGGATACCAGTCCGATTCCAAGCAAGGTAATTCCGGCAGCTAAATTATTATAGCGATCCGGTCTTTTACGATCAACAATCCAATAGAAAAACGGAACCAGTACACAATAAATCGCAGTCAAAAAAGCGTTTTTTCCCGGTGTCGTATCCAGTATCCCAATTGTTTGCAGGCTATAAGCAGCAAAAAGGCAGGCTCCGATGATACCACCCTTTATAAAGTAATCCTTATTTAAGGCTTTTAATCTTTTATGAAATACGATACTTAGCAGAAGGCAGCCTAAGGTAAATCGAATTGCTAATAGCATATGGGGCTGGATCATGTCCATGGAATTTTTAACGATAAGAAAGGATCCTCCCCAGATTAATGCAGCTATGAATAATGCAGCTTTGGCACCTATACCTTTTTTAAAATTTTGATTCAAACTTTTTCACTCCTTGTCCTCTTAACAGCTGTGTGTTTTTTCTGTATATTTTATCTTTCCGCACAGCCATCCCCTATGGGGTTTTAGCTCCGCTCATTTTAACACACTCTTTTACGTTCTTCAACAAGGATTAGCCTCTAAATGAAAAGAAACTGTGCCAAAGCACATCCTTTGGCACAGCTTTATCTATAAAATAGCTCATTTATTTTTGGCTGGGATATCTTTTCTCCGGGTATGCCGATGGATATGGAAGGATTTCTGGCTCCTTAACTTTTGCCTTGGCGGCATTTGTTGCCTGCTGAAAGCACAGGAACCAATCAACACAATACATATCCCCATTCAAATGCTCAAATCGTTCCGTTGCAGCGGCACAGGTTCCAGGGGGTGGTAAGATTACATCCTCTCCCGGAATCCAGTTGGCAGGTGTTGCGATATTCTCACGATCTGCCTGCTGCAGTGCGATTAGCATTCTTTTGATTTCATGAATATTTCGTCCCGTAGAAGCCGGATAATAAAGAATCGCTCTTATAATACCCTCCGGATCGATAAGAAAGACCGCTCGTACTGTTTGAGTTGTGGACGCATTTGGATGCAGCATTCCGTATTGCTTTGCCACCTCCATTGATATATCAGCAATTAGAGGAAAAGAAACCTCTACATGCTTCATATCCTTCCAGGCAAGTTCTTTAATTCTTCTTAACCAGGCTATATGTGAATAGATGGAATCTATTGACAAACCAATCAGCTCCGTATTCAAGGCCTTAAATTCATTCTTCATCGAAGCAAAGGTTATAAATTCCGTCGTACAAACAGGTGTATAATCCGCTGGATGGCTAAAAAAAACAACCCATCTACCGTAAAAATCCTTAGGAAAATTGATATCTCCCTGTGTTGTAACAGCATGGAATTCAGGTGCCTTATCTCCAATGAGCGGCATGCGATAACTATTTTCCATTGTTTACCCCTTTCAATATCTAGATATTATAAGTTATGTGAATTTTGGCGGTTTGCGACAATAATAGGAGAAAAAAGCTGTTTCCTTGGTAATAAATTTACCGTTCCTTGTAGCTGAACTCACCAGACCAGAGGCTTGCACTGGCGGTTTTACATCATTTAACAGAAGTCTCTATTGTTTTACCTGGGGCCGCATGCTATAATTCACACTAACGGACATTCGACCACTAGGGAGTGAGATTCCGGATGTGAAATGTTCTACATTTCACAATGACGGATATTCGACCATTCGGTCGCGAGTGCGGATGTGAAATGTTATACATTTCACAGTATTTCCACCCGATGAACCATATGACTATCATCAACAGAAGAAAAATGGAGGGATTGCCATGCAACACAGAATGAAAACACACCAGCTTAACGAGAACCAGATCGAACATTTATTACGAAACACTCAAACTGGGTGTATCGCTACGATAAATCCAGATGGGACGCCATATGTTACACCGATCCATTATGTTTATGAGGATGAAAAAGTATATTTTCATGGATTGCCAAAGGGACAAAAAATTGACAACCTAAAAGCAAACCCTAATATAAGCTTGACTGTATATGAGATGGACTCCCTGCTCCTTGACCCGAATGAAAAACCTTGTGATACCAACACAAAGTATCAAAGTATTATTCTCTCTGGAGCAGCCTATGTAGTTGAGGACTTACAACACAAAAGGAAGATACTGAACGCTATTGTTCAAAAATATACACCTCAGCTTGCTGGTAAAGAGTTACCTGATAATATGGTTAAGGGAACAGCCGTTATAGAAATCCGGACACAAGAAATCACCGGGAAATATTATGATTAGATAACCTTAAAACCCCCTCTCGCAACTGTGAGTATATATGAATTCACGAACGGGCATTTGACCCTTGATTTGCAGGATAATGGATGTAAAAGGTTCTACGTTTTACAATAAAACTTCAAAAAATACCGCCTGGAACTGATATTCCCCCGGGCGGTATTTTTAATTTATCTTTATTCCATATTCATAAGCCTTAATCATTTTTTAATTCAACTTTGTCTCACTAATTTCAACTCACAGAAGAAAGGAATCCTACTTTAATCCTCCAGAATATTCCCATCTGTGCTTATGGTGATTACTCTCCAGGGAATCATCTGACCGCTGTTAGACAGAGCTGTTTTTACTGCATTTACAATACCTCCGCAGCAAGGAACCTCCATTCGAATTACGGTAACACTTTTAATGTTATTCCCTCTCAGTATCTGCTCCAGCTTCTCAGAATAGTCTACCTCATCCAGCTTAGGGCAGCCAATTAAGGTAATCTTATTCTTCATAAATTGATGGAAATTTCCATATGCATAAGCGGTGCAATCCGCTGCAATCAACAGATTGGAATCCTCGAAAAAGGATGCATGGGGTGCTACCAATTTAATCTGTACCGGCCATTGTCTCAGCATAGACGGAGCTGCTTGATTCGCATTACGATCCTCGGGTGCTGCTGAGGGCATTTCTGCTCTGTTAAAGCTCATGGTTCTGGAGCCTGGGCAGCCGCCGGTATGGGGATGAGCCGCAGCGGGAGCTGCCTTATGCGCCTCCTGCTGATCCTTTAACTTCTTAGCAGCTATATTGCGGTTTACTTCCTCTTCATTATACTCTAACGCTTCTCTCTCCTCGAAGCTGATCGCATTTGTCGGACATACCGGAAGACAATTGCCAAGACCATCACAGTAATCGTCACGAAGCAGCTTTGCCTTTCCGTCTACGAGTACAATCGCTGATTCGTGACAGGCGTTCACACATAACCCACAACCATTACATAACTCTTCCTGAATCTTAATTATTTTACGTACCATAAAAAAATCCTCCTTCTATATATAACAGACTGATTAGATAATTACGAAGCTCATTAATTTAAGCTATTGTATACAACAGATACTGTATCGAAGCGGAAGCTTAGCCCGAAGGAAGCGTTGGAGACGCTTCTCATATCATCTCAATTTAGTAGTGTTCCTTAACAGAATCTGTACTGCTTGTTGTTCTTGCATTCATCATATCGAAAACGAATAAAAAATGATGTAGCCACAGCTACAAAAAAGTACCCTAGAACCAATCATGGGTTTTTGGATACTTTTAGTACTTCATATTTATTCTATTATTTTTTCTGCTCTTTTTGTCCATTCACATAGCACTGGTAGCACATAGCCGTATAGGTGTCATTTCCGCCAATTAAAATCTGCTCTCCCTCGGTAATGATCTTTCCATCGCTATCCAGACGAACATTCACGGTTGCTTTCCTGCCGCAGGAGCAGATAGTCTTAATCTCTGTAATAGAATCAGCAATTTCCATAAGCCTCTTACTGCCTGGAAACATCTTTGTGCGGAAATCAGCTCTCAATCCAAAGCACAGCACCGGGATATTATAATCAATTACGAGCATGGATAGCTGGTCTACCTGATCCTCACTTAAAAACTGTGCTTCATCTACAATGATAACATCCACCGAAGCCGGTAGCTTTGAATAGCTCTCGTACACATTTTCCGAATCTGGTAAAATGTAGGCCGGAGCAGCTAAGCCTGCACGGGATTTTATTAAGTGATCTCCATCTCGATTATCCGTCTTGGGCTTAATTAGCCAAACCTTCATTCCCCGCTCTTCATAATTAAATTTTGTAATTAAGGCCTGTGCTGTTTTCGAGCTTCCCATAACACCATATTTAAAATATAACTTTGCCATATTCCCATCCCTCTTACATTTCTAATAATTTAGATAATTACCAAACGAAAATACTTGCTGTATTTACTGGGCATTTACTGCCCTGCTACAGCCTTCTGGGTATCGATATACCTCTATTGAGATAGATTTTATTGATAAAAATATTTTAGGCGCTTAACAATCATCCCTCCAAGTATTCCAATTAACGCTCCGGTAATCACTCCGGCAACTAGCAGGAAGGGCAGGTAATAAATGATATTAATATTTTCCACCACAAGGATAGACATTAAGATCTGACCTACATTATGCGATATCCCCCCAAGAATACTAACTCCTACAAAGCTAAAGACCTTGATATGCTTGAACAAGGACATAACTGCCCAGCTTAGCAAACCTCCTGCCAAGCTAAAAAGCATTGTAGAAGGGCTTCCAAAGGTAAAGCTTACCAGTACGATTCGCAGGATAGATAGAGCAAGAGCCTCTTTGACTCCTAAGGAATACAGGGCGGTTATTACCACCAAATTCGCCAGCCCCAGCTTGATTCCAGGAATCGGAATCGGGATTGGTATTAGATTTTCAATGTAACTTAAAATAAATGCCAATGCAACCAACAGTCCATAGGTTGTTATTTTTTTAATTCTTTTCTTTGCTTCCATAAGTCCACCTTAATTTGCTTGGATATCAACATCACTGTCTTCAGCGTTAATCACTTCAAGGATAACCCTATTAGGAAGACAAACAATCGTTTCATGATTCAAATGGATATCGGCCTGATCTACACAAAGCTTGTCCGGGCAGCTGGCATCAATCATATCCACAACTCCATCCTTAATTTTAAAGGTATTGTAGGCTCCATCTCCAACTTTTACAGTATAAACGGTATCCTCCTGTAATGATAAGGTATCATACAGCTTACCATTCACCGTAATCTCCACCTGGCTGCCGGGAGCCTCTGTCATCTTACGATATGTAAAAAAACCGATACAAAGCAGCAATATAACGCCTATCAATATAAGATCATTTTTCTTTATCATCGTTTTAATGGTACCTTCCTTAACTTAAGTTTAAATAGAAAATCTACATCTTTCAGAAACTGTACCAAGACATATCTTTGCACAATATTCTGCTTCAGATAAAAATCCAACAGGACAATATTAATATTAACCAAAGTAAATGTCAAGGTAATAACAATCCATATCACTCACAAATCCTATTATTCATCCTCTTTTCTGTGCTTTGTGCCAATTTTCAAAAGCAGTGAATGCCCTGCCATTTTGAATATTTATAGATAAAATGTAAATAATTTTAAAAATCAATTCTATTCCTTGGAGGTCATATGAAACTGTTTCAAATCTATCCTTTTGCACAAACGGTCATTCAACCGCAAGGTCGCGTGGTACCAGCTATAAAATATCTGCATTTCACACAAAGAAATCCTTACCTGAGCAAAAGCCTGGGAATCCTTTTGCTACTACTGTCTTTCTGCTTCCTGTCCGGATGCACTGCTTCCAATGTGGAAGGAAGTACCGCAGTAAAAATCTCCAAAACCGACTTCTTACTAAATACAGTCATTACAATTTATCTGTATGACTCTGCGGACGAGGATATCCTAAACGGATGCTTCCAGCTAATAAAAAAATATGAAGAAATTTATTCAAAAACCAGCAGCACCAGTGAATTGTATGCATTAAATCATAGAACCCTGCCGGTCAGCAAAGGAAAATACAAGCTATCCCCAGAGCTTGCCGATATTTTGGCTGATAGCCTATATTATTGCAAATTATCCGAAGGCACCTTCGATATTACGATAGAACCCATCTCCTCTTTGTGGGATTTTACCGCCAAACCACCTGTTCTTCCCAGGAAAGCAGCCATAAAAGAGCAATTACCTAAGGTCAACTATAACTACATTACCTTGGAGGGCAATGAGATCTCTTTCTCAAAAGAAGGCGTGGGAATTGACCTGGGTGGGATTGCCAAGGGTTATATTGCCGATCGGGTAAAGGAGTATCTGATTCAACAAGGTGTTCATAGTGCAATTATTAATCTTGGAGGTAATATATTATGTGTTGGCAATAAGCCGGACGGCGTTCCCTTTCAGATCGGTGTTCAAAAACCCTTCGGAGCACAGAATGAATCAATGGCTACCCTTAATATCTCTGATTACAGTGTCGTCTCTTCTGGCGTCTATGAAAGGTATTTTAAAAAGGATGGGAAACTCTATCATCATCTGCTCAATACCAAAACCGGTTACCCTATAGACAATCATGTGCTTTCCGTAACTATAATCTCTCCCAAATCAATAGATGGCGACGGACTCAGTACCTCCTGTTTTGCTCTCGGTGTAGAGAAGGGGCTGGAATTAATTAATTCCCTTCCAAATATCTATGCCGTTTATGTTACCGATGATTATAAGCTTCATTATTCCTCCGGCATGAAGGAGGCTCTAAACGTTAGGGAACTGAGCAACTAGGCTCTCCGCTGATCTTCGACCGGTGCATTTCATAT
>JAEWMZ010000391.1 GCA_023392995.1 Bacillota bacterium
GCTGTAGGGCTTACCTATTTATTTTAATCTACATTGACAAAAAATTCAATTTGCATTATATTTTGCATATAAACCATAGCAAGTAACATCATAATATTAACTGCCTATATAACAGGTCGCAGGGTACAGGATGTGAATATTCTGCAATTCACACTAACGGACATTTGACCCGCAAGGTCGCAGGGTACCGGATGTGAAATGCTCTGCATTTCACACTAATATATCTGCGAGCTTTTAAAGTTTGCACAGCTTTTAAACAAGGCTGGCAAGAAGTATGGAGAGAGGAGATGTATGGTCGTTTTTGTACCATACAATGACATATGTTTTATCAGATTTATAATGAAATCCTTGAAATTCCTTTCACTGATATAAATCCCGACTATTTGACGCTCGGCATGATATCCTTAGAGGAACTGGAGAATTGCTATCATCAACTTGGTTTTTCCTATCTTACTGTAGAAGAGTGCAAGAACGATGTACAGCATCTCCATGGAACACTAAATTCCTATTATGATTATTTATTTGGTGTGGTGGTCGGGCTAAATCCTGGTCAACTCATCAAGGTTCAGGATCGAATTGGACTATATATTAAGAAAAACTTTTTACTGGTTGTGGTAATTGAAGATAAGGATGATAGCACACGGTTAAAGCTTTTTGATTTACTGGATAATCTAAAGCTGGACAAGATGACACAGGAGCGTCTCCTCTTTGGATTTTTAGAACGCTTTATCTGTGAGGATTATACTTTATTAGTGGGTATTGAGGACGATATCAATGAACATGAGGATCGCATCCTGGAACGCCGGATTGACAAGAACTTTAATAATCAAATCACAGCCATTCGAAAGAAGCTTCTGCTGCTGGATAATTACTATCAGCAATTTATTGCCATTGGTGAGGAATTGGAGGAAAACTCCATCGATATTTTTGAGGAAGAGAATTTACATTATTTCAGAATTTTTTCTGGACGTGCTGCCCGTTTATGCGAAAACGTTAGAATGTTGCAGGAATACTGCATTCATGTAAGGGAATCCTATCATGCCCAGCTGGATAATGATATGAACTCCATCATGAAGGTCTTTACGGTGGTTACAACTGTGTTTCTGCCTCTGACCCTAATCGTCGGTTGGTATGGAATGAATTTTACTACGATGCCGGAGTTAAGCTGGCGCTACGGTTATCTCTATGTAACTATTTTAAGTATTATTGTAGCAGTCCTATGCTTTCTTTATTTCAAAAAAAAGAAGTTCTTATAACTTCTTTCTGCGGTGGAACGGCTTTTTACAGCCGCTTTCTATGATTTTTGGAGATGCTTCCTGCCAAGCTGCGGGAAGCTTTTTTATCTGGCCATCTTCAATTCGTTTCTATTATGAAAACGGCTTTCTATGATATGATCAATTTGTGCCCAGTTTCTGACTCTTGTAACCCTATCCGGAAGATCGCCCTTATTATAACCGCAATCGATCAACAATACTTCAAATCCAGCCTCTGCTAATTGAATTGCATTTTCATACCGATCCTCAATAAAGATATCACAACCAGCTATTTTTGCTTGCTGCACCTTATTTGTATTACCCAGTAATGAGATGGAATCCATGGGAATCTGATTGCTTTCCAGCCATTCCAAAGTTACTGCTCTCATTCTCTCTTCTCTCGCTGTAATAAAATGTATCATATATTTATCATACCATTTGTTAATCACGTCTTTTACATCGCTTCTTATTTTCGCCTCCCGATGTGTCCACTCCCCGTATTGCTCATAGAAGCGATTGTATTCCTCTTCCTCAATCTCAAGCAGCCGATAGATCTCATAAATTGTAATGTCCTTCGCTTCCAGCTCCTTTTTAAAATAATAATTAGCCAGAGGCAGCCAGTCTCCCGGCTCTGTCACGGTTCCGTCAATATCAATGCATATATTATATATTCTCATTTCCTTCCTCCTTCATTTTTGTATCAATCTATGCAATTGCGAAACAATGTAGTTTTTGTAATTGTATACAGCAAATACGATTCCTTCGCGGTGGTTCTTCCTTCGGGCTTAGCGTCCGCTTCGAAACAGTATCTGCTGTGTATAAATGTCTTTCATCAATACGTTTCGCAATTCACTAGTATAAATCAATTATAAGGGATTTACTGGCTTCCTGCCCCATATACATGTAATGTTTTTGTAAAATCTAATTAAAATTTTGCATAGCAAAGGTAACTTTCAAAATTTTATTCAAATTATCACAAAACTTACCATAATTATACATAGTTTTAACCTTTTATGAGCATTTCTATATTATAATCAAATTCATAAGGCTTAGTTGATTTATATTATAATTATTTCTCTCTAGCAGGTTAATAATATACTTATACTAGCTAATGTCTTGAACGTCAGTTAGGTTGAAAAAGATGTTTTTCAACCTTTCGATTGAGGCCTGTTCTTTTGTATAGGATCAAAAATTGAGCCAACCAGGTCTTAGTGTGAAATGCAGTGCATTTCACATCCTGCACCACGCGACCTAACGGTCGATTGTCAGTTAGTGTGAAATGCAGAGCTTTTCACATCCTGCACCACACGACCTAACGGTCGATTGTCAGTTAATATGAAGAAACGAAGGGAGGGCCGGATCCATGCCTGCACTTATTTGGGTTTACTGTGAAATGCAGAACACTTCACATCCTGCACCACGCGACCTGTGGGCGAATATCAGTTAGTGCAGTAAAAGGCATGGATATTATTATGAAAAGTGCAATTATAGATTTAGGCTCAAATACCATCAGACTATGTGTATACGAGCATCAAGAAACTGAGGTCAATACCCTGTTGGAGAAAAAGGAAATGGCAGGGCTGGTCAATTATATTGAAAATGAAAAATTAAGCAATACTGGCATCGAAAAGGCTTGCAGCATCCTGAAGCAGTTCATCCATCTAGTTCATAATCTTCAGGTGGAAGATACGAACCTTCATATCTTTGCAACTGCTTCACTTAGAAATATCGTTAATACGAAGGAGGTTCTTGCGTTTATCAAAGCTAGGACAAACCATGAGGTTGAGCTGCTTTCCGGAGACGAAGAAGCGGTTCTGGATTTCATTGGAACTACAAAGTGTCTTGATCTGGAATCCGGCATTATTGTGGATGTGGGCGGCGGCAGCACGGAAATCGTTATCTTTGAGAATAAAGAGATCACCTATGCCTCCAGCATCCCAATCGGTTCTTTGAATATGTATGTTAAATTTGTAAAGAAGATCATTCCAAAACAGGAGGAACGAGAGAATATACGAAAAACGGTTCTCCGTTATATATCAGATCTCCCGGTTCAAAAAGAGGTTTACCCTACTATCTGCGGTATCGGCGGAACAATCCGAGGCATCTTAAAATTAAGTAATAGCATTTATAACGAACACTCAAGCAACAATAATATTGAGGCTGCACAGGTAAAAGAGCTGCTGCTTTCCATCAAAAACAGCCACAGAACCACCATAGCCCCTCTGCTTCGCAACATTCCAGACCGCATTCACACCATAATCCCGGGTATGATTATTATTGATACGATTATGGATTATTTTGAGGTTCAGAATATCATTGTCAGCAAATACGGAATTCGTGAGGGCTATTTATACGAAAGAATTATAGGTAATTGCGAAACTCATTAATGAAGATATTGTATACACAGCAGATACTATCTCGAAGCGGAAGCTAAGCCCGAAGGAAGCATTGGAGCGAAGAAATAGCATCTGTTGTGTATGCAATTACAAAAACTATATTGTTTCGCAATTAACTAATACGAAAGAATTATTAAAGGAGAATAGTATTAATGCATTCGCATGATGAAATTGAGAATAACTATATGCAGAATAGAGAGTTGTCCTGGCTCACCTTCAACGAGCGTATTCTGGAGGAGACACAGGACACGCAGGTGCCGTATTATGAACAGTTAAAGTTTGTTTCCATTTTTACCAGTAATATGGATGAGTTTTATATGATCCGGGTGGGAAGCTTAACTGATCTTTCTCTAATGGAAAGTGGTAACATTGATAACAAATCTGGTATGACACCGAAGCAGCAGCTGGATAAAATTTTTAAGAGAACGACTCTGCTTTACAAAAAGAGAGATGAAATCTTTGATATTGTGGAAAACAATTTAAGATCCTCACTTGTATTCAACCTAAATATGAACGAGCTGACAAAACAGGAAAAAAAGTATATTGAACGATATTACAAAGAATTTATGCTTCCCCTGCTTTCTCCTCAAGTGATTAATTCAAGGCACCCTTTTCCTCACCTGGTCAATAAGGAGCTTTATATTATCTGTGTATTTTCCGGTAGTGAAACTAAGTTTGGTCTAATTCCAGTATCAAAGACTCTGCCCCGGTATGTCCTTCTTCCCGGTGACGAGATCCGTTATGTCATGACAGAAAAGATTCTCAGATATTATCTTAAAGATATCTTCAGTATGTACAAGATTGAGAATTCCTCAATTATCGCTGTCACTAGAAATGCTGATATCAGTATTGACGATGAAGCTTTTGAGGTAGATGACAATTTTAGAGAGAGAATGAAAAAGGTTTTAAAAAAAAGAAAACGACTATCTCCTGTTCGTTTGGAAATTCAAGGCCATATGAACCGTACCCTGCTCTTGTTTCTTCTTGAAAAATTAAATCTTGAGAAGCAGCAGGTCTTTACCTGTAAAGCTCCTTTAGCTCTTGCATATGTCTATCAGTTAAAAAACAGTTTTAATCAGGAACAAAAGCAGCAGCTCTGCTACTCCTCTTTTGATCCTGCCTATCCGGCATCTTTAAGAAAAACAGAACGTATCACCGATCAATGCAAGGCCGAGGATGTCTTGTTATTTTACCCATATCATCAAATGGAACCCTTTTTACATCTGCTAAAGGAAAGTGCCTCTGACCCTAATGTGCTTTCCATTAAAATTACGATTTATCGCGTTTCCAACAATTCCAGACTCATCGAATATCTATGTATGGCAGCAGAAAATAACAAGGAAGTCACTGTACTTATGGAACTAAAGGCCAGATTTGATGAGCAGAATAATATCGAGTGGGCAGAACGTCTCGAGGAGGCTGGTTGTAATATTATATATGGCTTCGAGGGTTTTAAGGTTCATTCTAAGATCTGCCTTATTACCCGAAGAGACCAAGGTAGCATAAATTATATTACTCAGATAGGAACCGGAAACTATAACGAAAAAACCGCTAAGCTTTATACCGATTTATCTTTGATCACAGCAAACCGGGACATCGGACAGGATGCCGTTCTTTTCTTTAAAAATATGTCCTTGTCCAATTTGCATGGTGAGTATAATCATCTTCTGGTGGCTCCGCATTCTCTAAAAAATAATATAATAAGGATGATTGATGCGGAAATTCAAAAAGCAAATCGTGGAGAAAGCTGCGGCATCATTATAAAATCCAACTCCCTGACGGACAGAGCTATTATAGAAAAGCTTTCTGAGGCTTCCAATGCCGGTGTAGAAATTAAAATGATTATCCGTGGAATCTGCTGTCTGCTCCCAGGCATCCCTAACAAAACGGACAATATTTCAGTAATCAGCATTGTTGGGCGGTTTCTGGAGCATTCCCGCATCTATCTGTTTGGTAAGGATAGTGATATAAAGATTTATATCTCCTCCGCGGATATGATGACCCGCAATACCTCAAGAAGGGTTGAAATTGCTTGTCCGGTCTATGATAAAGAGATTCAGCAACAAATTATGCATCAGCTCCAAATCATGCTGTATGATAATATAAAAGGACGCACCTTAAATAGCGATGGCAGCTATTGCAGAAGAGACAGCACTGATCTGGCTCCGCTAGACAGTCAGCTGACCTTTATCCAACAGCTGACGATAAATAAATACAGTCTTGTACCTTACTAGTGTGAAATATAGAACATCTCACAGCTGGCACCCCGCGACCATGCATTCGAATGTCCGTTAATGTGAAATGACGAATATTTCACAGCTGGCATCTCGTAAACATGCGGTTGAATATCAGTTAGCGATAATTAATAAACATCTCTCTCGAACCTCAAGCATAGGCCGAGATGCAATACTATGAGATGCAATATAATACAAAAGGACAGGTACTCACAATTAATTTAATCGTGAGTACCTGTCCTCGCATTTTATATTTTCTATACCCTTATGTACTTGTTCAGTCTAAGACTCTGAAACGATTAACTCTACAGCTTCATATATCCATAGCTGTTTACGATGGCTTCCAGTTTCCTGTTTTCTTTACACATCGGACATTCCCCAACATGATAACTTGTATAGTCCGGTAAATCCTTTGATTTAAAGATGGAATGAACTGTAAGCTCATCAACCTTACTAACAGCACTAAAAATAGCGCTGATCGCCTGAATCTTTCCGCCATAATACTTGATGCTTTCAATACTCCTTTGAATTGTATCGCCGGTTGTAACAGCACCCGCTAACAGCAGAATATTTTTTTCATAAATAGAGGGTTGATTATTCTCACGGAATACCATCTGTCCATTGGTGTTGAAGACCGGGCTGACAATATGAATTGTTTGCTGGGAGTTCATTGACATGATACCTGAGCTGCTTAATTCCTGAGCCAAATAAGCTCCGATGATTTCACATCCATCCAGACATACTATAGTGTCTACTGCGGTACTGGTTACGTATTGCTTGCCAATTACTTTTGCTGCCTCCATAGCTTCCCTTTGGGTGGTTTTCATCGTAGTAAGGTCAATGTAGAGATTTATGTGGGAGTTACTCGTAGCAAAATGACCTGGTATGACCTTCAAATCTAATTTCTTATTCATCGGTGCATTAATCTTGATTGCTCTTCTTTCCATAAATTACCCCCTTCAATAGTGTAAAATGTAGAACATTTTACATTCTTGTTCAGTAACAAGAATTACCTTTGTAACCTTATTATATCTCTCTTTACAATAACAGGCAACTATCTTTTCTCCTTAATTAAACCCTTTCGATAAGCCTCCAGTAACTTTTCCAGATCTTTGATCTGTACCTTCAGTTCCTCACCGATATCCGTATCGCCAACTCTCTTGCGAAGAACCTCCTGCTCCAGAACAACTGTCGTGGAATGAATATCACGTTCTTCTTCAATTGCCTTCTGGGTGGATTCAAAGGGTTCATGAGAGACTAACAGCAGTCCATAGGAATTATAGATCAAAGTATAACCTGCTATACCCGTCTGTGCCTGATATGCTCTTGAAAAGCCACCATCAATGACTAACAGCTTCCCACCTGCCCGGATCGGACTCTCTCCCTTTTTAATCTCAACCGGCACATGCCCGTTGATAATGTGGGAGATCTTCGGATCTAAACCAAACTCCTGAAAAATCATGTTACAGATCGTCTCATCCTCTTGCAGCTTATAATAGGGGTTCCGTTTTTCGATATGGGTATTCTTGTCTGCGATAAAATAACGCTCAAAGGTCGTCATCCTCTCTTTTCCAAAGAGCGGTGAGTCTGCCCCACACCAGAGATACCACATCATATCCATGGCATATTGCTTCGCCTGGGGATTTTTCGTGTTAAAATATCCTTCTCTTGCCAGCATATCCATCCGGTCCAGATAAGCTTTACCGCTGTATTCCTTACCGGAGGTACCGATCCGAACCTTCTTAAAGCTTCCGTCTGGATTCAGGGGAATACACCCGTGATACAACAAATTGGAGTTGTTCTTTAAATACATGCTTCCATTGGAATATAGAAAGCTGATATGCTTTTGCAATTTTTCACTGTTTAAGAAGGAGGACTTTAGCTTATCCATCAGCTCCTGCTCTTGTGTCAGCAAATCATAGGGATGCTCTGGATCAATGGTGGGAAAATAAGTATCTCTAAGAGAGTAGCTCTTACCTGCTACCTCAACTCTCCCGCTCTCTGGATAAAGTCTGTTTAGAATGAGCCGATCCTCCATATGAAAGCCCGGATTACGGCTGATAATCTTTCCCTCCAGCTTCAGCTGAAGAATCGTAATTGCTTTATGCATCTGAGCGATTAACTGTACCTCATTGCTGCTAAAACTCTCCTTTCCCTCCAGCTTTGGCTGGAAGCAGCTGCACGCATCCTCACCATAATATTTCATGGCAAAGGTAGCCAGCGGCAGTAGGTTAATGCCATACCCATCCTCTATGGTTTGCAAATTGGCATACTTTGTACACAGCCTGAGTACAGTTGCGATACATGCTTCATTTCCTGCAGCTGCACCCATCCAAAGCATATCATGATTTCCCCACTCAATATCCACACTGTGATAATTCATTAAGGTATCCATGACGATATCCGCCCCCGGACCACGGTCGAAAATGTCTCCAATAATATGTAATCTGTCAACCACCATTCTCTGAATCAATTTAGATATGGCAATAATAAATTCCTTCGCGCGGTCAATCCGAATAATCGTCTGAATAATCTCGTTATAATACTCTTCCTTGTCCCGTTCGTCAGCCTCTTCGTGTAAAAGTTCCTCAATAATGTAGGCAAAGTCCTTGGGCAGCGCCTTTCTCACCTTGGATCTGGTATACTTAGAAGATGCATAACGGCAAATCTCAATTAACCTGTATAGTGTAATTCGATACCAATCCTCCAGGTTTTGTTCCTGTTTTAATACGATTTCAAGCTTTTGTTCCGGGTAATAGATCAGCGTTGCCAGACTTTTGATATCATTTTCTCCCAGAGACTTTCCGAACAAATCTTTGATTTTACGCTTAATCACGCCGGAGGCATTTTTTAAAACATGATCGAAGGATTCGTTTTCCCCGTGAATGTCTGATAAAAAATGCTCCGTACCCTTTGGTAAATTCAAAATTGCCTGGAGATTGATCACTTCGGTACAGGCTGCTGCAATGGTGGGGTATTGGCTGGATAGGAGCTTCAGATATCGCAGCTCACTCTCCGCCTCCCTACTTTGTAGTTCCTCTTTATTCATTTCATGGCTCCTTTAAGCTGGCAAACCAGTAAGCTACCAGATGATCTTACGATATTCACCGGGATTGCCTTTCGCACGTTCCATATAGTATTACTGATATAACGTGCCCTAATTATACTACGGGTGCCCGAATAAATCCACCCCTACCTGATTCATACTTGATCCATGCTTGATCCATGCCTTATCCATGCCTGATCTCTACCTGATTCCTACCTATTCCAGGTTCCTATCATCCTTGTCCCTCTTTCTTGCCCACGTTTCCTTGCCCATACTATCCTTATCAGTATCATCTGTTCAAAACAAATGACATAAGCTGTAATTACTCCCAGCCTTTCCATACCTCCGGCTGATAGCCGATGGTTGCCTTCTTCCCATTACGAACAATTGGTGTGTTAAATAGCTTGGGATTCTCCAGAAGCTTTGCTTCTTGATCCTCTGG
>JAEWMZ010000014.1 GCA_023392995.1 Bacillota bacterium
GCACTCTCACAGATTTCAGCAAAGGATTTCCCTGCTCCGATTTCCTTGCGTACAGATTGTATCATCCACAGACCCATAATGTTTTTCAGAATGCGATATCTATAATTATAACCACCCTCGTTAGTAAAGCCTGAACGTCTGCATTCCTCAGAACAATTGGGAAGCTCTGACTCGATTCCCATCAAAGACCAGGTCCCAGAGCTGATGTAAAGGGTATCCTTCTCTATACTTGGCACTGCTGCCACAGCGGATGCTGTATCATGGGAGGCCGGTGCCACTACCTTACAGTCATATCCGATTGCTTCACGAATTCCAGCTCTTAGATTACCTACCACACTGCCTGGCATTTGAAGCTCTGTAAACAGCTTCTTTGGCAGCCCGAGGGTTTCTATGAGCTCATAGTCCCAAGCCTTCTTATGAACATCCAGCATCATACTTGTAGATGCAATGGTATATTCCTGCCGTTTCTCCCCTGACAACAGGAAATGATAATAATCCGGTGTAAATAGTAAAGTCTCAGCCTCTGCCAGCTGATCCGGATGCTCCTTCCCAAGAGCCATCAACTGGTATATCGTATTATAAACCTGACTCTGAATGCCTGTACGCTCATACATTTTATCAGCCGGAATTATTTTTTCCAGCTCGGTGGGCATATCCTGGGTTCTGCTGTCACGATATCCCACCGTATTTCCTACGATATTCTCATCCTGATCCAGCAGTACAAAATCCACTCCCCAAGTATCCACACCAACGCTTACCGGAATCTTTCCAATCTCCTTGCAGCGCTTCATACCCTCAAGGATCTCATGAAAAATCTTATGCGTATTCCAGCAAAGAGAGCCATCCACCTTTTCCATACCATTTTCAAAGCGATAAACTTCCTCCAGGCATATTTTCCCGTTGCTGACGCTGCCAAGAATATGCCGCCCGCCGGACGCCCCTATATCAATTGCTAAATAATAATTTTGCATAGTAACCTCCTAAACCTCACTCTTATCTTCCCATTTTAATCCAACCGGTTTACAAAGTAAATACTCACGAGTCCTGAGGATGAGTACTTAATTCTAACGCAAACGGGTTTATATCAATAACTCCTTTGACATAGGCATAAGGAGTTTACCCGTATATAGAAAGTAAACCATATGATATAACCATATGGCTTACTTTCCTCAGAATTAAATCACTTTTTATTAAATCAGTTCCAATATTTATTTAAAGAGTGGTCCGTAGGTCTCGCAGGCTCTGTAATCCTGACCCTCTTTGTCCATTCCAAACGCATTCCATGCTGCCGGTCTGAATATCTTCTCTTCCTCTACATTGTGCATCGCTACCGGAATACGTAAAATTGAGCAAAGGGTAATTAAGTCTGCACCGATATGTCCATGAGAAATAGCGCCATGGTTCGCACCCCAATTATTCATAACATCGTAAGCGGTCTTGAAAGCACCTTCTCCTGTTGTTCTTGGTGCAAACCAGGTACAAGGCCAAGTATAATCGGTACGTTTCCAGATTTTATCGGATACTTCATCAGGAAGCTCTACTGTCCAGCCTTCTGCAATCTGAAGTACCGGGCCAAGACCTTTCACAAGGTTTAGACGAATCATGGTTACAGGCATCTGTGCTTTTGTCAGGAATCTGGAGGAGTAGCCGCCGCCTCTGAAATATCCGGTATCAGCTGCATTCCAGGTGGTTGCTGCAAGAATTGCTTTCTGATCCTCCTCAGTTACGTCATACCAAGGCTTAATGATACCATTTCCATTCTCATCCTTTGCTTCTCCGTTACCGTCAAGGCAAGCTGCACCTGAATTAATCAAGTGAATGAAGCCGCCGGCTTCTTTTGCCGGACCCTCTAAGTCATAGCCGGTTGCTTTCTTTACTGCCTCAGGACTCCAGTAGGTACGAACATCAGCAAAGATCTGTGCTTTGTTGGTTAATAATTTCATGAATAGCATACTGATACCATTTAAAACATCGTTTTCTGTTGCTACGACGTAAGGTTCTCTTACACCTTCCCAGTCAAAGGAAGTATTCATTAACGCTTCTGCAAAGTCTGCGTTCGGATAGAAGTCCGTCCACTGTCTCTGTCCCTGGAAGCCTGCACAGATGGCATTATGACCTGCTGCCTCTTCTTCACAGCCTTCTGGAAGGTTCGGATTACCATTCATTAAGTCCTTGATAATAACCATCATCTTAACTACGAATTCCCAATCCTTTTCCTTCTCCTCTGGGCTCTTTTGGAACTGTTCTGCATTCTTATCAAAGCCTTCCTTGCAATACTCTTTTGTCCATGCAAGAGCCTTTTTAAATTCCTCTTCGTTATAAATGCCTTCTGTCATTCTGCGGATAATCTCAACCTCATCCACAGACTCCACTCTCATACCCAGGTATTCTTCAACGAAAGCGGGATCAATAATAGAACCGCCGATACCCATACAGATGGAACCGATCTGAAGATAGGATTTTCCTCTCATGGTTGCTGCAGCCACTGCTGCACGTCCGAAACGAAGTAATTTTTCTTGTACATCTTCCGGGATTGTAGTATCATCTGCGTTTTGAACATCATGTCCATAGATACCGAAAGCAGGAAGACCCTTCTGTGCATGTGTAGCAAGTACGGAGGCCAGATATACAGCTCCCGGACGTTCTGTACCATTAAAGCCCCATACACCCTTAATTGTCATAGGATCCATGTCCATGGTTTCAGCTCCGTAGCACCAGCAAGGAGTTGCTGTTAAGGTAATATCTACACCTTCTTTTTTAAATTTAGCAGCACATGCTGCAGCTTCTGCAACACCACCGATGGTAGTATCTGCGATAACAACCTTCACCGGTTCTCCGTTGGAATATTTCAGATTTTCTTCAAATAATCTTGCTGCTGCCTTTGCCATCTCCATCGTTTGCACTTCAAGAGATTCACGAACCTTTACTGCACCTCTTCTTCCGTCGATGGTTGGACGAATTCCTATTACAGGATAGTCTCCAATTAATCTGCTTTTTGCCATGATATCCTCCTTCTGCCGCTTCCTTGCGGCTAAAACTGCCTCTTTATGATCTTTATGACCTGCCGTCGAAACACGGGCATAGACACTTCACCGAGGCTATAGAAATACGATGTTTTGTAATGTTTGTCTGATGTATATATTATACAATTGCTTTCACTTTATTACTTGTGTTAAAATGACAATAAAATATGATAATATTCACTTTTTATAATGAGGAGGCAATTTATATGAAATATTTGGATTACAGAGAGGATAAGCAGCAGGGAACCTTTGATTTTCCAGTGGCCTTTTATCATGTTGCCTCTAGTCATCCCCGCTATCAGATGCCTTATCACTGGCATCCGGAATATGAGATTATTCGTATTCTTGAAGGCAGTCTGCACCTTACTGTGGATGGAGTGCAGATCCATGCAGATAAGGAGGATATTCTCTTCATTCAGGGAGGCATGCCCCATGGAGGTGTTCCTGAGGATTGCAGCTATGAATGTATCGTATTTGACCTGCGCCTCTTGTTAAGTAATAACAAGCTCTGCAATAAACAGATTCAGAAAATAATAAATCAGGAGCTTACAATTCAGTTGCAGCACCATAGTGAGCCTGTCCTGCTGAATATCGT
>JAEWMZ010000026.1 GCA_023392995.1 Bacillota bacterium
AAATCAATAACGAAGGATATGACAAAGGGGTCGTCCGCAAAATTGATCTTAAAATTTTCGGTTCCGATGCTGATTGGTAATATTTTTCAACAATTGTACAATATTATAGATTCTGTCATTGTGGGTAAATTCGTAGGAAGTGAGGCGCTTGCAGCTGTTGGAGCTACCGGCTCTCTCGTGTTCTTGATTATAGGCCTTTCCTTTGGCCTTTCCACTGGTGTCTCCATTGTGATCGGACAATATTTTGGAGCAAGGGATTATGATAATGTAAGAAAAGCCTTTGCAACAGCGACCTATCTGGTGCTGGGAGTATCTGTCCTGCTGGGTATATTGGGGTTCTTTTCAAGCAGATGGCTTTTGGAACTTTTGAATACGCCGAATACGATTATTGATCAGTCAGAGATCTTTATGAAGATAACCTTTGCAGGAATCTTAGGGATTACCTGTTATAACGGAATGGCGGCAGTACTTCGTGCCTTCGGAGATTCTACAACACCATTAATCTTTTTAATTATGGCTTGTATCTTAAATATACTACTGGATTTATTATTTGTTCTGAAATACCATTGGAATGTTCCCGGAGTTGCATTTGCAACCGTGATATCACAGATTGCGGCCGCAGTATCCTGCATTATCTACACCATGCTGAAAGCCAAGGTTTTGCACATGTCCTGGAGGGAATTTAAGCCGAACAAAGAAATATTGAGAAAATGCATTAAATTAGGCGTTCCGGTAGCCTTACAGAATGCCTTGGTTTCCTCTTCCATGATGGCTTTGCAGGGGGTTATCAACAGCTATAATGATGTGGTAATTGCCGCCAATACCGTCTATGCCAGAATTGAGCAGCTGGTGCTTCAGCCCGGAATGTCTGTGGGCGCGGCATTGGCAGCCTATACCGGCCAGAATGTGGGTGCCGGAAGACTCGATCGTGTTAAGGAGGGCTTCCGAGCAGCTACCATGATCCTGATGATATTTAGTATTGTTATGCTCCCGGTGATGTACTTTGGTGGGGAGCATGTTATGGCTCTCTTTCTTAACAAGGGAGAAGCAGCAGAGGTTTTGCATATTGGAGTAAATGCAATTCGGATTACCTGCTTCTTTTACGCTCCACTGGGAATGATTCTTATTACAAGAAGCTTCCTCAGTGGTGCAGGTGATATCAATGTACCGTTAATCATGGGATTTACGGAGGTCGTTTGCAGAATTTTATTTGCGGTTGTATTGACCAGATGGATTGGTTTCTATGGAATCTGGTGGGCTACTGCCTTGAATTGGTGTATGACGGCTATCGTAGGTATTGTTAGAGTATACTCCGGGAAATGGAAGACAAAGACCATTATACAGGCTTAATATGCTGTCCCATTTATAGTTAGCGAAACCGCGCAGCCTTTTTTATAAGGGCTGCGTCTTTGCTATCAAGCACTCCAGAAACCATGGTGTTTTTCTTTTGGGTGGAAAGGAAAAAGCTCATACCTTTCTATATTAATGGTGAACCAGTCGAACCGGACGAACTAGCCGAAGTCGATGAACCAGCCAAACCGGACGAACCAGCTGAACGCGACAAGAGAGCTCTTTTTTTCCTTTTTTTATAGATGAAATTAACGATCAGAGCGACCAGGCATAGGACGGCCACTGGAATTAAATTGTGCTTATATCGACTGTAATACACTGCTACAAACTGATAATTGTCATGAAGAATATAACCCAGCCCGATGAGCAAGGTGTTCCAGACGGTAATACCGAGTGCCGAAGCTGCAAAATAAGTGGCAGGGTTTAATTTGGAAGCGCCTGCAATCAGAGCTATGTAGGTTCGGATTAATGGAATCACCCGCCCAATGCAAACAGCGGCAGCTCCATGTTCAAGAAATTTATCGTTGGCAGCCTCCAGACCCTTCTTTGATTTTGGAAATCTCGTTGTAATAGCCTGTAGAATAGCTCCGCCGCCATACCAGCCAACAAAGAAGCAAAAGCCGGTGCCGATGAGGCCTGCGAGGATACTTAAGGGCAGCAGGACGAAATAGTTAATATCATTTGCCGAAGCAAAAGCACCGGAGAAGGGAAGCACGATTTCGCTGGATACGGGAAAGCAGGCATATTCCAGCAGGATGATTAAGAACATGGCGATTAAGCCGTAATCATTGATAAAATTGGTGATAAGATCCATGGGAACTCCTTAGACATGGGATGAGTTACTGTATTTATATTCAGAAAAAGGGGGTGTCATGTATTGAATTTGAAGATAGTTTGCGGTAGCGTTTGCGATTGTACTTGAAAATAGGAAATAACCATACTATAATGTGTTGGTAAATACAGCCAAGCATTTGTTGGAAACGATGAAAAATCTCTGTATATGGGCACATATGGGATTTGGAGTTAATTGTGCAACCGGCCGACGAAGACAAGTAATCTAACACATCACGAAGGACAACCCGGAGGTACGTATGAAGAAAATTAGAAACAAAATACTATTGACGCTACTCACAACAGCATCCTTTTTTATTATTTTAATCGGTGGCTACTGCTTAAATAGTATCGTGGAATTAAATAGTAGAGAAACCGAAGCGATTCGAACCTCTCTAACAGATGATTATGACAATATGATCCAGAGCGAGGTTGAAACTGCAACAGCGGTAATAAACTTTTACTACAGTTCCTATCAGGCTGGAAAAATGACAGAGGAGGAAGCCAGAGAAACTGCAAAGGAGGCTCTCAAAGCATTGAAATATGATGAGAGCGGATATTTTTGGATTGATGATATCAAGGGCAATCTCATATCACATCCGATTCAACCGGAAGATGAGGGAAAAAACCGAATTGATATAGAAGATTCCAATGGAGTGAAATTAATTCAGGAAATTATCAGCGCAGCTACGGAGGGGAAAAACTCAGGCTTTACGGATTATATGTGGGTGAAGCCGGAGGATGTAGACAGTGGTAAATTAAGTCCAAAGCGGGCATATTCAAAGCTTTTTGAACCCTGGGGCTGGATTATCAGTACAGGAAATTACATAGATGATATTGACAATACGGTAGCACAAAAGCAGCAAAGCTTAAATGACAGCTTTCAAAAGGATTTTTTTAGCGTTCTTATGCTGGTTCTAGTAGCACTTGCCGGTATTACCGCGTCTGGAATTATTCTCAGCAGAAGGATATCAAAGCCCATCGTCAGTCTTGTGAAGGGATTTGAAAAGGATGAGAATGGTGTAATTACAATTCAGCAAATCGATATTAGTACCAAGGATGAAATTGGCTTGCTGGCAAAGACCTTGAATGAAATGTCGAGCCAGGTTAAAGAGTTCATTCATGGAGTAGTGAAAGAATCGGAGCATACGGCGGATTCAGCCAATATAGTAAAGCAGGATATGCTGCTGCTAAGCAATGAGATTGAAGAGATATCCTCAGCCACAGAAGAAATTGCGGCTGGAATGGAGCAGACGACGGCGATCTCAGAAGAAATGAAGACCAAATCTCAAATATTATCGAATACCGCCAACTCCATTGCACAGCAGTCAGTAGCTGCGGCAGGAGCAGTTGCTGAAATCAGCGGCCGTGCACAGGAGATGAAAGTCAGCTTCCGTGAGACTGTGGAGGGCGGCGAGAAGGTGATCCGGGATGCTCAGACAAGGCTGAAACAGGCCTTGGAGGATGCCAAAGCGGTGGAACAAATCAGTGAACTATCCGGTGTTATTATTGAGATTGCCAATCAAACCAACCTATTAGCGTTAAATGCTGCAATTGAAGCTGCCCGTGCAGGGGAGGCTGGAAAAGGGTTTCACATCGTGGCAGAGGAGATAAGACGCCTGGCAGAGCATTCACAAAATACGGTTGGACAGATTCAAGACATGATTCAGTCCGTCACCCATTCGGTAGACAGTTTATATGGAAACTCCAGCGATCTGGTTCGGTTCTTGGCAGAGAATGTGAAGCAGGATTATGACCGGATGCTGAATGCTTCGGATGAGTATCATAAAGATGCAAAATATCTGGAAAAAATGATTTCAGAATTTCGTGATGGTGCCACAGACTTAAGCGGTACCATCCAGACGATGGCGAAGGCAATGGGCGAAATTGCAGGTGCTACTTCGGAAGGTGCGGATGGAGCAAGCAGCATTGCCAATAGCATTGACCGGGTGACTGCAAATACCGGTGAGCTGCTGCAGCAAGCAGAGGTGTCCGAGCAGAATTCAAAATCATTGCTGCAGTTAGTGGAACGATTTAAGATATAAGGGTTTTAATCTTACGAAAGTTGGGAAGACTCAAAATAAATCATATAGTGAAGACTCAGAATAAATCATATTGGGAAGACTAAAATAAATCATATCTTGACAAATTAGATGGATCTGGTTATATTTAAAGAATGGAAATTTATATGACAATGCGTTGATAAGGAGTATTAAGAGATTCTGTGCTCTCAGAGAGCTGCCGGTTGGTGAAAGGCAGCAGCGACAGCCTCCCAACTCGCCTTTGAGCTCTCTTGTTGAATAGAGTAGGCAGGAGCGGTATTCCCGTTATCGAAGATAAGTGCGTATATCGGAATAATCAGACTGATTAGATCAATTGAAATCAAATCAGATTAAATAACATCAGATCAAATCAGATCAGATTTTTAATTATTCCTATACGAAATAGAGTGGTACCACGGAAGTCACCTTTCGTCTCTTATTCAAGGCAAGTGAAGCAGCATACTGACGGAACTTGTTAGAGGCGGAAGGTTTTTTTATGTGCAGAACCGAAAGAAGCAATTTAGATATCAAACCCGTTTTAAAGGATTGATGTATGAAATCTAAAAATGAATATCAGTATTAGGAGGAGTAATTATGGCAGCACCTTATAATCATAAGGAAGTTGAAAAAAAATGGAGTAAGATATGGGAACAGAACCCGGTAAATGTCAATGATGGAACAAAACCAAAGTATTACTGTCTGGATATGTTTCCTTATCCGTCCGGCAGCGGTCTTCACGTAGGACATTGGAGAGGCTATGTCATCAGTGATGTTTGGAGCCGTTATAAGATCTTAAAGGGTCACTACATCATTCATCCCATGGGTTGGGATGCGTTTGGGCTTCCGGCTGAAAACTATGCGATTAAGATGGGCGTTCATCCAAGCAAATCAACAGCTGAGAATGTAGCTAACATCAAAAAGCAGATTAATGAAATTGCAGCACTTTATGACTGGGATATGGAGGTAAATACCACCGATCCGAATTTCTATAAATGGACTCAATGGATCTTTGTTAAGATGTTCAAGGCAGGACTTGCTTATGAAAAGCAGATGCCGATTAACTGGTGTCCATCCTGTAAGACCGGACTTGCGAATGAAGAGGTTGTAAACGGTGAATGTGAACGCTGCGGTTCTCCTGTTACGAAGAAGAACTTAAAGCAATGGATGTTAAAGATTACGGAATATGCAGATCGTTTATTAGAGGATTTAAATAAACTGGATTGGCCAGAGAAGGTTAAGAAGATGCAGTCTGACTGGATTGGCAAGAGCTATGGTGCGGAGGTTGATTTTACCGTAGCAGGTACTTCAAGTTCCATCCGTGTGTATACCACAAGACCGGATACCCTATATGGGGCGACCTTTATGGTGCTGGCACCGGAGCATGCAATGGCGAAGGAGCTGGCAACGGAGGAAACCAGAGCAGCAGTAGAGGATTATATCTTTAAAGCATCTATGAGATCCTCTGTCGATCGTATGCAGGATAAAGAGAAAACAGGTGTATTTACCGGAAGCTATGCCATTAATCCTTTAACCGGCAAGGAAACTCCGATCTGGTTATCTGATTATGTATTAGCAGATTACGGTACCGGAGCAATCATGTGCGTTCCTGCCCATGATGACAGAGACTTTGAATTCGCAACGAAGTTTGGTATCCCGATTATTCAGGTCATCTCACCGGACGGTAAGGTAAATCCGAATTTGACAGAGGCTTATACAGAGGCTGGCATTATGATTAATTCCGGTGAATGGAACGGTATGAGCTCTGATACAGCGAAGAAAGAAGTGCCGGATAAATTAGACGGCATGGGAATTGGCAAGAAAACAGTAAATTATAAATTACGTGACTGGGTATTCTCCAGACAGCGTTACTGGGGAGAGCCGATTCCGATTGTACACTGCGAGCATTGCGGTGCGGTTCCGGTTCCAGAAGATCAACTACCTTTATTACTGCCGGAAGTAGAGAAGTATCAGCCGACAGGCACCGGTGAATCACCTTTGGCAGATATCCATGAATGGGTCAATACGACCTGTCCTACCTGCGGTGCCCCGGCAAAGAGAGAAACCAATACCATGCCCCAGTGGGCTGGCTCCTCCTGGTATTTCCTTCGTTATGTGGATAATAAGAATGATAAAGAGTTAGTTTCCAAGGAAAAGGCTCATGAGCTGCTGCCGGTCGATATGTATATCGGTGGTGTGGAGCATGCGGTACTTCATTTGCTTTACTCCAGATTCTACACTAAATTCTTAAATGATATTGGTGTGATAGACTTTGATGAACCTTTTGTGAAGCTCTTCAACCAGGGTATGATTGGAAAGAACGGCGCAAAGATGAGTAAATCCAAGGGAAATGTAGTATCCCCTGATGATCTTGTTCGTGATTACGGCTGTGATTCCTTGAGAATGTATGAGCTTTTTGTTGGACCTCCGGAATTGGATTCCGAATGGGATGACAGAGGAATTGACGGCGTTTACCGTTTCATTAACCGTTTCTATAACCTGGTTATGGACAATAAGGATCGTACCGTTGCTCCTACCCAGGAAATGGTAAAATTACGCCATCGTATGATTTATGATATTACTACTCGTCTCGAGACCTTCAGCTTGAATACGGTTGTGAGCGGTTTCATGGAATATAACAACAAGATGTTAGAGCTTGCGAAACGTGTTGGCGGTATTGATCAGGAGACCTTAGAGACTGCAACCATCCTTTTGGCACCTTTTATTCCACATGTCAGTGAGGAATTGTGGGCAGGGTTAGGCCATGACACTTCCGTATTTAAGAATACCTGGCCGGAGTATGATGAAGAAAAGATGAAAGACAGTGAGATTGAAATCGCAGTTCAGATGAACGGCAAGACAAAGACCACTGTACTGGTTGCTGCAGATGCAGCGAAGGATTCTATCCTTCTGGCAGCAAAGGATGCCCTTGGTGATAAGCTGGTTGGTACCATAGTGAAAGAAATCTATGTACCTGGAAAGATTGTAAATATTGTTGTAAAATAAAGAGTATAGAGATAACTGGAAACAAAGTACTACAAAGTTAATCACAAAGGATACGAATAGAGTAAGGTGACATAAGGGAATATGGGCAAAGTGATGGAAATAACAATGAATTGATTTCATTGTGAAAACAATAATGATTGCTTCATATCACCCTAGATATCATGAGATAAGTGAATTTCAATAACAAGGAAGAAAGTGCGGTTCCTAATATGGTTCCGCACTTTCTTCCTTATTGTAGGTATGGATTATTTCAAATGGAATCCTTATTGATAAAAAAGATCAGTTTCTGAAAAAAGTACAGTAATCTGCAATTTTAATGAAATTAAGAAAATCATCTATCAAAGTTCAAGCAATTATGGTAAAATAAACTAATGTGGCCTAATTCATACTGAAACTATGTGGTACTAAGGGAGGTTAACGAATGAAAGTAATTACAAAGTTTTCTAAAAAGGATTTATGGACAATACCTAATATTTTATGCTATATTCGTTTTCTTTTAATTCCGGCGTTTGTCATTCTGTATATCAAAGCAACTACCCCTGGTGAATATTTGAGAGCAGCGATTATTGTATTTATTTCTGGAATGACGGATTTTTTAGACGGATTTATTGCCCGCAAATATCATATGATAACGGATTTAGGAAAGTTGATTGATCCGATTGCCGATAAGCTTACACAAGCGTCTTTAATTTTTGTATTGATTGTAAAGATCAAATGGATGTATTTATTATTAATTATGTTCTTAGTGTTGCAGCTATTCCTGGTGATTGCCGGATTGATTATGTTGAAAAAGGGAACAAAGTTAAATGGCTCTAAGTGGTTTGGAAAGATATCCACCACGGTATTTTATGCGGTCATGCTAATCCTTGTAGCGATGCCCACATTAAAGTACCAAACAACGAATGCGCTGATGCTGGTCTGCGGGGCATTCCTATTCTTATCCTTGTTGCTTTATATGAAGGAGTATTTTCTGATGTACCGCAAAATTAAGAATTGATCAATAGGTAATTTTATAGGACATATTGCAGCTACAGGGCAGAGCAATATGTCCTTTTTTGCGTGCTTTCCCGTATTCCTAGCTTGATGGAGGCAGAAGCTGGAGCTCAAGCTTTGCTGATATTATACTGGTTCCAGCAGAATATAAGCGAAGCCCAGCGGAGGTAATTGTACTGTGATAATGGGTGATTCCCGAAAGGGTGATACCTTCACATTCAGGCTGGGCTGAGTTATGGACTGGAGATATTTCATAAGATCAGGGGTCAGGTAAGTTGGGTTACCTAAACCGATCCAATTATTTAGGATACAGCCCTGCTCATTGGAGACCTGCATGGTGGTCTGCTTTAACTTATGCTTTACCTCTTTCAAGGAAAAAGTATATTTTATAGAAGGAAATGATTTTGTGAAAAAATTATAGTTTTCCAAGCGAAAATCAAGATCCTTATTCAAGGCAAGATAAGTATCGTAGCTTTTTGCATGAAAGCATAGGATATGATACTTTTGATCCTCCATAACAATGATACAAGAATTGTCATGATACAGAACTTTGCCCGACAGCTGCTGCACAAAGGAAGAGGCGAAAAGAGCGGGAGCCGGTACTGAGAAGGAGGTCATAAGGGAAGTACTGGATAAGAAGGGCTCCACAATGTTTTTATCTTTAAGCATATGGAGTGCCAAAATATTGTTGTATTGGAGCGTGCTAAGATATTGGCTGAGGGTACGATTACCAGACAACAGGGAAAAGGACTCGATGCCATCCGCCGGTTCCCGTAAGCGCAAGTTTTGATGTAGGGTATTTGTAATTGCGCAGTTGATTTCAGCAGCTTTCTGCTTTAGCAATTTATCGGAACAGGGGCTGCTTTCATTCTCTCTTAGGATACAGAAGGTATTGACCTTCAAAGCATTTTTTATTTGAAGCAGCGCGGAGGTATCCAGGCTGAAGATAGCCTCAGGCTCCACATCCAATACACTCGTAGGCTGAAGAAATAGATCCTCCGTTAGGTTGGAGCTAATGTCAATATTTTGTATCAGAGTGTGCTTCGTTTCTGGATGCAGATTTGCTGCTTCGGAAACAGATAAAAATTCCCGGATTGATTTTTGCGACGAGAAAAAGGATTCCGCTGATGCTGTGTACGTATTGAAAAAAGCATCATCAGGCTTCGCAGGAGGAGGCGATTCTAGGGTCGATACAATAGTTTTTCGGTATTCCGAGGGAAGTACACCAAACTTTTCCTTGAAGGCTTTAGTATATGCTTTAATGTTAGGAAAACCGCAATCATAGGATATTCTAGTTATATTGAGCACCGGATCAGCCAGCAGGGGCAGGGACTTATCCACACGGAGATTATTCAGATAATCCTGAAAGGAGACCCCGGCTGTATCCTTGAAAAAGTGTGATAAATAGTAATAGTTCATGTGCAGATTATCAGCCAGCTGCTGTAAGGAGAGCTTTTCCATAAAATGGCTATCCATATAGTCAATAATATGTGAGAGGCGCTGGAGGTTGGATTCAGCAATATAATCCGTATCTGTCTTATACACCAGATAGTAGCGGCGAATCATAATACCAATAATCGCATTAATATAGCAGGAGATAATGCTTTCGTAGCCGGGAGCCTTCAGAATGCTTTCCTCGTAGCTGTCGTTCAACAGCTTTTGCAGCTCGGACAGCGGAAGAGCCGCACTGGACAAATCAGATAAGTACGTCTCGGCATTAAATTTATATTTCTGGAGAGAATGAAAGGGACTTGTACTTTCCGTGGAGATCTGCAGCACAAGAATTTCATTTGGATTGTTGCTCTGGTTTACACTGTGAATGATTCCGGAGTCAATAAAACAAATATGTCCTTCATCCAGGTTGAAGCTAAAATCACCGGTGGTAATCCGAATGGCTCCTTTTTTGACGTAAAAGATTTCAATATAGTTATGCCAGTGAAGATTAAAGTGAGTTACTTTACTGATATATAATTTATAGGGGTATATGGAATCAAATGACTGGAGATCAAAACCGTTCTTCATAAAAGACCGCCTTTCCGTGCTCACCCAAATATATAACAGAAATGTCCAGGTAAGCCTTTACTTTTTATGGGATACAAGAACTGAATTCTCATACCAATGATTGGGTAACACGAAGTAGATACTTTCATGATAGCAAAATATGACCATTAAAGTCAACAAATAAAGAATATAAGGTTATATATTGCTTTTGTTATACTGATTCCAGGATAGAAGAAAGGACATTGGATAAGATGTACATTTAGGCTAAGGAGATTATATGGATGCATCAAGAGTTTTATTAGAAACAAAGGGATTAACGAAAAGCTTCGGAGAAATCACTGCTCTGAAGGAGGTTTCCCTTCAAATCAGAACTGGAGAAATCCAGGGGCTGATTGGTGAAAACGGATCAGGTAAATCTACGATTTCCTCTATCATTTATGGTATTCATTCTCCCACCTCGGGAGAAATTCTGCGAAAGGGTAAGCCCTATGCCCCAAAATCCCCACTGGACGCCCGGGAGAAGCATATCTCTATGATTGTGCAGGAAAAGGATACCATAGACCTTCTTTCTGTTGCGGAGAATATATTTCTGGGAGATGAACAGAGGTTTCGAAGAGGTCCTTTTATCAGCATGAAAGAAATGTACCTAGAAGCGGAAAAAGCCTTAAGTAAGGTGGGTTTATCACAGGTCGATGTGACTCGTCCCATTCAGGAATTGGATTTTGAAGCCAGAAAGCTGGTCGAAATTGCAAAGGCATTATATTATAAGCCGGAGCTGATGATTGTGGATGAGACGACTACGGCCTTGTCTCAGGATGGAAGGCTTAAGATCTATGAAATCATGCGGGAATTAAAGACGCAGGGAGCAGCGGTGCTATTTATCTCGCATGATCTGCCAGAGCTGATGGAGGTCTGTGACACCCTGACCGTATTAAGAGATGGTGAAAAGATTACCTCCATTGAGAGGAAAGATTTCTCTGAGAGTAACATAAAGATGGCAATGGTTGGAAGAACGCTGGCAGAGAATCTTTATCGTTCAGATTATGAGAATCGGCTTACGGATCAGGTGGCAGTGAGCGTGGAGCAAATTTCAACTGAGGTACTAAAGAAGATAACCTTTTCACTGCATCAGGGAGAGATTCTTGGAATCGGAGGGTTATCCGGTTCTGGAATGCATGAGATCGGAAAGGTTCTGGCAGGGCATATTCCGGTGAACGAGGGCAAGGTAAAGGTCTTTGGAGAAGAATTGCAGGGGATTGCCCACGCTTTAAAATTAAAAGTGGGGTATATATCAAAAGACCGTGATATTGAAACCCTAATACTGAATGAAAGCATTCAGGACAACCTTACGATCTCGGCCTGGGGAATGCTGAAAAAAGGAAAGTTCTTTCTTTTGCCGAAGGTGGAAAAGGAATTTGCAAATGCACAGATCCAGAATCTAAGCATAAAGTGCTCCTCCGGAGCGCAGCTGGTCAGAGAGTTGTCCGGCGGAAATAAGCAGAAGGTATCCTTTAGCAAGCTTATCGGAAATAAAAGTAGAATTATGATCTTAGACAGTCCGACCAGAGGTGTGGATATCGGGGTGAAGACCACGATGTATGAGCTGATTAATAATTTGAAGCACCAGGGACATGCAATTCTTATCATATCGGAGGAGTTGCCGGAGCTGATCGGAATGTGTGACAGAATCCTGGTGTTAAAGGATGGGAATCTGACCGGGGAAGTAAAGAGACACAAGAACTTAAAGGATGTAGATGTCATTGACTTTATGATTTAGAGGTGAAGTTGTGAAAAGGTTGAATTAGATAGAATTAATTAGGTAATTGCGAAACTCATTAACTGAAGCTGTTGTGTATACAATTATAAAAACTATATTGTTTCACAATTGCCTAATACTAATAGATTAAGGAATGAAAGGGGGTCGGGTTCATGGCGGAAGCTTCATGGCAATTATGAAGTAATGCATGGACATAAGTATGCTTAAAAAATATCAGTCCGTTATGATTCAGTGGCTGGGGCTTCTATTGGTAATAACCATATTCGGAAGCTGGTCAGGAGGTAATCTGTTTAGCAAATATAATCTAAACAGCATGATTATAACAGCCACACCGCTATTAATTGCATGTTTGGGAATGAGCTTTATCTTTGCTCACGGTGGTATGGATATTTCCTCAGGCGCAGTGGTTGCACTGGCTTCCCTGGGAGCAGTCGTTACCATGAATGGGAGTGGTTCCCTGATGCTGGCAGTTATGGTATCCATGTTGATTTCCATGATATGCTATATCATCAATGCAGTCGTTACCAATAAATTTGGATTGATGGCGACGATTACGTCCTTATCGATAATGTTTGCTGCAAGAGGCTTGGTGACCTACATATGCCAGCAGACACCAAATGAAAGCATATCGATTGCAAACGTGGATGTCACCTTATTTAAAAAGAATTACAGCTTTATGATGTTGGTTGCAGTAGCTGCCATCCTGATTTTAACAGTTATTTTTAACTATACCGCAATCGGAAAAGGGGCTAAGGCAATCGGAGATAATGCAAGATCCGCTTGCCAGAATGGAGTTCCCATCGACCGGACAAAACTGATCTGCTACTCTATTGCAGGAATCTGCGTAGGAATTGCAGCAATCTTCAAGCTTTGTTCCACCGGAATGGTCCAGTCCACTACGGGAACTGGAATGGAGATGGATATACTCGTAGTTCTGGTGTTGGGAGGTATGTCTTTGTCCGGAGGAGTTAATACCAAGATTAGCTCAGCGGTTGTGGGAACCTTTACCTATGTCTTTCTGGTAAAGGGGATGACCATAATAGGTCTTAATCCCAATATCGTAGTGTTAATTAAAGCACTGATCTTTCTGCTGATCGTTTATATTACGGCTCAGCGCAATAACTTAAAAACAATACCAAGATAGTCAATTGCGAAACAATACAGTTTCTGCAATTGGATACACAGCAGACACTGTTCTTTCGCTCCAACGCTTCCTTTGGGCTTAGTTTCCGCTTCGATACAGTATCTATCGTGTATACCATATTTTTAGCTATGAGTTTCGCAATTACTTAAATTCCAAGATAAGAGAAGGAGACGACAAGATGAAAAAGAGAGTTTTAGCAATGCTAATCATATTAGTGATGAGCTTTGGTCTGTTAACAGGCTGTGGAGCCGCAAGCAAAGGAAATAATGCTTCGGGAGACGTAAAAAGTGTAAAAATCGGATTAATTCTTTATAATTATACCGATATTCAAGGGAAAGAAATCAAAAACTACTGTGATAACTACCTGGCGAAAGAATTTCCGGTTAAATTTGAATACCAAACCGCTGCCTCCGGCGATAACGAGGCTCATCTTAGAGCGGTGGATGCTTTAATTTCAACTGGTTGTAATGCAATCATGAGTGGTTACGATACTGTAATTGGAGAGAGTATGGAGAAATGCGACTCTGCGGGTGTTTATTATGGTATCTTGTTCGGAGAAGCAAAAAATGAATCTGACAAGGACGGAAAATATAACAGCTATGGAAACTGGGGAACCACCGATCAGTCGAACCTGTACTACAGTGATTATTTTCTCGGCGGAAGCTATCAGTTTGGAGCGGATCATGGATATGAACTGGGAAAAATCTATGGACAGGCTGTAGTGAATGCAGGTGTAAAAAAAGTTGGTGCTATTTCCTTCCCCGCATATGCATTTTCTGATGCAATTACCATCTGCCAGGGCTTTACAGAGGTGCTTGAGCAAGCAGGCGTAGCTATTTGCCCGGATGAAAAGACAGGAACTTTACCGGCAGAAGCAGGCTTTGTCTCCGTAGGGGATGATACAAAGGCTTATATTGCTAAATATACAGATATGGATTGCCTCTTTGGTTTAAGCTCCGGTATGGATATGGTGTTGCCGGCAGTAAACGAAGCGGGAAGACTGTGGTCTCCATCAAATTCAGGAAGCACAAGCATTAAGCTTGCCTCCCTTGGGTACAACGATTCTTCCGCAAAGTACTTAAAAGACGGTACCTTAATCATAGGAGGAACGAACAACTATGTTGAATCCGTAGCGTATCTTTTTACCTTAATGTTTGATGCAGCCAATGGATATAACATGAAGACTGCGCAGGAAAGCGGCTTTGAATACAATGCAACCATTAATTATCCTACCTTCAGTAATGAGGAGGAATTAGCGGATATGGAGACCTATATGCTGACTACCGCAAAGAATGATTTTACAAAATGCTCTGTTTCAGCACAGGAGCTTAAGAGTGTTCTAAAGGCTTATGACGGAAGTGGTGCCTGGTCAGATCTTTCCGGCTTGGTTTCTCGTAGTGTGAAGGATATCAAGGAAGCCAGAGAATAATCAGAAAGGATGGGATTGCTCTGCAAGCTTGGGGGCAGGTAAGAAAAAATTATGAAAAAGGGAATTGTAAATATCATCAAAACATTTCTATTTCCGGTTGTGGTATGGTTGTTTTTCGCGGCTCTGATCCAGCTGAAGGGCGGTAATAATATCTATGTATCAAGGGCGAGCATCCAGGATATTTTTCAGTCCTCTGCATTGAACGTAATTATTGCTATTGCGGTGGCACTCCCTCTTTTTGGAGGACGTTGGGACTTTGCCCCGGGAGCAACAATGGTTATCACTGGGATTATAGCTGGTAATATAGCAATTAATAACCATCTTGGAATCCTTGGACTATGCTTTCTGTCACTGGTGATTGCCGTCCTGCTTTCTTTATTTGAAGGCGGTGTCTATCTCTTGTTCCGGGTTCCTACGATGATTGTTTCCCTTGGTATTGTTATGCTCTATGAGGCAGTCAGTGGATTACTTTATGACGGAAGCGGTGTACGCCTCTTTATGTACGAGGAACTTTCCATATTGGCAAGACAGCCCTACTGCTATATCATTATGATCCTAGTTCTGGTGGTTTTCTGGGTATTAATGAAATACACCAAATTTGGTTTTGACACAAAGAGTCTTGGGAGTAATCCGCTGCTTGCTGTTAATAACGGAGTAAATGAAAAGAAGAATATTCTGTTAACCTATCTTGTTGTCGGTGTCTTTTTGGGAGTGGCGGCACTGCTGAATGCTTCCAAAGCCGTGGTTGCACCGGAATCAAATTTAAGCTCTACAAATCTGGTTTTTGGGGCGATGGGAGCTGTCCTTGTTGGGCTATACCTGGCAAACTACACGAATATGTCTCTGGGATTATTATCGGGAACCCTTGCAATGTCGGCGCTGTCAAAGGGCTTGACCGTTTATGGAATGCCTTCCTCTTTGAATAATATTATTTTGGGTGTGTTTATTGCAGTGTTTATGGGCTGCACGACCAATCAGGAGGTTATTCTTAAGTTTCTGAGAAAAGGTATTCAAAGAAAACAGATTTAAAAGGAGTATGAATATGCTGAATAAAACATTTTCATTGTCGGATCGTAGTGACGCGGTGATGAAAACTTATATACTAGAGGATGGAGAGTATGATAGAAAAGGCTTGAAACGGCCAGCCGTCATTATTTGCCCCGGTGGCGGATATACTATGGTATCACAAAATGAAGGTGAGCCGGTAGCATTGTTTTTTAACAGACATGGCTACCATGCCTTTGTTGTAAACTATAGCGTGAAAATTACGAATCCCTTTCCGACGGCATTATGTGAGCTGGCCAAGGCAGTCAGTATCGTAAAAGCACATAAAGAGGAGTGGCTGTTGACAGATGAAATATCCGTAGCAGGCTTTTCCGCCGGAGGCAATCTTGCATTAAGTCTTGGTGTATTTGCCAAAGAGAAATTCCTGACAGAAGAGATCGGCCTTCAATATGAGGATATCAAACCGGAGCGCCTGATTCTCGGCTATCCGGCTGTCACCCTTCACCCGAAAAGAGAAGCCGGAGAATTACCAGAGGAACTTCTTAACTTGATGGAGCAGGGCTTGATGCCTGATTTCCGGGGTCCTGGAATACGAGAAATACTACTTGGAAAGGAAGATCCGTCACAAGCTGAGATGGAGGGCTTGAACCTGCTGAACCTGCTACATAAGGAGATACCGCCTACCTTTGTTTGGGGGAGCTATGAGGATTCTGTGATTCCTGCCAGTGATTATACAGATTTGGCTGGGAGCCTCTATCGACTGGAAGTACCCTGTGAATTGCATCTGTTTGGCCATGGCCCCCATGGAGTTAGTCTGTGTGATACATCGGTAAAGAGTAGCCAGGAAGTGCAGGGGCTGAGTATGAATTATTGGACTGCCTTATGCTTGAATTGGTTGGAACAGCTTAGAAAATAATAATAGAAGGGAATTACAGCGCTGAGGAGGCTTCCTCATTGCTGCTCCCTTGATATTAAGAAGGAAAATAGAAAAAGTTTTAGGCCTTTACATTGAATGAAGCCAGGTAAGAGCGGATTCGCTTTATACACAGGAGCATCAAAAATGTGAAGGCCTATTCTATGTAATTATAGTTTGGTTTCTAAGTCATTATAATTTAGTGATGGTGATTTTGCGATTTTTGCTTTTTAGTTTTTTTCAAAGTATTATTTTCTGGTTGCCATAAATTTTCGGATCATCTCAAATTGCTGACGTTCCTTTGCAGATAAATTCTTAGTCAATATTTCCATCAGAATCTCACTTTCATCTTTTGAAAAGGCCATATTTTGCTGTTGAAGCTTTTTATTTGCATTCATAAGTAAAGGAACCAGCTGCTCCATGGGCTTACCATCGGCTTCCTTCATTAATTCTAAGAAAATTGTCATTTTACGGGGATCGATATTGTTCAGCTTTGGATTGTTCGTCCAAGAAGTATCAGGCATAATTATTCTCCTTTTTGATCATCAGATTTGCTATTATTATCATATGACATTGAATTAAAAAGCATGCTAAGGTTTTCAAAGGTATTCATTTTATCAGAGGGAACCATAGTTTTTAGCATATCCAGCATCGGGGTTTGGCTTGAGCTTTGAGCAGAGGTAGTGTTGGAACCAGCACTGGGGGCTGAGTTGGTGGCGGAACTGGAACCTGGGGCTGAGCTGGAACCTTGAGCCGAGCTGGAACCTGGAGCCGAGCTGGAACCTAGAGCCGAGCTGGAACCAGAACCTGAGGCTGAACTAGAACTCGAACCGGAGCCCAAAGTAGAAGTTGAGCCAAAACCTGAACCTAAGCCCATGTTGTAGTTGGAGAAGGAGTCTGCCGCTGCGGCAGATTTGATATCCCTTAAGATTTCCTCAACCGTTTGATCTGTCTGTGGCTTAGCCATGTCACTTGCGGCGGAGTATTCCTTCCTATCATAATCCATCCCTTGGTTTGAAGCTGATCCATTGGCATAGCCGGAAGTTGAAGTGTATCCATAGTCTGTAGCTGAGCCGTAGCCTTCATTTGTCTCAGGGTGATATATATTTTCGCCATTTGTGTAGTGATTCACCTCTGCGGCATAGACCTCATTCACATTCTCAGAATCAGATGAGGATTCATGAGAATCTGTGTTATTATCATTGTTATCTGTACTCTGTGCGGTAAAAGCCTTCACTGTCTGGAAAATGGATTCAAAGTTTGAACCAGAAAAATTACTGAAAATATTTGAAGCATTCTCCGCGTTCATATCTCCAAAGGGGAAGCCTCCCACATCCTGCATGTTCTTCATTGTCTCCATCATACTATTGTACATTTCAAACATTTTCTTCATATGAAATAGATTCAGGATACGATCTACAATATCGCGCTCCCGTTTATTGCAAACTGGCCGGACGGCAGCTAGTAGCCCTTCAATATCTATACTCTCCAATGTAAAGCCACAAGCAGCCAAATTCTGCGATGATTTTGCGGTTTTTACACTGCCCATGAGATCACATACCTTAACAAATAGATCAGCCATACCCTGTGTTCTATTGTCTACGAAAGGTATTGCTGCCTTTACGAGTTCTGCGGTGTGAAATATATCTTGGTCTGCCATAGCTTCTCCCATTATCCATGCTCATTACATTATATTCGTACATTAGGGAAAAATGAATATGGAGGAAAAATGATATGCTGTACTCTGTGCGTTTATCACTAAAGTAAAGAGTGAAATATGACGGTCATCGAAATGTAATAAAAAAGAACTGCTGCTGGGCTGATAATCATTAGCTTAGGCAACAGCTCTCACTCTTTTTTGTAATAACAAGCATTGGTACTCATAAAACAGCCATATGAGGTTGATGCCTGTAATACTATGCGGGGTAGTTTAAATGCTCCTCATCGATCTGATATAAGATATCATCTAAGAATTGCTTTGCGTAGAACTTGGCAATATCAAGATTCATATCAGAATAGTTTCCG
Source organism: Bacillota bacterium (assembly GCA_023392995.1). Classification (GTDB taxonomy): domain Bacteria; phylum Bacillota; class Clostridia; order Lachnospirales; family Lachnospiraceae; genus Mobilitalea. The sequence goes on from JAEWMZ010000026.1 coordinate 18,514, forward strand.
CAATTTTCTGCGGTGGCACCTGGAATTTCACCGGTGAAGTCACGAATGAATTCATATAATTCAATCATTAGAGGGACAATATCCTTAGAGGTATAATCGCCTCCCAGCAGCAGATAGAAGCCGGTACGACAGCCCATCGGCCCGAAATAAACAGTTTTATCTGCGTATACGGGATGATTTCTTAAATAGGTTGCAGCCAAATGCTCTATAGTATGCATTTCCCCTGTAGCCATAACCGGGTCAAAGTTAGGACGGGTCATTCTAAGATCAAAGGTTGTTATAATTTCGTTACCAATTTTATCTTTTCTTGATACGTAAACTCCACGTAATAATTTCATATGATCAATGGTAAAGCTCGCAATTTGCTTCATAAGGCTTCGTCCTTTCGTTTTTATGTTATATGTTTAAATAGCAATTATGATAAATGGGTTGCAATATTAATAATGGAATCCTTTGGAACAATTATATGCAGGCAGACAAGTATCATTGCTGCTGTTATTATACCATAGGAATCCTAATTTGTGGATACTGATTTTAATGTATTTGAATCAAGGCGTAAGACATCATAGAATAAGACATTAAAGCAAACGGCGTCAAGCATAGGATATCAAAGAGAAAGCGTACCTTTACCGAATGGAGACAGAGGATAGCTTGGATTGCCCATCAGCAAGAAATTCAATGAGCAAAGTAGCGGGAAAAAAGGGTGGAGATTACCAGCTTTTATACGACTTTTGTATGGAATCAGCTGGATTGAAAGGAAGAAGGTTGACAAGTTTGCCAAAAAGAGGCATGATATTGAAAGGCACTGTCCCGGGCTCAGACGAGCTTTGACCCGGAACAATACGTATGGAGGAAAAGATATCATGATTGATAGTATTATTTTTGATATGGACGGTACCTTATGGGATTCAACTCCGGAGGTAGCGGTTGCTTTTAATAAAGTATTGCAGGAGAAATATCCTGAGGTTACGGATGAGGTGACAGCAGAGCGGCTGCAGGGACTATTTGGTTTGCCGCTGGATGTGATTGGGGTGAGGTTATTCCAAAGTGTATCGGAAGAAAAGGCCATTAAATTAATTGCGGAATGCTGCGAGTATGAGAATGAGTACCTTGCAGTTCACGGAGCAAAGCTATATGAGGGACTGGAAGCAGCGCTTGAGCTTCTTTCAAAGAAATATAAGCTGTTTATTGTTAGTAATTGCCAGGAAGGTTATATTCAATGCTTCTTCCAGGCGAATCCCCATCTGGAGAAATATTTTATCGATTATGAATATCCAGGCAGGTCCGGTAAGCTGAAAGCAGATAATATTAAGATGGTAGCTGAGCGCAATGGATTGAAGAACCCAATCTATGTCGGCGATACAGACGGAGATGCAAAAGCCGCGAAGGAAGCAGGAGTTCCCTTTGTGTTTGCTCGCTATGGTTTTGGTAAGGTGGAAGAATATGCGGATGTAATTGATTCTTTACAGCAATTAGTGGAGAAATATTACGTATAAACGTAACGGAATAAGGAATGAATAGGAAAGTTAACATTGACAATCAGCGGCTTTCTTTATATATTGAAATATAGATCAATGGCAGGACTCATATAATGGAGAGACTTGACTAAGGAATAGGATGTGAACTTATGCTAGATGGAAAAAAATCGATATTCAGCGGAATGCAGGCAACCGGGACACTTACCCTCGGCAATTATCTTGGTGCATTAAAGAATTGGGTAGAGCTTGAGAATGAATTTCAATGCTTTTATTGTGTTGTTGATATGCATTCCATAACAGTGCGTCAGGATCCGGCAGAGCTTCGGAAAAGAGCCAGGGCGCTTCTGACTTTATATATTGCGGCAGGACTGAACCCGGAGAAAAATTGCATTTATTATCAATCCCATGTATCGGGACATGCTGAGCTGGGCTGGATTTTAAATTGCTTTACCTACATGGGTGAGTTAAACCGTATGACGCAATTTAAGGATAAATCAGCAAAACACTCGGATAATATTAATGCAGGCCTCTATACTTATCCTGTATTAATGGCGGCTGATATTTTATTATTCCAGTCCGATGTGGTTCCGGTAGGCTCTGATCAGAAGCAGCACCTGGAGATTGCAAGAGATATTGCAACCCGCTTTAATTCTATTTATGGAGATGTATTTACGATACCGGAGCCTTATATCGGTAAGCAGGGGGCTCGCATTATGAGCTTGCAAGACCCTGATAAGAAGATGTCAAAATCCGATGAGAATCCGAATGCAAGTATTTACTTAATGGATGATAGGGATACAATTATCCGAAAATTCAAAAGAGCAGTGACAGATTCTGATAATCAGATCCGGTATTCGGAGGAGAAACCAGGCATTAGAAATCTGATTGAAATATATGGCTTGGCAACAGGAAAATCGGCAGCAGAAGTGGAAGCAGAGTTTGTAAACACGGGTTATGGTGACTTTAAGCTGGCCGTAGGTGAGGCAGTGGCTGATCTGTTAAATCCGTTACAGACCAGATTTGATGAGTTGCAAAAGGACAAGGCTTATATCGATGGTATCATCAAGAGTAATGCTGAGAAAGCGAATTATTATGCGACAAAGACATTAAGAAAAGTCCAGAAAAAAGTAGGCTTTCCTGAGAGAATAAGATAAGATAACCGTTTATTGCTGAACTAGGGTGTATCTGAAAACTACTTGTGCCGGGCTGAATGCTCACTTTGTGGTAGACAACGCAGGATACAAAGTGGGACGTTCAGAGTGGTGCAATGAGGTTTCAGACACGCACTAAGGCTAATAAAGGCTAAAGATAGGATATATAAGGTGTTCGGAGGAAGGCTTGTATACCAATTAACTATCTTAAAGTATAGCAAAATACCCTAAGATATAAAAAAGTGTGTAAGGAATGTGTAGTACCAAAGGTGTAAAATGTAGTGTAGATAAATGAATATGAAAACTAAAAATAAGAGTATTTGTCTTTTGGCAGATGCTTTTATTTTTAGTTTAATTGTTGCATAATAATGACAAGAAAGGTAAAATTATAATATCGATCTTTAATAGGAATAATAGAATTAGCAATAGATTTAAATTAATTTCTAGTTTATGGCGAATTAAGAACAAACATCAGAAATAGCAGCATAAAATAAACACTACCAAATTATTTGAGGAGGATATGAATGTGGAGAAATTTGAATACAAAACACTTTTTACTGATGCTAAGGGAGCATTAGGAGGTAAGGTTGATCAATACTCATTCCAAAATGAATTGAATGAGTTAGGTTCGCAGGGGTGGGAGTTAGTAAACACCGTTGCGGCTGCTCAAAGCTATGGTAGTACAAGGTGGATCGTCTCGATTTTCAAACGTAAGATACAATAACTTTATAATGGAATCATAGCAGATCAGAAATATCCATACATAAAGGAATGGACTAGGCAATTACGAAACAATACCGTTATTGAAATTGTATACATAACACTATTTCTACACTCCAACGCTTCCTCGGGCTTAGCTTCCGCTTCGAAACAGTATATGTTGTGTATACAATAGCTAAAGTTCCTGAGTTTCGCAATTACCTAAAAGGAATGAACCCGTGAAAGGAATAGCATATGAAGATAATTTTTTTGGAAACCGATACCTTAGGAAACGATGTGGATCTTACACCCTTCGATCAGTTAGGCGAAGTGATTAAATACCCAAGCTCCGATCTGGAAGAGACAGCGGAGCGGGTTAAGGATGCTGACATTATTATTGTTAATAAAGTCCCGATGAAAGCAAAGACTCTGGACGAAGCGGAACATCTGAAATTAATCTGCGTCACCGGAACAGGCACGAATATCATTGACTTTCCTTATACCAATGGCCGAGGCATACAGGTGACTAATGTAAAAAGCTATTCCACCAATTCAGTTGTGCAGCATACGTTTGCTCTGTTTTTTTACCTATACGAAAAATTACATTACTATGATCAGTTTGTAAAATCGGGTGAGTATATCCGTTCTGACATCTTCAGCCATTTCAATGTGAAGTTCCATGAGCTGGCAGGTAAGACCTGGGGGATTATCGGGCTGGGAGAGATCGGAAGGGGAGTCGCTCAGGTTGCAAAGGGATTCGGTTGTAATATCATCTACTATTCAACCTCTGGAAGAAATGATAATGGGGATTATCAGAAGGTGGAGCTGGATACCCTGCTTCAAGCCTCGGATATCATATCCATTCACGCACCGTTGAATCAGGTTACGAGAGACCTGATGGGCGAGGCTGAGCTGAGAAAAATGAAAAAGGAAGCAATTCTTCTGAATCTTGGCAGAGGGCCAATCATTAACGAAGCTGCGCTGGCAAAGGCTTTAAAGGAAGACTGGATTGGTGCCGCCGGTCTGGATGTCCTTTCGGCAGAACCCATGCGAGAGACAAATCCACTCAAAGACATTCAGGACAGCACCAAGCTTATTATCACACCCCATATCGCGTGGGCAACGATAGAAGCAAGACAACGCTGCACTGATGAGGTGTATCAAAATATCTTGGCTTTCCAGAAAGGTGAAAAGAGAAATGTGGTCACAGAATAAAATTCTTGATTGTCGTTTAGCATTTTTGTTGTAAAGTCAATATATAAAGGAGGATATGCAAATGATAAAAGTAATTGCAAGAAGCACTATAAAAGAGGGCCATTTATCCGATGCGCTAAACCTTTATCGGTTATTGGTGAATGAAACTGTAAAAGAGCAGGGCTGTATTTCGTATGAGCTATTTCAAGAATTAGAGAATTGTAACAATTTGACTTTGATTGAAGAATGGGATGATATGGAGGCTTTACAACGCCATACCCAAACGCCCCATTTTATTGATTTGGTTGGCAAACTTGCTTTATATGAAAAAGAGTTACCTGTTTTACTTTACAAAAAATTATTTTAAAATTCTATATGCTTTCACAAGGTAAATTAGAGAGCTGGTATAAGAAACGTTTCTTATGTAAGCTCTCTAATAATATCTAATAAAAGCACTTTTTGCATTTGGCAGATATTTCTTCTTATTACTGAATTATCTACTCTGATAAAACTCCCGAATTCGGCTCATTTGTGAAGTCATACCAACAAATAATTGATCCACCAAAGTAATGGCTACCATGGATTCCACAACAACAACCGCACGCGGAACGATAATCGGATCATGACGACCCTGTATCTGTATCTCAACATTCTCATTCTCTTTGTTCACCGTTTGCTGTGGACGGAAGATAGAGGGAGTGGCCTTAACAGCCGCGCGGAGAATAATATCGGAGCCATCACTCATACCGCCGAGGATTCCCCCTGCATGATTGCTTTTCTTTGTCAAATTCGCATTATCATCGTATTCAAAGGAATCGTTATTTTCGGAGCCCTTCAGCTTGGCAGCCTGAAAACCGGAACCAATTTCAACGCCTTTGACTGCACCTATTGACATAACAGCTTTCGCAAGGGAAGCATCCAGCTTATCGAAGACAGGCTCTCCGATTCCAGCGGGCA
>JAEWMZ010000047.1 GCA_023392995.1 Bacillota bacterium
CGGTGGATTGCAGTAAAGGAACTTATATCAGAACCCTGCTCCATGATATCGGCGAAACTCTGGGCTGCGGTGGAACCATGAAAAGTCTGATTCGTACGGCTGTAGGACAATTTCAGCTGGAGCATGCCTTAAAGCTTTGTGAGCTGGAAGAGCTGGTTCGTGAAGGAAGCCTGGAAGCTCATATCATACCGGTGGATGGAATGTTTCGGGATTTGGATAAAATAATCGTAGACCGCAAGTTCCATAAACTCATTTATAACGGCAATGCCTTTTACAAAAATCAATGCATTACAGCACAGGACACAATTATAACCTCAGACCTGGCAAGAGTATATGATTCGGATGATAATTTTATTGGAGTATACCGATATAAAGCAGAGGATGAAATATACAAACCGGTTAAGATGTTCTTGTCTTAACAAGAACCAAAAGGTGGCGGATTGGAGATGGCTATGGAGTATATAGCAGGTAATACAGACTTTAAATTTACAAATACAGCAGTTACCTTAGGTAAGTTTGATGGACTTCATCTGGGGCATAAGCAGCTCATTCATTTGGCAACCTCCTATAAAGAGCAGGGACAAAAAGCAGTTATGTTCAGCTTTCTTCTGCACCCGGAGAACTTGTTTTCGGATAAGGAATTTGAGTTAATCTATACGGAAGAAGAGAAGCTCTATCATTTAAATCAGCTTGGCATTGATGCTCTGGTATCCTATCCTTTTACGGAGGAGACCAGATCCATGGCTCCCGAAGATTTTATTAAAGAAATTCTGGTGAAACGGTTGGATGCAAAAGTTATCATTGTAGGCAATGACTTTCGCTTCGGCTTCGAACGCCGGGGAGATGTAGCCTTGTTAAAGCAGTATGAGGATACTTACGGCTACCAGGTAATTGCCTGCGAAAAGCGGAAGTGGAAAGGTAATATTATAAGCAGTTCGGCCATCCGTACTTCCCTTAAGGCAGGTGATATGGAGGCAGTAAGTGCCATGCTTGGACAACCCTATTCTATTCGCGGTGAGGTAGCTCATGGCAGAAAACTGGGCAGAACCATCGGAATTCCCACAGTGAACCTGGTGCCCCCACAAGATAAATTATTGCCTCCTTGCGGCGTATATGCAACGAAAACCCTTGTTAAGGGTGTTTCCTATCTGGGTGTTACGAATATAGGCTATAAACCTACCGTAGGTGAAGAGGAATTTATCGGTGTTGAGACCTTTATCTTTGATTTTAGCGGGGATTTGTATGGAGAGATGCTGGAAGTAGAATTCTATGAATATATCCGTCCCGAGCTAAAGTTTGGATCTTTGGAGGAATTGATTACGAAGATGCAGGAAGATATTGTGGTGGCAAAGAGATATTTTAAAGCCAAGAAGTAAATAGGATAGGTAAGATATCTAATGAGAGTCAATAGAATTAGCATATTATGAGTTGACAAATAAGTTAGCATTTTATAAGTTAGCATCTTATAAATTAGCAGGCTATAAGTTAATATGTTATAAATAGGCATGTTATATATTAGCAGTATGGGCAGTACTGCCAATATTAATCTATAACAGGGTTATCATTTCGGAGGGCGGCAATTTGCACCTCCTTTTTGTATACTTTTTTCATGAGCAATACAAAAAAACGATACTACAGCCGTTGCTATAAGGAATTAAAGGTACAGATGATAATACAACTTCCTTCTATAATATGTATATTAACATAGGGATCACTAATGAACGTGGCTAAATTTGTATTAGAAACCAGTAATACTTATTCGATAGAACAGCAGCTTAGGAGTAATCTTACGTCTTACAGCTTCTTTTTTGTATTTTTATAAATAATTCCTTTGATTTTATGAGATAAATTATAAAATCATTAAAATATTAGGATATATATTCCAATGATGAAACTTCTATTGTATACTAAGCTTTAAATAGGGATAAAAATTAATTAATAGCAAGTCAAAGTACGTGATGAGTTATTTTGTAATGACCTTTGCCAGTAAAAAGCGGAGGGACCTGTTACGCAGTAAGATTAGGAAAGAGACGGAGTGGAAAAATTATGCTAAGGGTAAATAATGTAACAAAAAAGTATGGGAAATTCATAGCAAATGAAGATGTAAGCTTTGAGATTAATGCAGGAGAAATCTCAGTTTTACTTGGTCCTAACGGTGCAGGTAAATCGACAATCATCAAGTCAATTGCCGGACTGTTAAAGTTCGAGGGTTTGATTACGATTAACGGAAATGAAAATAAATCCTTGCAGGCGAAGCGAGATTTGGGATATATACCGGAAATGCCTGCACTCTATGATATGCTCACGGTGTGGGAGCATCTGGAGTTCATTGCACGAGCATATTCGCTTAAGGATTGGAAGAATAGAGCCGAGGAGCTGCTGGTAAGATTCGAACTAGACGACAAAAAGAAGAAGCTTGGAAGCGAGCTTTCCAAGGGTATGCAGCAAAAGGTTAGTATTTGCTGTGCTATGCTGACCCTGCCCAAGGTAATTCTATTTGATGAACCCATGGTTGGACTTGATCCTCACGCAATTAAGGAACTGAAAAATTTAATTATAGAGATGAAGCATGCCGGAGCCGCCATACTAATTAGTACTCATATGCTGGACAGCGTCAATGAATTCTGGGACAGTACCAATATTATGATCAATGGAAGGATTGCGGCCAGAAGAACCAGACGGGAGATGGAAGGCTCAGGCGAGGATCTGGAAGCATTGTTCTTTCATATTACCGAAGGAGATAAGAGGCGTATGGAGGGAGAGGTATAATTCATGAAGGCACTTATTTATCTACTTGCAACCAGATTTAAAAATCAAATTTTAAGCCTGAAAAAAAAGCCGGGGATGTTAATTCTCTATCTCTTTGTATTTCTGATGATTGCTGGCTCCCTGGTAATCGTTATACTTTCGGGAGAAGGAGCGATCAGGGCAGAATATGCGGATGAGAGAGTTTTAATCGCTATTATCGGCGGTGTTGCATTGTTTCTATTATATACCTTTGTATACAGCGGGTTGTCTACCGGTTCCAGTTTGTTTACCATGCCGGATGTGGGACTTTTATTCGTAGCTCCGATATCGTCTAAAAAAATTCTATTCTACGGCTTAATAAGTACCTTAGGTAAATCACTGTTAGGCGGATTTTTCATTTTTTATCAGATTGGTAATTTAAGATCGAATTTTGGATATGGGATGAAGGAAGTCTTTGCTCTGTTTTTTATATTTGCATTGCTGCTTTTGTTTGGGCAATTACTTGCGATTGGTATCTACATTTTTTCAAACGGCAATGAAAAGCGTAAAAAGATTGTAAAAACAGTAATTTACCTTGCCTTTGCTGTAATACTACTGGCAGTTTACTTTGTATCAAAAAAAGACGAGATAGGAATGCTGGATGCCGCACTGCGGGTTATCAGCTCTGAGGGCTTTGGTTACATCCCGGTGGCTGGCTGGGGTACAATGCTATTTGTGGGAGTAGTGCATAATTCGTTATCCGCAATACTAGTATCCATAGGATTATTTGCGCTTCTTGGAGCAGTTATGATCTATGTCTTAACCTCTGGCAGAGCAGACTATTATGAAGACGTGCTGGTATCTACGGAAAAGACTTACCAAACACAGCAGGCCGCTAAGGAAGGGCGTCGGGTCGCTCCGTCGGGTAAAAAGACGAAGGTCAAGGAGCAGGATCATGGTATTGGCAGGGGAATCGGTGCCAGTGCATTATTATATAAACACATTCATGAAATGAAGCGCAAAAGCAGACTGATATTCCTGGATAATTTCACTTTCTTCATAGTGGCTGGTGCCGGAATTACTGGTTATTATTTCCGCCAGAATGAATTTCCAGTAGAATTGGATTATATCATATTAGGAACTCTCATCTATGTTCAATACATTATGTCTATGATGAGTAAACTAAAGAATGAATTGACAAAGCCCTACATCTATCTGATGCCGGCATCTTCCATTTCAAAGGTGTTTGCAGCCTCGGGCACTTCTCTAATTAAGCCCTGCGTGGATGGAGTACTCATTTTCCTTGTCTATGTGATAATACGTGGTATGAATCCGCTCATGGGAATCTTTTTTGCTGCTGCGTATGCAGCATCCGGAGCAGTGTTTACAGCGCTGACCGTTCTTTATCAAAGAGTGTTAGGAGACCAGCCGAATAAAATGGTACAGATGATTTTTTGCTTTGGACTATTAGTATTAATTATGACACCCTCCATTGGTGTCTCGATCGCAGCTGCATTTTTATTACCAAATGCCTTTGCATTTTTAGTGACGGTACCGTATACCGTATTTTGCCTTCTGTTTACCCTTTTATTATTTCTGTTGAATGGTAATCTTATTGATAAGGCAGAATTCACCGGCAGATAAAAGGTAATAAAAGATATACTAAGAAAAAAATAGTTTACAATAATTTGCGAATGTGTTATTATACCAAAGTACGAGTTGTACTTGATGCATTATTGCATTTTGTAACAATGACAGTACGAATACCATAAGTGAGCCGATGCTCAGAGTTAGGACACTCCGACCTTTTTCTTAGTACCAGGCGCTTTTAAAAATGAAAGGAGAATTGTTAACATGATTAGCAAAGAAAAGAAACAGGAAATCATCAAAAATTTCGGAAGAACACCAGAGGATACAGGATCACCAGAAGTTCAGATTGCACTTTTAACTTCAAGAATTACTGAGTTAACAGAGCATTTAAAGAGCAACAAGAAGGATCATCACTCTAGAAGAGGTCTTCTTAAGATGGTTGGACAAAGAAGAGGTTTACTGGAATACTTAAAGAAGACTGACATCGAAGGCTATCGTAGCTTAATCGAGCGTTTAGGCTTAAGAAAATAGTAAATATCTGAAAGAACTTAGAACTGTCCCATTTTATAGCCTAGTGCTCATATTGGGACGGTTTTTTTATACTCTAAATTAAAAATTCGGAATCTAAGTGAAAGTCAGTGCATTTTATAAGGAAGCGATAGCATTTTATAAGCTTCCGGCGCTGAAGAAAGGCATGGTTAATATATGAATTTAATCAAAAATATGCTGCGGGATACCAGTTTTCTAAAGAAAACATTGGCAATTACCATACCTGTGGCATTGCAGAATCTGCTGAATAATGTGTTTAACTTAATTGATACCTTAATGATTGGTCAATTAGGGGAAACCTCTATAGCAGCAGTCGGACTTGCAAATAAAGTGTTTTTTGTATTCGCCCTCCTGATGTTCGGGATTTGTAGCGGCTCCAGTATACTGGCTTCTCAGTACTTTGGAAGAAGAGAATTGCTCAATATGAAAAGAGTATTGCATATCTCTGTAATCCTTGGGGTGTGTGCCTCTATATTTTTCGTAATTCCCGGGATCTTCTTTCCTGAGCAGGTAATGAGAATTTTTACACCCCATAAAGAGACGATTGAGATAGGAGCCTCTTATCTTGCAATTATTGCAATAAGTTACCCTATAACTGCGATAACAAATACACATATGGCAGTCTTGCGCAGTATGCACTATGTAAGACTTCCAGTGGTCATTACGATGATCTCCATTGGACTGAACGTCTTTTTAAACTATGGACTGATCTTCGGAAATTGGGGATTTCCTGAAATGGGCGTAGCCGGTTCAGCACTTGCTACACTGATTGCAAGAGTGGTGGAATGTTCCATCTTGTTATTCATGATACATAGCAGAAAGGCCGGCGATGGCAATGTTGGTGATTTCATTCATACCAAATATGACAGGCAGCAAGAAGGCGGAGTAGCCTTCTTAGATAGGATTTTCCTTCAAAAGTTCTTCTTAACAGCGGCTCCTGTTATTGCAAACGAGTTTATCTGGGGGTTGGGTGTCACCATGTATTCTCTGGTCTACGGACGGATGGGTGACACGGCAACAGCTGCCATTACGATAACGAATACAGTAGAGCAGGTGGTGTTGGTATTCTTTTTTGGTATTTGTAATGCGGCAGCCGTTGTTCTTGGAAATGAGATGGGAGCAGATGAACTGGATAAGGCACAGGAGCATGCGAAATACTATATGATATTAGTGTTTGGTCTGACGTTAGTAGGGGCTGTCATTACCTTCTTGAGTCGGGATTACATTCTGTTATTATTCCCGGTATCCGAGCAGGTTTCTGAATATATTCGTTTATGCTTAGCGGTATTTGCATGTTATATGCCGTTCCGTATGGTTAATTGCTTAATCATTGTGGCAATTCTTCGAAGCGGCGGTGATACCAGAGCAGCTCTTTTTCTGGATGTATCCGGTGTATGGATGATTGGTATACCAATGGCCGTATTGGGTGGCTTGGTGCTACATTTACCGATTTATATCGTATATGCTATGATTCTGATTGAAGAGGTTTATAAATTAATCTTAGCCTTTATTCGCTATCGTAAGAAGAAGTGGCTGAGAAATATTGTCGCCGGATAAACGTAGGAAAGTACTTTAAAAATGAAATACGAACTTAGAGTTGGTACAATAAAGTTTAAGCTATAACAGTGAAGATAGCACTAGTACAATGAGCTTGGGTAAGAGTAATGAGCTAGGACAAGAGCAATGAAGTTAAACTAATATAGGCATCATAAGCTATTGATTTAACTTAGAACTCATTTAATGAGTGGAAAGCTAGTGCAATAACTAAAAGTCGATGCGATAAACTGCAAGCTAATCATTAATGAAAAAGAAAACCAAGGTAAAGATTGAAAAGCTGTTTCGTTGAATTCATAAGCGGAACAGCTTTTCTATTGATTAGCGTAAGTGTTTGGTAGTACCATTATTTTTGTTTCTTCGGGCATTTATTTTTGTATTAGAGTAATGGCGGAGCCGATCAGAAATCGGAAATCATAAAAAAATGAAATCCTATCGCAAAAAAATGAAAGAATTCAAAGAAGCTTGTTCAATAAATTTGGATTTATAGCAAAAAAATGTAAAGATCCGGTAATTTTGTATTTTTTTTAAGGTAGTAAAATGTTAAAATATAGATATCATATAGACTGATATATAGAGGGGTATGCAGGATGCTGAAAGTATTTCTGGTAGAAGATGAATTTGTTGTAAGGGAAGGAATTAAAACGAATATAGCCTGGAGCGAAAACGGATTTCTTTTTTGCGGTGAAGCCAGCGACGGAGAATTGGCACTCAATCAGATCCGTCAAAAAAAGCCGGATATCATCATTACGGATATAAAAATGCCATTTATGAATGGGTTGGAGTTGAGCCGATTAATAAAGAAGGAGAATCCGGAGATTAAGATTATTATTCTGAGCGGCTACGGGGAATTTGATTATGCAAAAGAAGCCATTAATATTGGAGTTGAGGAATATTTATTAAAGCCTATAAATGCGGAGGAAATGTTAAGCTCCGTGAAACGAGTGGCGCAAAAGATTATGGCTGACCGGGAAGAAAAAGAGAATCGGATGAAGTTTCGTAAGGAAATGCATGAAAATGAGGTGCAGAGCAGACGTAATTTTTTTCATGAGATGATTCACAGCAGTCTTTCTCTTTCTGAGATCCTGGATAAAGGAAGACAGCTTGGTATAAATCTATATGCTGGTTATTATAATATTCTATTGCTTAAGGTGAACAGCAGAAAGCATCAGGATGAGTATTTTTCAAAAACCCTGGTGAATCTTTCCGAAGAGCTGGATACTTATTTTGAGAAAAATAATATTCTTTGGTTTGACCGAAATCTGGAGGGCTATGCAATCCTACTCAAGGCAGAAACTCTGAAGGAGCTGGAGCAGCAGCAAAAGCAATCTGTTGCGGAGCTGGAGCAGTTGATTCGAAAGTATGAGAAGGTAACTTATTTCGGCGGAATTGGCTGCTGTGTCAACCGTCTGAGTGAGCTTTATCTATCCTTTGAGGAGGCCAGCAGAGCTTTTGCCTATCGTTTTATTGTGAATCAGAGTCAATTTCTTGAGGCATCAAGGGTTGATGAAATTAAAAACCAGGAGGAAAATCCTTGGGTGGACATGGCAAAGGCGCCATATTTGGATAAGGAGATCGCTGAAAAATTTCTGCGCAATGGAGAACTTGGTGAGATTAATTTCTTTGTTGAAGAGTATTTAATGCACTATGCCAAGGCAGCAAAGAAATCCCTGATCTTTCGCCAATATATTTTAATGGACATGTATTTTATTACAGTGAATTTTATGGAAAAGCTGGGCAAGGACAATTGTGGTAAGCCGGAGGAGCCTTTTAAAGCATTGCAACAGATGAATCATATTCTGACGGATTACGACGAGACCATCGCCTATATCAAAAATTTATTTGTGCAGGCCATCACCTGCCGCAATGAGGCTGCCACCAGGAAATTCAGCAATATTGTAGAAGAGACCAAGGAGTACATCCATAATAACTATCAGACGGAGGAATTGTCTCTTAATTCGGCTGCCTCCTATGTGAATATCAGTCCAAGCTATTTAAGCTCAGTGTTCAGTCAGGAGACGGGACAGACCTTTGTCAAGTACCTGACGGATCACCGGATGAATAAGGCGAAGGAGCTTTTGGTCTGTACAAATAAACGCAGCAGTGAAATCGGAAGTGAGGTGGGATATAAGGATCCCCATTATTTTTCGTATTTATTTAAAAAAACCCAGGGCTATACTCCCCTGCAATTTAGAACCAGCAAAAGCCGTAATGAGGAGGCTTATTTGTGAAACTGAAGAAGAGGTTAAAACGTATTTATCTGGATTCCAGTCTGGCAACCAAGATAAGGCTTTCTTATATTATTATGGTCATACCCGTTCTAATCTTTGTAGCTATCTGGATTGTATATTTGGCGGATTATAATAAGCAATATGATAAACTGGTCTATAATACCTCAACGGCGAGTGCCTTTAGCTTGGATTTTAAGAAGGAATTTGATGATAAGCTTTATTTTATCATAATTGGGACGTTGACCTATGAAGAAGCTGATCCAATTAGTGAGATAGAAAAGGCAAAAGATATTATCCGAAAAATCAAAGATAATAAGGGAACCAAGTATACAAAAAATACCCGCCCCCGGATCGCGCTAATTGAAAAATATCTGATTAACCTGGAAAAGTATTCAAAGATGATAAAAGCGAATGTAGAGACAGGGAATATGTACGACAAGAATATGACCATCTGGGAGAATGATGTCCAGGTTGTTACTTCACTGATCCAGGATACGATTCTGGAATATCTCTATTATGAAACAAAAGAAATTGAAAACTACCGTAGTGAGATGAACCAGGCCTTTGTGCAGATGATCCGGTCAAGTATCCTATTAATTGTCAGTCTAATGGGAATCACTGCAATTATTTCTTATGCGATTCCACGCAGTATCATTAAGCCAATTCGCTATCTGGGGAGGGTAACGGAGCAGGTCTCCAAAGGGGATCTTACAGTACGCTCCCGGATAAAGAACGGAGCCGAGGTCAAAAGCCTCAGCGATTCCTTAAATCTCATGATACAGAGAATCAGTGATTTGTTTGAGACGGTGAAAATAGAACAGAAAAATCTGAGGGAAGCAGAGCTGGAGCTATTGCAAATTCAGATTAATCCCCATTTTTTATATAATACCTTGGACACTATTGTATGGCTGGCAGAGGCGGGTAAGCACAAAGAAGTCGTATCCACGGTAGGGGCTCTTTCTGACTTCTTCAGATCCTCCTTAAATCAAGGTAAAGACATTATCACTATTTTGGAGGAAACCCTGCATTTTACCTGCTATTTAAAGATTCAACAAGTGCGATATCAGGATATTCTGGATTATGAGATTCAAATTGCGGATTGTATTAATGATTGCCTGATTCCTAAAATAACCCTTCAGCCTCTCATTGAAAATGCGCTTTATCATGGGATTAAAAATAGAAGAGGAAGAGGGAAAATTATAGTAAACGGCAGACGGGAAGAAGAGAAATGCATCTTAACGGTCAAGGATGACGGGATTGGTATGAGTGAGGAGCGTTTGCAGGAAGTGATCAAGGGGATCGCCAACAAAAGCAGCACAAAAAATGATTTTTATGGGCTCTATAATGTAAATGAAAGAATTCAGTTGAAGTTTGGTGAGGAGTATGGGGTGAGAATCCAAAGTATTTACGGTGAGGGAACTATCGTTGAGGTGTATCTGCCTTTTTTAGAGCGTACGATAGAGAATGCTTGAAAATAGGTTGTAATTATCTGAATAATACCGTAGTTTATCAATCTAAGTTTGGGAAAATGCGAATCATTTACACTAACTAACCTTTGACCACATGGTCGGGGGTGCAGGATGTGAAATGCTCCTTGTTTTTCTTAAGAGAAAGTTTTAACTCTGCGCAAGCAGGTTTTATACCAACTCTTGGAAAAAAGTAAACTGTTTTTAAAAAATAATGTAATAATCGTTCCGCAGAAATAAAATATTCAACTATCTTCCATAGAATTTGAATTGTTTGGAATGGTGGAATTTAATATGATATTCCTGCAAGCAATGATCAGTAAAAGTCTGAGAGAACGAGGACGATCGTAGAGAGATCTTGCTCGCAGGCATATTTGCCGGTGTGGTAGAGGGTGCTTTCAGGCTATCACACAATAAAAATATATTAGGAGGATATGAGTTATGAAAAGGTTTCAAAAGTTAGTTGCATTACTTACAGTCCTGATGATGGTGCTTTCTCTGGCCGCTTGCAGTTCTAAGAATGCAGTGAGCACGAACAAAGAGGAAAGTACTGACAGTGCAAAGGGCAGTCAGGGTTCAATTGTAGTTGGTTTCTCGCAGGTGGGAGCAGAATCTGACTGGCGTACCGCTAACACAGAATCCATGAAATCAACCTTCTCTGAGGCAAATGGATATCAATTGATTTTTGATGATGCACAGCAAAAGCAAGAAAATCAGATTAAAGCAGTTCGTAATTTTATTCAGCAGGATGTGGATTATATCGTAATCGCACCGGTTACAGAAACTGGTTGGGATACGGTATTACAAGAAGCGAAGGAAGCAGGAATTCCAGTTATTATCGTTGACCGTATGATCGATGTATCTGATGATAGCTTATTTACAGCTTGGGTTGGATCTAACTTTTTACAGGAAGGCTATAATGCAGTAGAATGGCTTTCCAAGTACTTAGAGAGTAAAGGTAGAGCAGATGAGCAGATTAACATCGTAACCCTGCAGGGAACTATTGGCTCTTCTGCACAGATCGGACGTACCGATGGTTTTGCTGAGAAGATGGCGGCACACTCCAATTGGAAGATGTTAGAGAAGCAAACCGGTGAGTTTACCCAGTCCAAGGGTCAGGAAGTTATGGAATCCTTCTTGAAATCCTATGATGACATTGATGTTGTAATCGCTGAAAATGATAATATGGCATTTGGTGCCATCGATGCAATAAAGGCAGCTGGAAAGACTTGCGGTCCTGACGGAGACATTATCATTGTATCCTTTGACGCAGTGGCAGCAGCTTTTGATGCAATGATTGCAGGAACAATGAACGTTTCAATTGAATGTAATCCTTTGCACGGACCACGTGTAGCTGAGATTATCCAGAAGTTAGAAGCTGGTCAGACAGTAGATAAGCTTCAATATGTAGAAGAGGGTGTATTCCCGGCTGAAACTGCAGCTGAGATCAAACCTACACGTGCATATTAATTTGTACGGATAAGAATGGATTATGGGTGTGTTTCGCTGGGTAAAGTAGCATACATAAATCCGGCGAAGCACCCCCTTTTTCGTGAGTCAAGGGCGAAACTATATGGGTTATGAAGTAGTAGCATATGGTTAGGTAATTGCGAAACTCAAAAACCTTACACAACATATACTGTTTCGAAGCGAAAGCTAAGCCCGAAGGAAGCGTTGGAGCGAAGGAATAGTATATGTTGTGTATGCAATTAAAAAAACTATATTGTTTCGCAATTTCCTAAGCAACATATGGTAAGTGAAAGGATGGAGTCCACATGGAACAAGGAAATAAGGTTGTATTAATGATGCGGCACATCAGCAAGAATTTCCCCGGTGTAGTTGCCTTATCGAATGTAGACTTTACATTACGTGAGGGGGAAATACATGCCTTAATGGGTGAAAATGGTGCCGGTAAATCTACGTTAATAAAGGTACTCACCGGTGTTGAGGAATTTGAAACCGGTGAAATCAGAGTGATCGATAAAAAAGAGCCAATTATCAATAAATCTCCTCATGAAGCACAGGAGAATGGGATCAGTACCGTGTATCAGGAGGTTAATCTATGTCCAAATCTGACGGTAGCAGAAAATTTGTTTATCGGAAGAGAGCCTATGAAACGGGGCATGATTGACTGGAAGACGATGAATAAAAGATCCAAAGAGATTCTGATGAATTTGGATATCGATATAGATGTTTCGATGGCACTTGAGAATTATTCACTTGCCTTACAGCAGATGATTGCCATTGCAAGAGCGGTAGATATGTCAGCCAGAGTACTGATATTGGACGAACCGACCTCTTCTTTGGATGATAATGAGGTGGAAAAATTATTTCAGCTCATGAGGCACTTGAAGGCGAAGAAGGTTGGAATCATCTTTGTAACTCATTTTCTAGAGCAGGTTTATGAGGTTTGTGACCGGATTACCGTGCTTCGAAACGGTAAATTGGTAGGAGAATATGAGGTTGAAAAACTGCCGAGAGTTCAATTGGTAGCTAAGATGATGGGCAAGGATTTTGACGATCTGGCGGCAATTAAGAATCAAAGTAACAATCAGGAAAGCACAAACCGAGAGGTGCTGATTTCAGCAAAACAGCTCAGCCACAGCGGAACCATTAAGCCCTTTGATCTAAATATACATAAGGGCGAAGTCATCGGTTTAAGCGGTTTATTAGGCTCGGGGCGTTCGGAGCTGGCAAGAGCAATATACGGTGCGGATAAAGCGGATTCCGGTGAGCTTAAGGTGAATGGGAGAAAGGTTTTGATTGGCGCTCCGATTGATGCAATGAAGCTTGGTATGGGTTATCTGCCGGAGAATCGTAAGGAAGAGGGAATAATTTCAGACTTGTCGGTACGGGAGAATATCGTAATTGCCCTTCAGGCAAAAAGAGGAATGTTCCGTCTCTTAAGCAAGAGAGAACAGGAAGAATTCACAGATAAGTATATTGATCTGTTACAAATTAAGACCTCCGACCGTGAGGTTCCGGTCAAGCAGCTGAGCGGAGGAAATCAGCAGAAGGTAATTCTGGGAAGATGGCTGTTGAATAATCCGGAATTTTTAATCTTGGATGAGCCTACCAGAGGAATTGATGTTGGTACAAAGACAGAAATTCAAAAACTAGTAGTAAAGCTGGCACAGGAAGGAATGGCAGTTATGTTCATCTCCTCCGAAGTGGAAGAGATGCTGCGTACCTGCAGCAGAATGGTGGTCATGCGCGATAGAAGCATGGTGGGCGAGCTGGAGCAGGAGCAGCTGGGTCAGGATAGTATTATGAAAGCAATTGCAGGAGGTGCTGTAAATGAGTAAGGTGAGGCATATAGCTATAAGAATAATGGGATACCGCCTATTTCTTCCGCTGCTTTGCTTGGCGATCGTATTGCTTGTAAATGTAATTAAAACTCCAAGCTTTTTTGAAATAACCATTAAAAACGGAGTACTCTATGGTTATATTGTGGATATTTTGAACCGCTCCAGTGAGCTGGTGATTTTGTCCATCGGTATGACTCTGGTAGTGGCTGCCTCTGGTGGTACTGATATCTCGGTAGGAGCTGTCAGCGCTGTATCGGGAGCAGTAGCTATCTTTATTCTGGGGGGAGCACAGACTAGTACGGACTTTTATCATGCGCCCTATCTGTTGGGATTTTTAGCGGCAATTGCTGTCGGTGCCTTATTGGGAGCCTGGAACGGTTTTTTAGTGGCAAAAATGAAGATACAGCCAATGGTTGCAACCTTGATTCTGTATACGGCAGGGCGCGGAATCGCGCAGCTGATTACGAAAGGACAGATTCTTTATCTGAGAGTGGATCATTTCAAGCAGCTAGGCGGGTTTATTCCGGGAATACCGCTGCCGACACCGGTATTTGTTGCCGTTCTATGTATACTTGCAACAATGCTGCTGCTGAAAAAGACAGCACTTGGAATGTATATTCAAACCGTAGGAATTAATTCAAAAGCTGCCAGACTGGTAGGTCTGAATTCCACTATGATACAATTCCTTACCTATACCTTCTGTGGATTATGCTCGGGTATAGCTGGAATGATTATTACCTCCCGTGTCTATTCCATCGATGCCAATAACGCAGGACTGAATATAGAATTGGATGCAATTTTGGCAGTAGCGCTGGGTGGGAATAACCTGGGTGGAGGAAGATTTTCACTGCTTGGCAGTGTCATTGGTGCGGTTACTATCCAGGCATTAACTACAACACTTTATGCTATGAAGGTATCTGCTGATCAGCTTTATGTTTATAAGGCGATGGTTGTTATTTTGATTGTTGCTTTACAGTCGACAGAACTTAAGAGGATGCTAAAGAATCTTAGAGTAAAAGCAGCTGCACAAACAGGAAAAGAGGTGGCATAATGAACTTCAGAATGAAAAAAATGGATAGCAAGCAATTCCTTCTATTGATTACGATCGGACTCTTTCTTGTGATGTATCTGATCGGTATCATAGTATTTCAGGATAAGAATTTTGGTAAGCTGCAGGTATTCCTGAACTTATTTATCAGCAATGCCGGCTTGATTGTTGCCGCAACCGGAATGACGATGGTAATTATCACCGGGGGAATCGATATATCCGTAGGCTCTGTTATTGCCTTGACCTGTATGCTGCTGGCCTGGATGATGGAAATTAAGGGAATGAATGCTGTATTAGCCTTGATCATTGTGCTGGTAGTAGGGTTGGTCTACGGTCTGGTGCAGGGGTGGCTCATTGCTTATTTAAAAATTCAGCCTTTTATCGTAACACTTGCAGGTTTGTTTTTCGCCAGAGGTATGACGGCGGTGATCAGCACCGACATGATTAGTATTAAAAATGAGCTGTTTTTATCCTGGGCAAATGCAAAGATCTATTTTCCTTTTGGCGGATCAGTAAACCGAAAAGGAATTATGGTTTATCCGTATCTTTATCCAAGTGTATTTCTGGCAATGCTTACCTTGGTACTATTCTTTGTAATATTAAAATATACCAAGTTCGGACGTTCTGTGTATGCAGTCGGAGGGAATGAGCAATCGGCACTTATGATGGGTGTAAATGTTCGTCGCACCAAACTGAAGGTTTATGCAATTAACGGCGTACTTGGAACCTTTGCAGGCTTTCTGTTCAGCTTGAATACCTGTGCAGGGTTCGTGGAGCAGGCAAAGGGCTTTGAGATGGAAGCAATTGCATCCTCTGTTATCGGTGGTGCTTTATTAAGCGGCGGTGTGGGAAATGTATTTGGAAGTTTGTTTGGGGTTTTAATTAAAGGAACAATTGAAACCTTTATTACATTCCAAGGCACACTGTCCTCCTGGTGGACGAAGATTACCATTGCAGTATTGCTTGCATTTTTCATAATTCTGCAGAGTATATTAGCTTCCAGAAAGCTAAAAAATAGCTAATTTCAAGAATTTGGTTTTTAATGATAGGTGGGGAATAGATATATATATATTAAACTCAGGAGCTCCTTTGAATAAGAAGGGCTCCTGAGTGTTTTTATACTGGTAGGTATTTTTCTGTGTCAATGCCCTGAAAAAGAAAGAACCTGAGGAGCTTTTATGGTGACAGCTTACTTCGTTGTGTTCTTTTTTTATTTTTATTCCTAATAGCTCACACGATTTTGTTCAGGTGTCATAGAATATAGGGTGGGATTGAGAAAGCTGACCGCGTACATAATTCATATGGAATAGGAGTGGAAATTTTGGCATATAAAAATAATAATAATTATACAGAGCCATGTGCTGATATTCAAAAGCATGTTCATGAATTACAGGGAAGTGTTAAAATAGCTGATCGCGATTGTCCCCACAATCATCGTTTTTGTACCGTATCTGGTGAGGCAATTGCTTATGGTGAGAATGATCATGTTCATGAAGTTGTATTTCGTACAGATTCCTTTAATGGACATTATCACGAGTTTTGCGGAAAAACCAGCTGTGCAATTCCGGTTGGCAATCGGCATGTGCATTATATTGATTCCATTACCTCTGTTGATGATGGACATAAGCATACCTTTGAGGCAGCAACTCTGATCGAGAATCCTACAGGCTATAAAAAAGAGGATAATTATAGACAAAGGGATGAGCAGTATCGAAGGAATGACAATTATAGAAGAAGGTAAAGGCAGTTTAAAGATATTAGCTTAACTAGCTTCTTAGAGTTAACAAGTTTCTTTATGATAAAAAGTTTCTTTGTGATAAAAAGTTTTTTTGTGATAAAAAGTTTCTTGTGATAGATAGTTTCTTTGTGTTAAATAGATTCTTCATGTTAAATAGCTTATTATAGTGAATAGTTTCCTTTGATAAGTTATATGGCAGCTGTTTTTAAGAATACCTTCTTAGAACAGCTGCTTTTTCGTCTGATAATGTTCTTTTTTGATTTTTTATATGACTGTGATTAAGATTCATAAGAAGAAGAGATACTGTATTATAATGATTTTATATTATTGCAATTGTTTATAAAAATTGTTTTTATTATCCAGAAATGAAAATAATTGTAGCCTAATGGCAATAATAATGGTATAATAGGAAATCGGAGTAACGGGAGGACAACCCGAGACTTCTGAAAAGGCTATCGAAATACGAATCGGTGGATTTTTCAGTTGTTTCGGTGCCTCCGACTCTAATATAGATGAGTGAATCAGCTTACTGATATGTTTTGAATATTTGGTTAAGGAAGCCTGCAAGAGTGGCTTTTATTAACAAAAAGAATCTATCTGCAAGTGGAGATAAGATGTCGCTTGCTTTTGGTTCGCTTGTCTTGAATGAAAAAGGAGATTAAATTATGCACAAAAGTTTTTCTATGGAATTAGCGGGCAGAACACTGACCGTTGATATCGGCAGAGTAGCCGCACAGGCAAATGGTGCAGCATTAATGCACTATGGAGATACTGTTGTTTTATCAACTGCAACAGCATCGAATAAACCAAGGGAAGGTATTGATTTCTTTCCATTAAGTGTTGAGTATGAAGAGAAATTATATGCAGTTGGTAAGATTCCTGGTGGTTTTATTAAAAGGGAAGGAAAGGCATCTGAGAATGCAGTTCTTACCTCACGTGTTATTGACCGTCCAATGAGACCCTTATTCCCTAAGGATTACAGAAACGATGTAACCTTAAATAACTTGGTACTTTGCGTTGATCAGGATTGTTCACCGGAAGTAACTGCAATGCTTGGTTCCGCTATTGCAACCTGTATCTCTGATATCCCCTTTGATGGACCTACTGCTTCAACTATGGTAGGTATGGTGAATGGAGAGTTAGTCTTTAACCCTACCTCTGCTCAGAGAGAGGAATCTACGTTAGCACTGACAGTTGCATCCACAAAAGATAAAGTAATCATGATCGAAGCAGGCGCAGATGAGCTTCCGGAAGATAAGATGATTGAAGCTATCTTTGCAGCACATGAAGTAAATCAGAAGATTATTGCATTTATGGAACAAATCGTAGCTGAAGTAGGTAAAGCAAAGCACTCTTATGTGGTTTGTGATACACCAATTGAACTGTATGAG
The DNA here is from genome assembly GCA_023392995.1 of Bacillota bacterium. Classification (GTDB taxonomy): domain Bacteria; phylum Bacillota; class Clostridia; order Lachnospirales; family Lachnospiraceae; genus Mobilitalea. The sequence goes on from JAEWMZ010000047.1 coordinate 17,603, forward strand.
GATATGGTTAGCTTCATTACTCCTGAAGCAATGGAAGTAGCTGTATTTACCGATGAAAAGCAGGTTAGAGAAGAGAACATCAGACAGATTACAGATAAATTAGTAGCTCGTTATGAAGAAGCTCATCCAGAGTGGATTCCACTTCTTGGAGAAGCAATCTATAAATTTGAGAAGAAAACCGTACGTAAGATGATTCTAAAGGATCAGAAGCGTCCTGACGGCAGAAAGATTGATCAGATTAGAAGACTTGCAGCTGAAGTAGATGTATTACCAAGAACCCATGGTTCCGGTATGTTCACCCGTGGGCAGACACAGGTTCTTACGATCACTACCTTAGGTGCATTGGCTGAGATCCAGAGATTAGATGGTATTGATGCAAATGATACCAGCAAGAGATATATGCATCACTATAATTTCCCGTCCTATTCTGTAGGTGAGACAAAGCCTTCCAGAGGTCCGGGAAGACGTGAGATAGGTCATGGAGCATTAGCAGAGAAGGCACTTGTACCGGTACTTCCTTCCGAGGAAGAATTCCCTTATGCAATTCGTACTGTATCTGAAGTATTAGAATCCAATGGTTCTACTTCACAAGGCAGTATCTGTGCCTCCACCTTATCACTGATGGCAGCAGGTGTACCGATTAAAGCAATGGTTGCTGGTATTTCCGTTGGACTTGTGACAGGGGATAGTGATGATGATTATATTCTCTTAACAGATATTCAGGGTCTGGAAGATTTCTTTGGAGACATGGACTTTAAGGTTGCCGGTACTCATAATGGTATTACAGCAATTCAGATGGATATTAAGATTCATGGATTAACCAGACAGATTATTGAACAGGCAATTCATCAGACGAAGAAGGCTAGAACCTATATTTTAGATGAGGTTATGGCGCCGGTAATCGCTGAGCCAAGATCAGAGGTTGGACCTTATTCACCTAAGATCGTTCAGATTAAGATTGATCCTTCCAAGATTGGTGAGGTTGTTGGTCAGAGAGGTAAGACCATCAATGCTATTATTGATCAGACCGGTGTGAAGATTGATATCACAGATGAAGGCGCAGTTTCCGTTTGTGGTGTTGAAAAAGAAAGCATTCAGAAGGCAGTGGATATCATTAAGATGATAGTGACTGAATTCGAAGAAGGTCAGATTTATACCGGTAAGGTAGTTAGCATTAAGGAATTTGGAGCATTTATTGAATTTGCACCTGGCAAAGAGGGAATGGTTCATATCTCTAAGATTTCCAAGCAGAGAGTGGAGCATGTGGAAGATGTGCTTACCCTTGGTGATGTGGTTAAGGTGGTTTGCCTTGGTCAGGATAAGATGGGCAGAATCAGCTTTAGCATGAAGGATGTTCAGCAATAAGAAGAATATGATATATTGGGATATAGGTATTGAGGACTGTGAGTCTTTGGACATGAGTAACTAATTTGATTTCAGGTCACTATATCATCCCTTAAGGAAATGTACGCCCCAGAATATATGCGAACGGAATGCATGTATTGTGGAGGTCGTACATTTTTTTTATGCAAATAATGGTAAATATTCAGATAAAAACATTAAGTGTTTTATGCTCTGAAAATATGGTGCGAGTGTATTGACAAGTACAAAATTCGACATTATAATTTTAGATAATAGTATGAGTTTTCTATAATTTCCAAATTATATAAAAAGAAAATTATTTACAATCTTAAGCTTACCTAAGTTAACTACATACTATCATTTGGGTTATTACATAATTAATGTGATACTGCAATTAATTGAACTAACATTTAAAGCATCAAAAATCAACCATTGAAGGGAGTAGCAATTATGGGAAAAATGATGAAAGGAATTAGAGGGAAGATTTTAATATCTTCGATGTTAGTACTTTTATTAACATTGGGTAGTATCAGTAGTATTGTAATTTATCAGGTCAATAACAAGGCGTATGATGATTATTATAGTAATTCGGCAGAACAAATGAAAATTGTATCACAAGCGATTAATATTTTTTATCAACAAATTGACAAGAACATTGAAATGCTTGCTACGAATCCAACGATAATGAGGGCTGATGATAGCATCACAACTTATAAAGATACGAAAGAAGATACTTTAATGACGCCTTCCAGCAATGAAGGGATTGAGCAGGAGATCTATAAAGTATTCGAACAATATGCCGCCAGCCATGAAGGAACCTCCTATGTATACCTTGGCACAGAAAATGGAGGCTATATACAATGGCCGGAAGAAAGTATGACGGCAGGGTTTGATCCATCAAAACGACCCTGGTTCAAGGACGCAGTAACTAAGAATGGAAGTATTATCCGAACAGCTCCCTATACTTATAAATCTCAATTACTAACGAGTAATGCCCGAACATTTACAGATAATAATGGGAAAATATTAGGCGCTATTGGAATTGATGTACAACCGTCTGATATAAGTGATATGCTAAGTGAAATGAAGACAGGCGATACAGGATATTCTATGATTGTACATAGTACGGGAATCATTATGGCAGATGGGAAATATCCAGAAAATAATTTCAAAAGCATCCAAGATATCGGTGTTGTAGGACTGGACAAGCTTCTTGCTGCTGACTCGGTGTCCTTTCGAGTTAACATAAATGGTGAAAAGTATATCGTTAATCCATATAAGGTGGAGGGGACGGATTGGATACTAGCGTCATTTATAACAGTGAAAGAGATAGAATCCAGTGCAAGAGAGATGGTGAGAACGGTTACAATATCGGCTGCTTCGCTACTTTTACTAACAATTGTTTTGTTTTATCTTGTCTCGGAAAGTATAACGAAACCAATTATTTCTGTTACAAATCGAATGAAGAATTTTGCTGATTTGGATTTTTCAACAAATGATCAAGCAAATGTTATGAAGTATAGTAATAAAAAGGATGAAACAGGGGATATGGTAAGAGCCCTTAGCGTCATGAGAGATAATGTGGCACAGTTTATCTCTAAAACCGCAGATGCGGCGGAGCAGATTGCGGCATCATCGGAGGAATTAACGGCAACCTCGGAACAAGCTGCAACTGCCTCGGATGAAGTGTCCAGAGCAATAGAGGAAATTGCAAGAGGAGCCGCGGAGCAGGCAAAAGACACAGAAACAACGGCACATAATGTGGAAGAGATGGGGGCATTGTTGGAAGAAGATGCTACGTATATAAGAGAACTTAATATTGCAACAAATCAAATTGAGCAACAAAGAGAAGAGGGGAACATAATTCTCAAAGAACTAATTGATAAAAACAAGAGCAATAATAGTGCAACAAATAATGTATACCAAATTATTCTTACTAATAATGAGAGTGTAGAAAAAATAGAAATTGCCAGTACTATGATTCAAAGTCTTGCAGACCAGACAAATCTTTTATCATTAAATGCTGCAATTGAAGCAGCCAGAGCAGGGGAGTCAGGGAAAGGCTTCGCGGTTGTTGCTGATGAGATAAGAAAGCTTTCAGTTCAATCTAATAATTTTACTGAACAGATAAAAAAAGTAATCAGTGAATTAAAGATTAATTCCAGTAATGCAGTTAATTTGATGCAGGCTGCAAAGCAAATTGTTGATGAGCAAACAGAAAGTGTAGAAGCAACAGAAGGTAAGTTTGCAGGAATTGGGGGAGAGATAGACACCATGAAAGACATAATTAATAAGTTAAATCACTCCGCTGAATTAATGAATAAAAATAAGAATAAAGTAATTGAATTAACGCAGAATCTAGCAGCAATCTCAGAAGAAAATGCAGCGGGTACACAACAGGCATCTGCTTCTATGGAAGAACAGGCAGCAACGATTGATGACATAGCAAAATCAGGGGAAAGCCTAGCTGGAATTGCAGAAGAATTGAGAATAATTATTGATCGGTTTAAGATTTAAAGGGTAATAAGGATTTTTAACAGTTTTAAATTGGAATTAGGGCTTTTGAAAGTGGTTATACTATACTTTTCAAAAGCCCATTTCACTGACTATATATCATGTTTATTGCGGTTGATAACTTCCTGAAATCATGGTAAAATATACTACAATAATATGTTTTAGAAATACATGTTTGACTAATAGATTGTTGTTATCTGGGCTACAGAAAATGTGATAGTGTCATTGGCAAATGTGACAATTTATGCTCACATGTTTCATACGCTTTTACATGGAAAGAGATTTGGATATGGTGCAACTGTATGGATAAATCACACTTAAAATAGGGAGGAGAACCTATATGACAAACATAAATCAGTTATCCAACGGCATTACCGTAGTAACGGAAGAATTACCATATTTACGAAGTTCGTCTTTTGGTATCTGGGTAAAAGCAGGTTCAGCTGACGAGGATGATACCAATAACGGTATAGCCCACATTATTGAACATATGCTGTTTAAAGGAACAAAGAACCGCAGTGCGAAGCAAATTGCAGATGAGATGGCTCGAATCGGAGGGAATATGAATGCTTTTACCAGCAAAGAATGTACCTCCTACTATGCTACTACCTTGATTGAGCATTTACCAATTGCAATTGATATTATTTCGGATATGTTGATCAATTCTTTGATTGATGAGAAGGCATTGAAGAAAGAAAAGGGAGTAATTATAGAGGAAATCGATATGTATGATGACTCTCCCGAGGATCTGGTGCATGAGATGCTCCAGCAGCGGATATGGAAGGATCATCCCCTTGGCTATATCATTTCCGGTACCAAGAAGATTGTGCGTAAAGTTACAAGAGAGCAGATACAAGAGTTTATGGATACCCATTATGTTGGTGAAAATATGGTGATATCTGTTGCGGGTAATATTAAATCCAAGGAGCTGCTTGCGCTGTTGGAGGAGAAATTTGGAAGTATAAAAGCGAAGAGTGTTATACCTCGAAGAATACTGGAACGACCGGAATATAATAAGGTGATCTGTAAAAGGGATAAGGATATTGAGCAGATGCATTGTAATATTGCGTTTAATAGTATTTCCTATCTCGCTGAGGAGCGTTTTGTACTTACGGTCTTAAACTCCATTTTAGGAGGAGGCTTTAATTCAAGGCTGTTTCAAAAGATCAGAGAGAATAGTGGCTTGACGTACACGATATATTCCTATGGAAGCTCTTACCGTGAAACTGGTTTATTCCATATCTATGCAGCGATGAATCCTTCTCAAACAGCATTGGTGGTTAAGAAGATTTTTCAAATTCTCAGTGAATTAAAGAAAAAGGGTGTTACAAAAGATGAACTTGATATGACAAAAGAGCAGATCAAGACAGAATTAGTTCTTGGCAGTGAAAGTGCGAAGAGTAGAATGAATTCCAATGGAAAATCCATGGTTTACAGGGGACGGATTGTACCGCTGGAAGAGATTGTTACAGGAATTGAAGGAGTGACAAGGGAAGAAATTCTTGATTTTGCTAACAGGAATTTTGATTTCAAGGCAGCATCCCTCTCTTTGGTGGGTAATTTAAAAAGCTTTGACCTTAAGTCATTAGAACTATAGTTGTACTAAAAATAAAAGTGTATAATAAAAGGGTATAATAGATGTACATTAGTAACTCTTATATAAGAGCGTATAGGGAAGAGAAAGGGAGGTTAATATCATGAGATATGAAATCATAGGGGAACCATTACCCGTAGTTACCTGTCATGTTAATGCAGGAGAGACACTTATTACAGAGAGGGGCTCCATGAGCTGGATGAGCCCGAATATGAAGATGGAGACTTCGACGAATGGAGGAATTGGAAAAGCACTGGGAAGAATGTTCTCCGGTGATTCCTTGTTTCAAAACCGTTATACTGCTATGGGCGGGGAAGGACTGATTGCGTTTGCTTCCAGTTTTCCGGGATCAATCCGTGCCTTGGAGATTAGTCCGGGAAATGGAATGATTGTGCAGAAGTCTGCTTTTCTTGCGTCGGAAGCAGGAGTTGAATTATCGCTGCATTTCCAAAAGAAGCTTGGAGCAGGTTTATTTGGAGGAGAAGGCTTTATAATGCAACGGCTGTCCGGACATGGAATTGCCTTTATAGAAATCGATGGCTATGCTGTAGAGTATGTGCTGCAGCCTGGACAGCAGATGATTATTGACACCGGATATCTGGCGGCAATGACAGAGAGCTGCTCCATGGAAATCCAGACCGTTCCCGGGGTTAAGAACATGCTGCTCGGAGGCGAAGGTATCTTTAATACAATAGTAACCGGACCAGGGAAGATTATTTTACAGACCATGCCTGTTAGCAGCGTAGCTGCGACGATTCGTCCGTTTATACCTTCCGCTAAATAGAAAATTAGTGGATAAACAAAATAGCAAAGCCTTGATGCTGAGTGTATAGAGACAAAGGTACTATAACTTTATTCTGGGGTAATACGCCTTAACTTTGTATATTCAGCACAAGGTGTTATTTATTAATTTCTATAGCATTTAGCAAAGAGGATACCGCCAACGGCTGCGCGAATGTGAAGAATATACAGAACTTAGTGTTTCAAACAGGTCTTGGATTAATAAACGCACTCTCTGCGATTATTATTTATAAAGGTTTAGATATAAAATATAAAATTCTTTTTCAAAATAGATAAAACTTTTAGCTATGAACTAGCGATAGAATGTAAATAATAAATAACCTAAAAAAGTTAATTTTGAAAACAAGAAAATATTCAATATATTCCTGAGAAGAACAACATTTCAATGTTTTCCTGAGAAGAACAACTTGACAATCGTATTCAGAATGATATAATGAAACCTAGTAATACATTTAAGGAATAATATTAAAACGTTGAAGAGACGAGTAGTATGAGGGACCTTTACAGAGAGAGATATGATGTGGTGTGAATATCTTATTGGAAAGCATATGAAAACTTACTCGGAGTGACCTTGTGTCCGGTTTTACGATACCGTTATCAGTCGAATGAAGTGGGTGTTATACACCAAAAAGGGTGGAACCGCGACGTAGTAATACGCTCGTCCCTTTCGAATTGCAATATGGCGATATCGGAAGTGGAGGGCTTTTTTTATTGCTTTTTTTCGATAAACTTAGTGTCTTTCGGCATTTTTGTGTTTCAGGAATCGTCATATTGTACCTGGTGTTTCTATCATATAGTACCGCATATTGCGGAGATTGGAGGAAGTAATGAAGATTACTTTAAAAGATGGCTCTGTAAAAGAGTATGACAAACAGCTGACAGTCTATGAGATCGCAAATGACATCAGCGAAGGCCTTGCAAGAATGGCATGTGCAGGAGAATTAAACGGTAAGGTGGTGGATCTTCGAACTGTTGTTGACCAGGACAGTGAATTAAGCATATTAACCTTTAATGATGATGCAGGTAAGGCGGCATATCGCCATACTACCTCACATGTGCTTGCGCAGGCTGTAAAGAGATTATATCCGGCTGCGAAGCTGGCAATTGGACCATCTATAGATACTGGCTTTTACTATGATTTTGATATTCCCTCTCTGGATCGTGCAGCCCTTGATGAGCTTGAGAAGGAAATGAAGAAAATTATTAAGGAAGGTGCGGAATTAGTTCGTTTTACCTTACCCCGCGCGGAAGCGATTGCTTTCATGAAGGAGAAGGAGGAGCCTTACAAGGTTGAATTGATCGAAGACCTTCCGGAGGACGCTGTGATTTCCTTCTACCAGCAAGGGGATTTTGTAGACCTTTGCGCTGGACCTCACTTAATGAGTACAAAGAACATTAAAGCGATCAAATTAATTTCCGCTTCCGGTGCTTATTGGAGAGGTTCCGAGAAGAATAAGATGCTAACTAGAGTATATGGTACCGCTTATACGAAAAATGCAGAGCTTGAGGCTTATCTTGTTCACCTGGAAGATATTAAAAAACGCGATCATAACAAATTAGGCCGTGAAATGGAAATTTTTACAACAGTCGATGTGATTGGTCAGGGACTTCCCCTTCTTATGCCAAACGGCACAAAAATCGTCCAGACGCTTCAGAGATGGATTGAAGATGAAGAAGAGCGCCGTGGTTATGTCAGAACAAAGACACCATTTATGGCAAAGAGTGATCTGTATAAGATTTCCGGACATTGGGATCACTACAGAGAAGGTATGTTTGTCTTGGGTGATGAAAATGTGGATAAAGAGGTATTTGCTCTTCGTCCGATGACTTGCCCCTTCCAATATTATGTATATAAAGCCAGCCAAAAATCCTACCGTGACCTTCCAATCCGCTACGGTGAGACTTCTACCCTGTTCCGTAATGAGGATTCCGGTGAAATGCATGGTTTAACACGTGTTCGTCAGTTTACAATTTCCGAGGGTCACTTGATTGTTAGACCGGATCAGATGGTTGAGGAATTCAAGGGCTGTCTGGATCTGATTAAATATTGTTTAATCACCTTAGGAATTCAGGAGGATGTAACCTATCGTCTTTCCAAGTGGGACCCTAACAATAAGGAAAAATATATTGGTACGGCAGAGGTTTGGGAAGAAATGCAAAATTCAATCCGTACGATGCTTCTGGAATTAGGAATTCCATTTACAGAAGCTGACGGAGAGGCTGCCTTCTATGGACCCAAGGTTGATATTCAGGCTAAGAATGTATACGGCAAGGAAGATACTATTATTACAGTACAATGGGATTCTTTGATTGCAGAACAGTTTGATATGTACTACGTGGATCAGAATGGTGAGAAGGTTCGTCCTTATATTATTCATAGAACCAGCGTAGGCTGTTATGAGAGAACACTGGCAATGCTGATTGAGAAATACGCAGGACTATTCCCAACCTGGTTATGCCCGGAGCAGGTAAGAGTATTACCAATTTCAGAAAAATATCATGACTATGCAAATAAAGTAAAAGCTGAGCTGCAAATGAATGGTGTCCTTTCAACTGTAGATGAAAGAGCAGAAAAAATTGGCTATAAGATTCGCGAAGCAAGATTAAAGAGAGTTCCTTATATGTTGGTAGTTGGCCAGAAAGAAGAGGAAGAGGGACTCGTATCCGTAAGAAGCCGTTTCCTTGGTGATGAGGGTCAAAAGCCATTAGCAGTCTTCACAGATGAAATTTGCAAAGAAATCAGAACAAAAGAAATCAGAAAGATAGAAGTTACGGAGAATAACTAGTAGCTGCTCCTCACTAAACTTGTGAGGCAAATGGAAGCTGATGAAAGGAAACTGTTTCAAGGTTCCATTATATATCCTATAAAAGTTTAAGATAAGTCTTTCCCTTCCATATACTCAATTTGTATATGGAAAAGTGGAAAGACTTATTTTTATACAAGAAAATGTATGAAATATTAAAATGCTTTGGAGTAGTGCGTAAGCCGATGGAAGAAAAGCTTAATTTAATCCACAAAAAGGGGTACCAATCTGAGATGTGTTAATTATATGCAAAATTTGAAAAAGGCTCCCATTCGATAATTCTTAATAGGAATTGTATGTAAATAATATCAATAAATAGGGTGATTGCAAGATGATTTACTGGAAAGGCCAGGAGGATACAGCAGTTTTAACATAGACATAATTAAAAATATCATATATAATTAAGAAAATACAAGCAAGTCGAAAGCAAGTTATATGGAGCAGGGGTAGCGCTTATAAATATACAATTGCATTTATGATAAAATGGAACGCCTTAGTTAGGCTAATGAGGAGTACAGATGAAAAGTATTAAGACGAAAGGTATGATATTTACATTTAGCTTGATTATGTGCGCGATTCTTGCCTTGGGTATTACATCGTATTATCGTTTTCGATACATATTAATACAAGAGGTCAGCAATGCTATCTCCAACATTGCGCTGGAATCCGCAGGTCATTTGCGTAATTACTTGGATCAATTCTTATCACCTCTCATTGAACTTTCTGAAAATGAAGATATGAAATCCATGGATAAAAACAAACAGATGGAGGTTTTGGGCTTTCTGAATAATTCTTCTTATAAAGATACAGCTATCGTGAATAAGAAGGGGATTGCCAGCTACCCGGATGGTTCAAATCTAGATCTAAGTGACAGGGCTTACATAAAGGAATCTCTGGAGGGGAAAATCTCTTTTTCAGAGGTTCTCTTAAGCAGAAGAACCAATAGTCCGGTGATTATGGTAAGTGTTCCGATTTATAGCGATTCGGTTGTCACTGGTGCTATTATTGCGCGAATTGATGCTAACTTCCTGCAAAGCTATGCTTTTATCAGCGGCTATGGCGAAGCCGGCAAAGCATATGTCATCACTGACCAGGGGGCTTTTGTTTCCAGACCGGCAAACAATGAGCCGGCAGAGGAGATTAATTTATATCACATAGCTGAGCGGAATGATAATTACACATCCTTTGCTCAATTTGTGAAGCAAAGTCAAGCGCAGCAGCATGGAATCGGAACATATCTATATCAAGGAAAAAACTTTATCATGGGATATGCAAAGGTAGAGGATACGAATTGGAGAATCTATATATCCTCTCCGGAAGACCAAATTTTGTCGCGTTTGCATGGATTTCGCAATATGTTAATTACGGTGACAGCTGTTATTATTGTTATCAGTGTTATTGTAACGGTAATCTATGTAAATCAATCCTCGAAACCGATTATTGAATTGGATCATCTATTTGCAGAAGGTGCAAAAGGCAACTTAACGATTCGTTTTACGCCAAAAGCCAATGACGAGATTGGAAGAGTGGGGCTTAACTTTAACCGCATGATGGACAAAATGAAGACGCTAATGCAATATGATCCGTTGACCACATTGCTCAATCAGTATGTGCTGGAGAAAGATGTGGAAGAGTTGACCCATGGTGAAGGTGAAGCGGAGTTCTCCCTCATCATGATAGCGATTGATAAATTTAGTTTTATCAATGAAACCTATGGCTATAGCATTGGTGATCAAATCCTTCACGAGGCGGCAAGAAGAATTTCAGCAACAATCGAAAGGCCAAGCCAGGCTTACCGCTATAAAGGAGATGAGTTCGTCATTTTGTGTAGGGGAGCAGAGTCTGAAACAGACCGAAACGTGCTGGCACAGAATCTGTTGACGAAATTAAGAGAGAGTTATTATTATAATGATAAAACCATTGAAATCAATGTAAGTATTGGAACCTTTGATTGGAATGAAGAGCTGCTGGCAGAGGAGCCGATGAAAGCCGTTACGATGGCAAAAAATTACGCCAAGTACCTGGGCAGCAACCAGGTACAGAGATTTGAAACCGAGATGTATCTAAAACTGAAGGTGATGAGTGAACTGCAAGCAGATATTATTAGCGGAATCAAACAAAATCAATTCTTTTTGGTTTACCAGCCCCTTTTTCATTTGGAGAACGGGCAGATTGCAGAGGTAGAGGCATTGATTCGTTGGAGGCATCCGGAAAAAGGGTTATTATATCCGGATCAATTCATTGAAATTGCAGAGGCTGCAGGTACCATTCTTCATATTGATCACTGGGTTATTGAAAGTGCTTGTAAGCAGCTGTATCTTTGGAAATTAAGCAATCAAAAGCCAATTATGATTTCAGTAAATATATCGTCAAAAACCTTTGAGACGAAAAAGTTTGTTCCAAATTTTATTGAGATCTTAAATAAGTATGATGTAGATCCCACACTGATTCAACTTGAAATGACAGAACGAATGGTAATAAAAAATGTGGAGGAAAGCATTCTTAAACTGAAGGCACTTAGAAAAATGGGAATTCGCATTGCCATTGATGACTTTGGCATCGGTTATTCCTCCTTAAGCTATATCGTCAGGTTGCCAATTGATTGTGTAAAAATTGATAAGTCCTTTGTTCAGAATATGGAAACCAGCAAGGAAGCGAAATCAATTGTTGCAACGATAATAAACCTTTGCAAAATCCTGGATCTCAATGTAGTCGCTGAAGGGATTGAAAGCCAATTAGACCTGGAATATCTAAGGATGAATCTATGCGATATCGGTCAGGGATATTATTTCTCAAAGCCGGTGGATATCCATGAAATCGAAGTAAACTATATGAATCAGGAAATGGGGATATTTGCTGAATTAGCAGTGGGCGGTAACTAGTACTTGCATGCGTAAATAACACTTAATTCAGCATCTGATATTAAGCGAAATTTGCAAGGCAGTACTAGTAATCGTATCTGCTTTGAATACAGAACCGTGTATTAGAATAGACTTAGCTGGGTATAACCGTAGCCCTTCCTGGATTCGCGAATGATATCCTCCATCCGGTAATATAGCCCCAATCGCGTACATTCCTTTATAAATAATCTTTGTAAATCCTTTGCCTTAGGGCTGTTACAGGAATAGGCAGAGCCATAATGCTGCTGGTATAACGAGACAAGGCTTTGATCTGGAAATATATCCTTTAATTTCTGATAGAAATATTCACGCTGACCAGAGCGTAGAGAGACACCAAACCAGGGATAGATGAACCTGGCTCCATGTGCATGGGCGGCATGAATGATGTCTTGGATATTCTCGGAAGTATCGTTAATAAAGGGAAGGATGGGCATTAGTAGAACTCCGGTAAATATACCTGCTTCCGATAATTTTTGAATCGCTTGTAAACGTTTGGAGGTAGGGCATACATGTGGCTCGATTAACTGGCTCAGCCCATCATCAATGGAAGTAATGGTTAATTTGCAGGTGACTGGGGAATGTGACTTGATCTGGGTTAAGAGATCGATATCCCTAACGATCAAATCACTTTTTGTAGCGATACTAATACCAAATTGATATTGATTCATATAGGACAGTGCGGCTCTGGTCAGTTTATATTTTGCTTCAAAGGGATTATAGGGATCACTCATGGCACCGGTTCCAATAACCCCGGTCTTTATTTTTCGATGCAGCTCCTGTTCGAGGAGTTCGATTGAATTCTCCTTCCCCCGTACCTGATCAAAATCTGAAATTTGATAACAGTCACTGCGGCTGTCACAGTAAATGCACCCATGACAGCAGCCCTTGTAGAGATTCATATTATAATCCTGCCCAAACCAAGTATTATCTTTTTTCTTTGTTATAATTGTTTTCGCAGGAATTAATTCCATGAGGAGTCCTTTCTAATGACAGGGTGACGTAATATCGTTTTCATTGTCGCCGGATTGGCCTTTCTGGGATCTGACAAATATATCTCATGATGACGGCGAATTTGATGATCTGTGGTGAGGCTTCCGATACCATTTCTTAAGTTATTGGCGTTTATATAGTTCTCAATTTTACTCAGGGTAACTGGTTCGTCATCATAGGGACCAAGGTGCATACATTGAACACAGTATCCTTCTTCTAATTGTTGTAGTCTAACTTTTGATACCTCCAGAAACGGTTTCTTTTTTTGAACAGCGATCATTGCTTCCTCCAGTGTCTTTAAAGTAACAAAGTCCGGCTGACGTATCATTGCAGTCCAACAATATTTCGATTTCTGAGTAAAATCCATATCATGAATATCCTCCAGCCACCAAAAGCCTTCCAGCGGTGGAACCACATAATCTATAATCGTAGTATCGGAATCGGATGGAAGCTTTTTTCTGCCCATTTTAATGGAATAGGAGAGGGCATATAATAATTCGATCGCTTTATGGTAATCGCCGTCTTTTTCATTTGGATCACCGTGTCCGTCTACCATCAGAAAATTCATATTTGGAATTTTGATGAGAGCGGGCTCTGTCTTAGGGGAGTAGAATTCCTTATCTTTTTTCTTGTAATCAATTTTATCCATGATATCTTTGTCCTTTCGCTGTGAGATCCACTTTTTGATAAGGGAATCATAGCATATATAATATGACACCAATATGTCATATTATAATTCTATATATCGCTTAAGAAGATTTTTAATTTTCAGTATCAATTCCTGGCGAACTTCCTGAGGTTCCAATAATTCCAGCTGATCCTCATAAGACATCAGGTAACTATAGAGCCAGGAATCAACCGGAAATTCAGTCCGTATTAAAAAATTCCCGTCGGAATCAAGGGTGATGGATGAGGGAAGAAATTCATCATAAACGCGATATGCCATACTGGAATTGATCTTTATTAACAGCTCCTTTATAGGAAAAACAGGGGGAGTGAGATGATTGTAACTGTCTTCCTGGACAAAAGACATAGGTCTTGGCTCAAAAGTCTCCTCTTCGATAAGCAGTTTCTTAATTCTGGAGATTTTAAAATAGCGAAAAGCCTCCTTGGTTTTGCAAAAACCGAAGAGATACCAGGCTTGTCCTTTGAAAATCAGCTTATAGGGTTCAATGCAGCGAGCAGATTCCTGTCCATAAGAATTATAATAAAGAAACTGGATTAGATAACGATTTAATATGGCCTTCTTTATTTGATGAAATTTTAGTTTGTCTTCCTCTTTGCTGCCCCAATTTGAGAAGTCGACTTCAATCCAATCGGTATTCTTGTTTCCAAAAAATGAATTTAACTTTGATAGTACATCTGCCTGATCCGATGGGAGCGTTGCTTTAAGACCTTGTAATGCAGCTAAAATATCCCTCTGTTCCTGCTCCGTTAAAACGGATTTATTAAGAACATAGGAATCGAGAAGGCAGATACCGCCACCTTTTCCCTTGTTGGTATAAATCGGGACTCCTGACTCACACAGAGTATCAATATCCCGGTAGATGGTACGCCTTGAGACTTCAAAACGAACCGCTAACTCCTCGGCTGTAACGCTCTTTTTATTCATGAGTATATATACAATTTCAAACAAACGGTTAATCTGCATACGCAACCTGCTTTCTGATTTACTTAAATTATGCAATTACTTAAATGATATCGCCTGTATTAGGGGCTGCTGCTTTTCAACATGTTACAGATTTCATCTACTTATGAAAGTACTTTTCTATTTTAGCAGATATAATATGACAACACAATGTCACATTATTATGTTAAAGCAAATTTGAAATATACTTTTAACAGGTAGCTTTATGAACTGGAATATAGTATAATTCTAGAAAATATTTTTGATTTGGTAAGTGCGAAACTCAATAATTGAAGATATTGTATACACGGCAGTTATTACTTCGAAGCGGGAAGCTAAGCCCGAAGGAAGCGCCCCCGCATAGAATAATATTTGCTATGTATACAATTACAAAAACTATATTGTTTCGGGATTGCCCAAAATATTTATGAAGAGAGAGAGGTTTCCGGATGAAGATAAAAATGTTCAGACATATTGATCTGTTATTCCTGCTAAAGGTTAGCATTGGAACGGCTGCTGCAATTATAATCGCGGATCAGTTCGGTTTTCTCTATAGTCCTTCAGCGGGAATTATTACCTTATTAACAATTCAAAATACAAAGAAGGAAACGCTGTTTGTTGCTTTACGAAGATTTATTGCTTTTGCCATAGCAGTAGCCATAGCCTATCTGATATTTCAAGGGGTTGGTTATACAGCTGTAGCCTTTGGAGGTTTCATATTATTGTTTGTGGCACTTTGTCTATTGTTAAGCCTTAAGGATGCGATCGCAATGAATGCCGTACTAATGACGCATTTCTTAATTGAGCAGCGAATGGATGCAGCACTCATATTAAATGAGTTGGGATTACTCTGCATAGGAATGCTTCTGGGAATATTACTTAATCTGATTATGCCAAGTAAGAAGATAGAGATTCGAAAGCAGCAGGTATTGTTCGAAGAAGATATGAAGGGGGCATTGAGGACTCTTGCTGATTTATTGAAAAATAAGGAATCCTGCCTGATACAGGAGAGAGAAAGTGATTATTCCGTTCCGATGCAGAGGGAACAGAGGCAGCAGGAACAGATGAAGCAGAAGCAAGTACAGCAGGACCAAGTGCAACAGGAACAGAGAAAGCAGGAAAAAGTGCAGCAAAAGCAAGTACAACAGGAGCAAGTACAGCAAAAACAGGTAG
>JAEWMZ010000059.1 GCA_023392995.1 Bacillota bacterium
TTTAAATATTGCAGTAAACTGGGGGATGCCAGTCTGTCATAGATAACCACATCACAGGTCTTTAATAATTGCAGACCTTTACAAGTAATCAGCCCTGGATCTCCGGGGCCTGCACCAACAAGATATACTTTTCCAAAACCCATAGTATCTTTTTCTCCTTTATGGCAAAATGAACAAGGCAATTGCGAAATAATATCGTCTTTGTAATTGTATACACAGCAGATACTATTTCTTCGCGGGACGTTTCCTTGGAGCTTAGCTTCCGCTTCGAAACAATATCTGCTGTGTATACAATCTCTTTCGTTAATAAGTTTCGCAATTACCTAGACAAATGAATTCATGAGAACCGACAATCGGTATCGATTGTGTATAAAAGGCTCCACAATGTTCCATGATAAGTTTTTTTCTATAGATAATTTCTTATTTCCAATATTCCAATGGTTCGTTAGTTCTATCAACCCAATTATGTAAATGCCAGCTGCTTTGCCACTCTTAAAGCCAACTGATCGTAATTCTCAGGAACATCCTCGTCTGAAACCCGGTGCACCTGATCACCAACCTGGAATATGGCATCAATCAAGAGCTTCTCTGCCTCCACTCTTGAGTAAATTCCAATTGCCTCATGACAGCCTGCGTTCATTAGTTCTAAGACTCTTCGTTCTGTCTTTAGACAGACCTCTGAAGCAGGATCATTGATCTGTGCCACAAGCTCCGCTAAATCATCATCAATTCTTCCTTCTACCGCCAATATTCCCTGGCCTGCTGCCGGAATAAACTGGGTGGGGGGAAGATAACGAATATGCAGCTGCTCATCCTCGATTAAGCCTAAGCGCTTCATACCGGCTGCCGCTAAAATGATTGCGTCAAATTCTCCCGCCTTTAATTTTTCCAGGCGTGTCGTAACATTCCCTCGCACGCTCTTACACTCCGCCTGATAAAACTGTCCAATCTGAAATTGGCGACGAAGACTGCTGCTGCCAATCACACAAGGCTTGTCTGCCTCCAATTCTTTTTGAACACTAATTACAATATCCCTTGGATCTTCCCTTTTGGGAATTCCCACAATGCCAAGCCCTTCGGGGAGCTTGGTGGTCATATCCTTTGCGCTATGTACGGCCAGGTCAATGCTTCCATTTAACAAGGCCTCTTCAAAGGCATCCACAAATACCCCTTTTCCTCCAAAGGAAAGTAAGGGTCTATCCAATATCTCGTCACCTACGGTACTGATTGGAATAATCTCAAAGGTTAATTCCTCGTCAATCTCCTTTAATCGTTCTATAATATAATTGGTCTGTACCATTGCCAATTTGCTCTTTCTGGAGCCTACCTTTACCACCCGCTGCATAAGCCTAAATAAACCTCCTCAATCCATACTTAGGCTATCGATCAACACCGCCTTGCGGTTTCCCAAATAACCTTCATAAACATCCTTATCTTATATTTATTCGGAATCCGCTTCCTGTTTTATTATAAGTTCAACATCTTCTGCTAAGAGCTCGCCTTCTTTTTCCACACCAAGCTTAGCAAGCTTTCGAAAAATCCTGGTTCTTACCTTCTCCGTGGGAACACGGAGCTTGATTATTTCCCGGTAATCCCCTAGCTTCTGTACCAGCCTCTCATAATATTCGGGTATCTGTTCTGCGATTCGCTTCTTGATATATCCCGACATTACTGGACTTTTTCCTGAGGTGGTTACACCAATTGTAATATCCCCCTGCTTAAGATAGGCAGGAAAGAGACAGCTGCCATTTTCCGGCTGATCCACTACATTGGCAAGAATTCTGCGTTTCTCACAGTCCTCTGCTATTGTTGCATTCACTGCCGGTTGATTCGTTGCGGCAATCACAAAAAAAGCCTGTTCCAAATCCTCTTCCTGATACTCTCGGAGTAAAATTCTGATCTCCTCTTTTCTTTGCCATATCTCCTCACAGACCTTTGGAGCAACCACAGTAACCTTTGCCCCGAACTCTAAAAGCGCCAGAACCTTACGGCTGGCTACCGCACCTCCGCCGAAGATATAACACTCTCTAGCTTGTAAATCCACAAAGAAAGGGAAATATGCCATCGCTTCTACCTCCCATCACTGTCTTACGCAAAATTTAGATACTCATTATGCCAGACAATACTGTTGCTTCCTATATCTACTATTTATTCGGAATCCCCTTCCTGCATATAATTCGCCTGTTCCCCTTTTGGATAATCATCTTCGAAAGCAAAGAGCATTTATTGATTATCCGAACATTCCCATAGCTTGCAGCTTTGCAATCGCCTAAACCATCTCCTGAAGAAGCTTTAGCAAACCGGAAAATTCCTCGTGATTTGCCTTATCCTTTAATTCATACAGGATATGTTCAAAGGTTCGTCCGGAAAGTCTTTGCTTTACCGTGGAGAGCTGTGGCAAGAATTCATGAAAGCTTAATTCCTTCTTAACCTCTCCCACATGCTTCTCAAGGATTCTCTGAGCCTCAATAATCTCCTGCTCTTTCATCAATATATTATGCTTGGCAACCTCTTCATAATAGTCCATATCGTGAAGAAGAGCTCCCTCCAGCTTTATAACATCCTTATCAATATCGATCGGTACGGATAGATCAATAAAGATACGTTTTTTATCTACTGTAATATGCTCTGAAAGTTCATGCAAGGTTATGGTGTAATGAGGGCTCGTGGTAGCACTGATGATAATATCTGCTTCATTCATGTACTGATAGCGCTCCATATAATGAACCATCTCCAGTTTATTGTAGCAGCCATGAATGCTCTCAATCACATTATGATTACGCGACGTACCAAGGAGCTCTATACCTGGTTTTCCATAGAGATTTTTCATAACAATGGATCCCATTTTACCCGATACACCAATAATTAAAACCTTTTTATTCTCTTTTTGATAATTCATTACTTCATTAGCCACCAAAGTTCCAATCGATATGGAGGTTTTGGATAATCTTGTATCCGTCTTAATCTTCTTGGCACAGGTAATCGCCGCTTGAAAGAGGGTATTTAACAGGTATTTCGTTGTACCAAGCTTCAAGGCCCTCTCATAGGCTTCCTTCGCTTGTCCAAGAATCTCATCCTCTCCCATTACCATGGAGTCCATTCCACAGATCACCTGGAATAGATGTTGAATCGCTTTATCTTCCATATATATGAGAAAGTATTTTCTAAGAACTGTTACATCTATTTGCTTAAACTCAGCCAAGCGCTGCTGCAGCTCCAGGATTTGCTGATTATTTCCCCGAAAATATAATTCCGTTCTATTACAAGTCGATAAAAGAACACATTCCGCAAGGGCATCCTTCTGTACGATACCTTTCAAAAATTGTTCCTGCTCTTCCACCGAAAATGAAAACAACGCCCTAATATCCACCGGGGCGGTCTTGTGACTTATACTAATACTAACAAATTGTTCCATTATTCGCTTCCTTTGTAACGTATTCCAGCCGTTTCTGCTATATTCGTACTTACGACCTACGCAAAGTATAGTATTCCTATCCTTGCCTTGTCAATATACTTTATATCAAATATTCTATACTATCCATGGAAATTCGGGTCGCGGTATTATACATTAATACGCACTCCCTCTCGTCTTCCTTCCCCAAGGCATAATCGCCCTTACCCTCACTATTCATAATATCATGGCGTATCCGGCGGTTTTGTCTGGTGGGAGCGTCGGTAATCAGATCAATTCCTTTCCTATGAAAGGGCTTTACCCTATAATAAGGATCGAACACATAGATATACTCACTATCGATTCCGGTTATCAGTACATAATGCCATACCCCCAGCATCACCTTTGCCACTACTGTACCGCCCTGACCAAGGCATTCTGCAATACGGCTGCTTTGGCTGATCCGTACTTCATTTCCATTCATTACTTCACAGTGGATTGGCCATTTTTTCACTTTACCAAATTGATTTAACCAATTGGATAGAAACAGCATTGCCATTCCCGTGGTTCCATTCTTATGCGCCTCACCCTTTTTATTATAGCCGTCAAGACTATACAGCATAATGTTTCTAATAACTTCAGGAGCAATGTCCTTTCTCTGAAACAAGAAGTTAATTGCGTTTAACATTGTCGTTGGCCCGCAATCATATTCTGTCGACTGGTAGTGTAATGGATTTTTCATTCTAATCCCATGCCTTTCCATTAATATTAACGTTTAGGCAATTGCGAAACAATATAGTTTATGTAATTATATACACAACAAATGCTATTTCTTCGCTCCAACGCTCCTTCGGGCTTAGCTTCTGCTCCGAAACAGTATCTGTTGTGTATACAATCGCTTCAGTTAATGAGTATCGCAATTACCTAAATAATAACGTTGTATCTATCTCTATCAGTAGCCGCATCACAAAGTCAGAGCAGGAAAGACCTTCCACTCCGGCACCCGACGACCTCACAGTATTAGTAGCATTTCTGAAGCTTATTCTTCCTCTTGATCGGTAAGTAAGTTGATTAAGATTGAAGTGCACCGTTCCAATTCATCTATATGGGTATATTCCTTACAGGAATGAACCTGATTCATTCCACAGGACATAACAATTCCGGCTATTCCATTCTTCACAAAATTATTGTTATCACTTCCTCCAAAGGTGGAAACCAGCTCAACAGGACAATTTATTTTCTCACAAGCCCTCTGAAAACGGGTAATGACGGAATGCTCTTTATCGATCTGATAGGCAAGGCATCCAATCGTAGTTTCAAACTCATACTTTGCCTGATATTCCTCCATCACTTCACGGAATACAGCTTCTATCAATTCAAGCTCAGCCACTGCTTTCTCGTGCTGTGAGCTTCTGACTTCTCCTTGAAGAACACATTCTTCTGAAACAATATTCCTTGCTTTTCCACCTTCTATTGTTCCGATATTCACTGTAGTTCCTTCATCGATACGTCCCTGTCTGATCCTCGCTATTGCCTGGGCTGCAATTGCAATAGCATTAATTCCTTGCTCTGGCGCAAAACCGGCATGAGATGCTTTTCCGAGAATCTTAATTGTAAAGGAAAGTACCGTAGGTGCCTGAATTGCCGCTCTTCCCACCGGCCCATCCAGATCAAGTACATAAGCTTCCTTTGCCTTAATTCTGCTAAAATCAAAGACTTCTGTCCCTCTTAAATACACTTCCTCTGCGATCGGGAACAATACCTCCAGGCTTCGATGTGGTAATCCCCGTTCCTTAATACTGCGCACAGCCTCAAGAATGGATACTAAGCCGGAAAGATCATCCGCACCTAATATGGTGGTTCCATCACTGGTGATGGTGCCATCTTCCTGTACAACTGCCTTTTTACCCAGCCCAGGTTCTACCGTATCCAGATGTGCAGAGAATAATAGGGGCTCTCCTTTTAACTCTCCCTGCAAAAATCCATAAATATTGCCGCAGTTCCCATGATACTGTTCTCCTGCCGCATCCTCCGCAACCTCAAACCCTAACTCCTCTAAGGCGCTGGTCATAGCGTCTCCCATCTCACGTTCTCTATATGAAACGGAATCAATTGAAACCAACCGGCAAAATTCTTTTATGATTCTTTCTCTATTCACCATAGTAACCCTCCATGTATCCTAATTTTATCAGAATATACGTTGTTATGGAATAACCTTTTTAATATAGTTTATTGTACACATTGATTTAAATTCATTAGCATGAGCCTTACGGCTAAACATGATATGATGTACGAGTTAATGATATCATTAAAGATTCAAATCCACAAGAGCCTT
>JAEWMZ010000062.1 GCA_023392995.1 Bacillota bacterium
AAGATTTCCTGTGCATTGCTGCACACCACGTCATTACCATATTTCTCGATGAATCTGATCCAGAGGTGGGTAACCGGAACACGGAACGAACGATAGATTAAGGGAAGTAACGTGTTTTGGCTGGTCATGGCCACTTCATGATAAAAAGAGAAAGCGGCATTGGCAGCTTTTTCACTATTATCATTTAGCTGCTGCATCTTATTTAAATAACGTTCCAGTGAGGCTATATTCTCATCTGTGTAACGGTCTACCGATAATTCTACAGCCAGTTTGTCCACAATCATCTTAAGTTCCAGGATGGAGCGAATCTCGTCCCGGTGCAGCTGTCCACTGTTGTAGTTCATAATGGAGAGCAGCGTCTCTACAGTGCCATAACGTCGGTAATCTATCACATATACTCCCGAACGGGGTTTTACCTTCAAAAACCCTTTCCGGGAAAGTTCAGCAATTCCACTGTTCACCACAGCACGGCTGACCTGCATTTGTTCGGCCAGAATGCGCTCAGGCGGAAGCTTCTCACCTATTTTCAATTTTCCGGATAAAATCATAGTCTCAAATTCTCTGACAAAAAGTTCTCTTAAGGTAGGAGCCTTTAATTTTGTAAAGTCCATGTGTATTCCTTTCTGAAGTCCGAATCACTCCCAAGCTGGTAAAACCAGATATCAAAAAAATATCATAATATGGAAAGAAAATCAATAGGATATGTTTCAATAGACAAAATTCGAGATCCTTTGAGTAGGGATTGAAAGAATCCGTATGGTAAATGGAAGCGGATGCTGTTGTTTGTAATAGTAAAACTTATACCAGGGAGTGTCTGAAAATTCATTGTACTACGCTGAGGACATGATAAGGAATAAAACAAAGAAATGAAATTTTCTCCGTTGGACATAATAATGTGATATTATAACTGCAAAAAGACCTTAATGTATAAATTTTGGTTTTCAAAATGATATTAATTACTTTTCATATTAGGTAGAATTGGGATGTAAAGATCAATATAAAGGGAGGATTTATATGAAAAGAAAGTTAGTAAGTGTATTACTGGCTGTTACTTTGGTGGCTTCTACTTTAACAGGTTGTGGAAAAGCAAAGACGGACAAAGTAGAAACTACCGGAACAGAAGCAGCTCAGGGTGATACAGAGGCTGAGGCAACGCAGAGCGCTCCGAAAGAGGTAGAAAAGATTAAAATTTATGTTCCGACCCAAGGTAAGACCGATGATATGGCTAAGGTCATGGAGGCTGTAAACAACATATCAAGAGAGAAAATTGGTGTGGAGGTCGAATTCAAGGCTTATGACTTTGGACAGTGGTTTCAGCAGTATTCTTTATTCTTAAGCGGAACAGAGGATGTGGATATTCTTGCAAATTATGGAGGATATCTAAATGCAGTAGCCCAGGGCGCGGCATATGACCTTACCGACTCAATTCAGAAATATGGACAAGATATCATTGCAGCGGAAGGAGATTACTTAAAAAGTGGAGAAGTGAATGGGGTGCAATATGCGATTCCGATCTATGCATCCTATGCCTGGACGATGGGAATTATCTATCGACAAGATATTGTTGATGAGCTTGGTCTTGCTGATAAAGTAGCAGCAGTAAAGAACTTGGAGGATTGGGCAGAAGTTCTTGCGGCTGTAAAAGAAGCAAAGCCGGATATGACACCATTTGTTAGAAGTGGCGCAACTGCACCAAACTTTCAATATGGATTCTGGGATAATGTAGGAAATAACTATGGTGTACTGATGAATGGGGGAGAAACCTCAGATGTTGTGAACCTTTTTGAATCAGAGCAATACAAGCAGCTTTGCGGTGTTTTCTCTGACTGGTATAAAAAAGGATATTCCAGTAAGGATATTTTGACTCAGACAGATGCTTTTACCGTTTTGGCACAGAATGACGCGGCATTCTCAACAATTGGTCAGGCAGACTTTAATACAGCGTTTTACCAGTCAACTTCATGCAGAAAAGACATGGGGGTTGTATTACTAGATGCTCCAGTTGCAAGAACCTACCAGAATGTAACATATACCGTAATGTCTAACACGGAGCATGCAGAAGCCTGCATGAAATTCTTAAATCTCTGGTTCTCTGATGAAGAAGTTGGTAACCTGATTAGCTATGGTATTGAAGGCGAACACTACCAGTTGAACGAAGCTGGAATGGGACGTTACCTGGATGGACATGATGCTTCAAGCTGTACTTATCATCTTGGAGCAGCTGTTTCTAACACAAACAGAATTCGCTGGGAAAGTGAAGATCCTGACTATGCCAAGAAATTAGTGGAAAGTAATAATACAGCAAAAAAATCGATTGCTCTTGGTTTTAGCTTTGATCCAACAAATGTAACAAATGAGATCACACAGCTTGATAATGTTTGCAGTAAATATCAAATAGGCTTGGAATGCGGTGCATTAGATCCAGAGACTTATCTTCCGGAGTTTATTGAAGCACTTAAAAAAGCAGGAATCGATACAGTTATAGCAGAAAAGCAGAAACAACTGGATGCTTTCTTAGCAGCGAATCAATAGTTGTTATCATAAAGGGGCGCGCTTATCAGTGTTAACTGGAACGCGCCTTTTTTGAAAAGCGAAGAAGGGATTGAAAGAATGAAAAAGAAGTCGTTTGTAAAACAGTTAAAAAAATATTTGCCATTCTATATCATGGCATTGCCTGCCTGTATCTATTTTTTCATTAATAACTATATTCCGATGGGCGGATTGATTCTTGCATTTGAGAAGTACTCTGTAAAAGGAGGTATTTTCGGAAGCAAAAAGATTGGCTTTGACAATTTTAAGTTTTTATTTAAAAGTTCAGACGCCTGGATCATGATAAGAAATACGATTTTGTACAATTTAACATTTATTATTTTAGGAACAATGATTTCTATCCTCGTAGCCTATTTATTGCATGAGTTAAAAAGCAATCTGTCCAGAAAACTATATCAGACAATCATTCTGTTCCCGGGGCTGTTATCTATTATCATTATTTCCTATCTGGCAAATGCTCTGTTAGCGGGAGACACGGGCTTTATTAATACGAATATTTTAGCGCCCCTTGGTATGGAGCCGATTTCTTTTTATAGTGAACAGAAATGGTGGCCTTTTATTTTGGTATTTATACATTTTTGGCAGATGACAGGAACGGGTTGCATTCTTTATCTTGCAAATATGTCGGCAGTTGATCCGGGACTTTATGAGGCTGCCAATCTGGACGGAGCCAATAGATTCAAGAGCTTTATGAATATCACGATACCGTGTTTGGTACCAACAATTATTACGTTGTTAATACTATCCGTTGGTAAAATTTTTAACTCGGATTTTGGATTGTTCTACCAGGTTCCTATGAACAGTGGTGCAATTATTGATGTAACTCAAACAATAGATACCTATGTATACAGAGGCTTGATGAATACTGCCAATATCGGAATGTCTGCTGCTGCCGGGTTCTATCAGTCTGTTGTAGGCTTTTGTCTTGTAATGATTACAAATGTAATTATAAGAAAAGCTAGTAGTGATAACGCAATGTTCTAGGAGGTGCAAAAATGGTAAAAAAAGATACAGGGTTTCAGATTATTGCTCATTTGAGCTTATTTATCTTATGTTTTTTCGTTATATTTCCTTTGGCTTTACTGATTATGTCCTCCCTGTCTCAGGAGCAGGATATTATTAAATTCGGATATTCATTAGTACCAAAAAAATTTGATATTACAGCTTATGAATACATATTTCGAGAAGGAAGTATTTTTCATTCCTATCTAGTAACAATATTTATCGCAGTCGTTGGAACCACAGTAAGTGTGATTATTACTACGATGATTTCCTATACGCTAACCGTTCCGGGTCTTCCGGGAAAAGGCTTACTCAGTTTTTATGTGCTATTTACAATGTTGTTTTCCGGTGGACTTGTTCCAAGCTACATGATGTGGACGAATATCTTTCATATTAAAAATACTATTTTTGCACTGCTGATACCATCGTTATTATGCAATGCCTTTCACATTTTAATAACTAGATCATATTTTCAAAATAACATTCCAAAAGAAATTCTGGAAAGTGCCAGAATCGATGGAATGACAGAGTTCGGTATATTTTTTAAAGTTATATTACCATTAAGTACCCCGATCATTGCCACCATCGGATTTATGAAGGTTTTAATGTATTGGAATGACTGGACAAATAGCTTATACTATATTACAGATAAACGATTAGTGGGAATACAGGCCTTGCTCAATAATATGTTGAAAAACGCCCAATATCTAGCTCAATCTTCGGATGCATCCATGGTTGTAACAGATGCAGCAAATATTCCGTCACTGACGCTTAGAATGGCAATTGCTGTCGTTGGTATGATACCAATGATTATCTTATACCCGTTTTTTCAGAAATATTATATGAAGGGATTAACCGTTGGAGCAGTAAAAGGCTAAGAGTAACTTAATAAAGGGGTTATGAGGAGAACAATTACTTTGAAAAAAGAGATATCATTAAAGAAAATGTTGCGAAAATATTGGATTGGGATGTTCGTATTCCTTGTAGTGATCTATTTTTTACTACAAGCCTATATGCTTCTTGTGCTGACAGAGCGTACGGAAGAGAGTGTACGAAAAAGTATCTTCATAGCAGAAAACAGGATTGAAGATACGTTGCTCATCGTTGACAGTTTTATATATGAATCTCTTTACAGTGGAACAACCCAATCTACCTCACAGCTTTATAATGCTTTAAAGAATGAAACTGATCCGGTTGAATTGCTAAACGCAAGAAATGCTGTGAATAATTCACTAATCAGCATTGTATCCTGGTCTGATATGATAGATTTTATCATGATTTATACGGACAGGAAGGATGAAAGTGCGTGGTTGGAGGCTGGCAGTTCAAGTAATTATGCAACGAGAAGAGAAGTAAAACGACTTATTAGTGAGAGAATTGCACATGATGAGTTAAATAAACTGGAACGTTATATGATTTGCAAAAGTGAACAGGGAAATATTATGCTTCGCCTGTTGAAAATACAAGGCAGCTATTTTATTGTTAGTGTATCTAGGTCCGAAATTTTACGTACATTACAGGGCGCTGGATATGATGAAAATAGTATTGCATTTGCAGCGGAAGAAGACGGTGGTATCATATATGCATCAAAAAAGCTAAAGGTTAACTTATCTCCGAAGCAGGAAGGAACCTATATTAACATAGAAGGCAAGGAATATCTGCAGACGGGATATGTCTCTAATAAGACTGGTTACTATTTTGGTACACTTACAGAAAAAAATAGTATTGCTTCTAATCTGTGGATATATAGAGTGATTTTCTTTATTATGTTCTCGGTCTTAATGATCCTGGTACCAGCGTTTTTCTATATAATTCATACCTATGTGGAGAAACCAATCGAAAAAGTAGCGAATACTATGAATCAAATTGCAGATGGAGCGTTGGATAAAACAGTAGACGAAGTATATAGGGTTACTGAATTGGTACAATTGGTACATGCCTTTAATCATATGATTAAGCAGATCAAGCAATTGAAGATAGAAAAATACGAAGTAAAATTAGAGGCGCAGAAGGCAACGATGCAATATTTGCAGCTTCAGATTAAACCCCATTTTTATGCCAATGTTTTAAATATTATCTATTCTCTGGCAGAAAGCAAGGATTACAGTACCATTCAGAAAATCTCAAAATCCATTGTGAACTACTCTAGATATATGTTTCATGATGCAGTGGAATTGGTGGAGTTACAAAGAGAAATTGAGCATGTACATTACTATATGGAGATTCAGGGAATTCGTTATTTCATGCAGATTGATTACCAGATTATCGTTCCGGATGAAATAAAGAGTGCACTGATTCCGCCCTTCATAATTCAAAGCTTTGTGGAAAATAGTGTAAAGTATGCATTTTCAACCAAGAAGCCCTTCAAGATTACAATTCAAGTAGAGACAGATAGCACAAAAGAATATCTAATCATACGAGTGTGTGATAACGGAGGCGGCTATAGTAAGGAATTATTACAGCAGAACTGGAAAGAGCAAAAGGAAGAGGGACACATTGGACTTACTAATGTATATCAAAGATTAAAATTAATCTATGATGAGAAAGCCGATATTCAACTGATGAATGACCAGGGTGCAGTCACAATCGTGAAAGTACCATATATATCCGTTGATAATATAGAGTTTGGTGAGGATGATATTTAAATTTGGGAAAGGTAGTGTGCCAATATGCGAAAATTTAATGTTTTACTGACGGATGACGAAGAACTTGCTCTAAGGGGATTGGAAGACGGCGTCAACTGGGAAAACCTGAATGTCGATAAAATATATAAATGTCACAGTAAAGAGACAGCAATTCGGATGCTGCTGATGTACCCGGTGGATATCATTATAACTGATATTGAGATGCCAAATGGGAATGGGATCGAGCTTATTAAATGGGTGAAAGAAAATAAACCTGAAATAAAATCAGTTTTTTATACCGGTCATGCAGAATTCTCTTATGCCCAGGAGGCCTTGCGGCTGGGGGTTGAGGATTATTTGCTAAAGCCAATTCCATATGATCAATTGGAAGTGGTGCTTGCAGAGATAAAAAAGAAAATTCTGATACAAGAAAAAACAGTTGACTTATCTGTATTGGCAGAAGACTGCACCGATGAAAGCCCTGAGAAGATTGTGGATCAAGTAAAGAAATTAATTGCAGAAAATCTTTCGGTGGGTAACCTGCAACGAGATGAATTAGCTGCAATGGTTCATGTCAGTTCAGGATATCTGGGAAGAATCTTTAAGAAGCAAACCGGCTTGGCATTAACGGACTATATTATAAAAAAACGAATTGTTGTAGCAAAACAGCTTCTTGTAAAAACCAGCTTATCGATTACGGATATATCGGCACGTGTGGGTATAACCTACTCCTCTTATTTTACAAAAATATTCAAGGAGCAAGTAGGAATAACGCCGCAGGAATATAGACAGCAGCATAAATAAGAAATGGGAGGCAGCTATGATTGTAAATACGAAGTATGGACAGATAGAAGGAATTACAGAAAAGGGATGTCATATTTTTAAAGGAGTACCCTATGCAAAACCTCCGGTGGGAGCCTTGCGCTTTCAAAAGCCGCAAAAATTAGAGGCTTGGGAGGGAATCTATAAGGCAGATCATTTTCGATGCAGAAGTATGCAGGGGCCGGATCGGGGCGGATTTTACCATAAAGAATTTTACAGTAACCCGGAGTTTCAAACAGAGATGAGTGAGGATAGCCTATATCTTAATATTTGGATTCCTGATCATAAGCAGCAGGAAAAACTTCCGGTGGCAGTTTACGTACATGGCGGTGCTTTTATGGGAGGAGCAGGAAGTAATTTGCCCTTTGTGTGCAATAAGCTGGCGGATGCGGGAGTAATCGTAATTACCATTAATTATCGTCTGGGCGCATTTGGCTTTTTGTGTCATCCCTTGTTAGGAGTGGAGGGAGAAAATGAAGCCGGCGGTAACTATGGGCTTTGGGATCAATTAGAGGCCATCTCCTGGGTAAGAGAAAATATTGAAGCCTTTGGAGGAGATCATCATAATATTACTGTCTTTGGACAATCCGCAGGAGCCATGAGCTTACAAGCACTGGCAGTGACAGAAAAAGCAGAAGATTTATTTGAACGTATGATCTTACAAAGCGGAGGAGGTTACAAGAATCCGCTGGCGGAATATCGTTCCATTGAAAGAGCCTCTGAAACAGCAGAGGTGCTATTGGAGGTACTTGGAATACCGGACAAAGAATGGATGGATAGTGAAGAAAAGCGGCAGCAGGCGCTGGATGCGTTATATCAGACTTCTTCAGAAGATATGATGCAAGCAGTAGGTAAAGTAATTGCCAGAGCCTTTGAGAAGAGAACGGGGATGCCCTTTGTTCCAGTTGTCGACGGAGAACTGTTAACAAAAGATGGAACAGCTTTAATGGAGGAAGGAAAATATCTTAACATCGATTATATGCTGGGTTCTAATGCAAATGATATAACAACAGAAGGTCACACAGAGACTTCCCCGGAAACGAATTTGATGCATCAAGGCGATGTGGCTTTTGCAAAACTGGTCAATGCGAATACAGTGAATAAGGCTTATGTCTACTATTTTAATCGGAAATTACCAGGGGATGAAAGTGGAGCATTTCATTCCGCTGAGCTTTGGTATGTATTTGGAAGCTTGAAGTACTGCTGGAGACCACTGGAAGAGGCAGATGATCAATTGTCTGAGAAGATAATATCCTATTGGAGTAATTTTATGAAGACAGGGAATCCAAATGAAGATGGAAAAAGAGAATGGCAGCCGTGTACAGTAGAAAATGCGTATTTTGAAGTATTGGATGTGGAGAAGTGATCATCTAAATTATGGTTATATGAAGTATAACGTAAGCTATTATGAAGTATAACGTAAGCCTTTAGAAGAATGCAGTAACTATTTTGAAGCACAACGTAAGCCATTAGAAAGTATAGGAAAAGCAGTTACATACGATAAAGAAAACAATGAAGCGAGGTGGAACGTGAGAAACGTTATTAAATGGAATGAAAATTGGGAGTTCCTGAAAGGCGAACAGCAACAGGAGGCAGTATGGGAGGTGGTAACACTACCCCATACCTGGAATGCACTGGACGGACAGGATGGTGGAAATGATTATTATCAGGGGATTGCCTGGTATAAAAAGACTCTATCCATGAAGAAAGATTGGAAGGAAGTTTACATTCGCTTTGGTGCAGTCAACAAAAAGGCTGAGATTTGGTGTAATGGACAAGCAGCAGGGCAGCATGAGGGAGGATTTTCAGCTTTCACTATTGATTTAACACCTTATCTACAGGAGGGTGAAAATGAGATTCTTGTAAAAGCAGATAATAGCAATTCGCTGCCTATTTATCCAAGACAGGCTGATTTTACCTTCTTTGGAGGAATCTATCGGGAAGTAGAATTGATTTGCTTTGACACAGAGGTACACTTTGATGTTATGACCTTTGGAACGGATGCTATATTTATAACACCTGGGATGGATGGAACCGTTGTTGTAGATACCTATGGAAAGGCAGGCAGTAATATCTATGCAGAGGTTTATGACCAAACGGGTAAACAGGTTGCGAAATCTGAAGTAATGGAGATCGGAGCGAGCCACAGGCCAGAGGATAAAGTGCGGCTTACTATAGAGGTACCAGAGGTTCAGCGCTGGGATGGAACAAAGAACGCCTATCTATATCAATTGAAGGTTTTTCTGTCAGATCAAGATGTTCGTGATATAGTTGCCGCGGACTTTGGTTTTCGTGAGTATACGGTCAGTCCCTCGGAAGGATTTTTCTTAAATGGTGTGAGCTATCCATTGCAGGGCGTTTGCCGCCATCAGGACAGAGAAAACCTGGGTTGGGCAATTACAGAGAAAGAGCATCTGGAGGATATGCTGCTGATCCGTGAAATTGGAGCAAATACAGTTCGACTGGCACATTATCAGCAAGCACCTTTCTTCTACGATTTGTGTGACCGTAACGGTATGGTGGTCTGGGCAGAGATACCGTTTATTAGTGTCTATGATAAAAGAGAAGCAGCAGATGAGAATTTAAGGGTACAGATGCGGGAACTGGTAGTACAAAACTACAATCACCCATCCATCTGCTTCTGGGGAATTGCCAATGAAGTGGGTATTGGCGGTGAGTCGGAGCAAATGTATAGGATCCTTCGAGAGTTAAATCAATTGACCAAGGAATTAGACCCAACGAGATTGACCGTCATTGCTAATGTTGGAATGACAGGAACAGATAGTCCGCTTTTTCATATGACAGATGTGACTGCCTATAACGAATACAAAGGCTGGTATGAAGGGACAATGGAGGAGCATGGACCTTTTTGCGATGAGAAGCATAACGAAATACCTGAGATTCCCCTTGCAATCAGTGAATATGGAGCAGAAAGTGTTTTATCCTGGCATAATGAGAATCCAAAAGTGAAGGATTATACCGAGGAATATCAGGCACTTCTCCATGAAAAAGCAGGAAAGGCCTTTCAAGAACGACCCTATCTGTGGGCTACCTGGCTCTGGAATATGTTTGACTTTGCAGCAGATGCCAGAGATGAGGGCGGCTGCAAAGGAAGAAATAATAAGGGCTTGGTAACCTTCGACCGGAAAGTAAAAAAACAAGCATTTTATTTTTACAAAGCTTGCTGGAGCACGGAACCATTTGTCTATCTATGTGGTAAAAGGTTTACAAAGCGAGCAGAAGAGAAGATTAATATCAAAGTTTACTCCAATCAGCAGGAGCTTGATCTATGGGTGAATGGAAAGCATGTAGAGTGTCTGCATGGACGAACCATCTTCGAATTCAAAGAAGTAGTGTTATCCGAACAGTTTAATGAGATTCTGGTCCGGACACCAAATGGGCTGACAGACACCTTAATTCTTGAGAAAGTAGATGCAGTACCAGAGGAATATGTTTATACGGAAGAAAAGAATCTGTCAGAAGCAGTGACCCAGTGGTTCGCAAATTTGCAATCCCAAGAGAAGGATGGCACAGTGGTGAGAGAGATTATTATAAGAGAAGGATATTTGTCAGTGAATGACTCTATGGAAGAGATCTATCAATATCCAGAAGGATATCAGGCTGTGCAGGAGCTGATTGCCGAGCCAATGGCTGTAGATCATCCGGAGATGGCAGGACGTATGTCCACCGGAGGAGTATTAAGATTCTCCAGTATCTGGCACCATATCAGTAAAATGCTGCCGGATGAAGCCTACTATCTGTTAAATGAACGTTTGAATAAAATTAAAAAATAAGCCACATATGAAATTCATAATATATAAGTAGTCAAAGAATACCATAGATTAATTAGTAATTGCAAAACATAGTAATGGAAGATAGTGTATACACAGCAGATACTGTTTTGAAGCGGAAGCTAAGCCCGAAGGAAGCATTGGAGCGTAGAAATCGCGTCTGCTGTGTATACGATATCCTGCGCTTATCAGGCACTTGTTTTTTCCAGATGGAAGAAGCGATAAAATTCAGCCTGATTCGCAATTAACTCCTCTAAGGTTCCCATCTCAACGATAAATCCATCCTCCATATAGATGATCTGGTCATACAACTTAAGTAAATCACTGCTCAAATTATGAGTAATTGTAAGTAGCGTCAGGTCCTCTATTTTAAGGAGTCTGCTTTCAATGTCATAGGCTGTCTGCATATCTACGGCTGAAGTCCCTTCATCTAATATAAGAATTGGTTTCTTGCGTATCAGAGCTCTAGCTACAGCCACGCGCTGACGCTGTCCACCGGAGAGATTGGCACCATTTTCACCAACCGGATAGGATAGGCCGCCTGGTATGCGTTCCAGAAAAGAAAGAACACCGCTGACGGTCAAGGCCTCCTCCATTTCCTGACTGGAATAGGTGTCCGATAAGCTGATGTTTTGCTCTATGCTATCATCGAACATATAGATGTTTTGATGAATAATTGAAATCATCTGTTGCAATGTTGCAATATTTAAATCACGCAGGTTATCGCCGTCATATGTAATACTTCCCTCATAGGTAGAATAATTGCCCGAGAGCAGCTTAATCAAGGTTGATTTTCCGCAGCCACTCTTCCCGATGATTGCATATTTCTTATTTTTATAGAGGGTTAAATTTGTGTTTACCAACACTGGCTGATTGTTATCATAGGAAAAGGTTAAATCCTTAGCGGTAATACGATCAGAGAAGGAGGGAAGGGAGGTACCGGTAAACGTAAGGTCAGTATAATCTGCCAACTCCTCAATATGCTTCATAACAGGACGGATACTTTGGATTTTTGGAATACTTTGCATGATCATCATGACTGGGTTTATGAAGGTTCCGGAGAGCTGAATGAGGGCAACCAGGGTACCTGCGGTTATTTCTCCCTTGATAATCAGATAGGCGCCTATAAACAGTGCGGAAAACTGAGTGAAACCGGCAAGAACCCCGGAAACCCCTTCATTTAGTGCAAATAACTTATCAGCTTGATATTTGGCACCTGCGGCAGCAGCATTTTCGTTCTGGAATTCCTTTTTTATATGACCTTCCATCTGATAGGACTTAATAACCTCATAGCCTGAAAAGAAATCCTTGAGCTTTGCAGTGAACAGGGACAACTGTTTTGAGAGCAGTTCCTGCTTTTTCTGGAGCGGCACTCCCATGAGACCGGGAATCAGGAACATGATAATCACACAGCCAAACAGGCATATTGTTATCAGTGGACTGATTGAAAATAGCATTCCAAGTGTTACGAGGAACATCACCGAATATTGCATGGTCAGTAAAGCAGGAAGGATGAAATTCTCTTCAATTAGCTTTATGTCGTTTGTAAGAGCAGAAATATAATCCGCTGTACTTACTTCGGTGAAATCTTGTACATTTCTGCGAAAGATGCCATAAAAAGCTTTTTGCCGAAGTGTTCTCGTTACATTCCGAATGAGTCTTTTGCTGCATAAGGAATAGAGACAGCTTAGAGCACCCAGTAAAAGGAGATAGACGACAGAGATCATTAAGATCCTCTGAAAAGCAGGCATATTAAGGTTTAGTGCGGAATCGATGACCTTTTGCAGCAGCTTTGCGAAATATACGGATGCCGCAGAACTAATCATACAGAGCAATGCCGTAAGCGTTAGCAGTAACTTGTTCTTTCTGATACAATCTTTCATAACATAACCTCCGAAATATATTTTATTATAATCTAACTAATTAGAACGTAATCATATTATAAAATTAGATGGAAGTCAATACTATTTGATTAGTATCTAATAAATTAATAAAAAATATCCCGTCTTTTGGACCAATGTAATTCTTATCTAAATTACATTGGTTTTTGGACAGGATATTTTTTCTACAGCAGGGTCTGCTCAAGCTCTTCGAGTAAATCTTTCATACTATCTTTATTAAGGTGGTAATATACTTTTCCATCTCTTTTCTCAACACCAACAAAGCCGCAGTTTAATAAAACGCTCATATGGTGGGACATGGTTGCTGCGGTCAGCCCTAATTGCTGAGCAATCTCCAGATTATACTTGGGGCTTACTTTTAAAGCAGTGATAATCTCCAGTTTACTGCTATCACTTAAGGCCTTTAATTTCGGCAGCAGGGATTCCTTAGAATGGAGCTGGGTTTTCCTGCTTTTTAAGACCACATCACTCAGTAATCCATAGTAACAACTCTTATCAGACAGCATCTGCGTAACTGGAAATACCAGTGAGGGATATAAGCTTGAATCATGTGATAGCTTGTCCTTTATTTCATAAAACTTTTGATCGCTCTGGTTACTTACTGAGGTATTATAATCCTCCAACAACTTTTTGAGCGGCTTCGCTATTTCACTTACAGCTGTTTGATAGGCGGGTAAGTTCATGTTTAAGCTACGAATGAAAGCCTCTAAATACTTCTTCGGCTGCTGCATCATGCGCAGCAGCTTCCACTTGGAGTTTGCCTCCAATCCGATTTTCTCCAGAAAATCAATGATATCATCCAATGCTTGTATACTTACGATTTCAGGGTATTCAAAAATAGATTTACACAAATTGATAATTTGAGTATTAATATCCTCATCAGATACAAGATCGAAAGATGAGATCCAGTTTCTGTTCTCGTTAAGTAAGGATAAAAGGATTAAAAAATAGTTCCCGTCATTTCCGCTGAAAAAAAACTCATTTTCCGAATTATCTTTTTTATTTTTTGAAAATACCTGAATATATTTATCATATACTTTGAAATTCTGGGAATAAAATCTCTCACCATCAAGCCCAAGATCGGAAAGAGATTTTATTGTTTCCTGCTTTACCTCTTTAAAATTATAACTGACATAAAGCAAGCCTATTGTTTCAAATATGGGGTCTAATTCACAAAATATTTTATCGGCCATATGCATCTCCTTAAGAACGACATCTGATTTGATACTCATCGAATTCATTATATGATGTAACGAAAGTAATAGCAAGCAGAACCATTTTATATTAGCAGGATTTGACTGCAAGTTTGACAATTACTTGACAATCTGTATAATTTTTTGTAGAATAAGATTGTACTACTGGTATGACCAGATTACATAAGCGTATTATATTAAAGGAGGAATCATTTATGTTTCGGTTTAATTATGGGGAGGGAGCAGGGGCTCTAAGCGTTTGGCTGATGTGGATTGGTGTATTTCTCATTCTGTTTTTGCTGAACGAAGTTACCCGCAGATTCAAAGTGGCTGGAATCATTGGATTTATGGTATTACCAGTTGTACTTTCGGCACTGTGGTTTACGGTATTGAAGGAAAGCACTTACACAGACTGGTTCCATTTGGCAAAGGTGTATTCGTCAACAGCAGGCTGCATTGGTTTTTGGTGTATTCGTCATGTACACGGCACCAACAAGAAGACGGGTAAGGCCTGGGCACTGGCGGACAATAAGATAGCGCTATGCTTTCCGCCATTAATTCTTGCCATCAATATTTTAGAAGCGGTTATACGTGACTTTGAAGTAGGCAGCAAATATGCGGTAATGGCACAGGATCTCACTGCGGATGCACCGGTTATGCTGATGGGTGGCTCCTGGAACTTTATGAATGGAATTGCAGGAATTTTAAATATTATATTAATTACTGGCTGGCTTGGAATTAAGATCAGAAAGAAGACAAAGAGGGATGGCAGTCGTGATATGATCTGGCCGGATATGCTTTGGTTTTATATTCTGGCATATGATTTATGGAACTTTGCTTATACATATAACTGTCTGCCTCACCATTCCTGGTATTGTGGCTTTGCGCTTTTACTGGCACCGACCTTGTGTGCCTTCACCGTTGGAAAGGGTGCATGGCTGCAGCATCGCGCTCAGACATTGGCTCTGTGGTGTATGTTTGCCCAGACCTTCCCCTTGTTCCAGGATTTTGGAAAATGGCGTGTAGACTCAACCTATAATCCTACCATATATTTTATCGTTAGTTTCTTATCCCTTGCAGTGAATATCGCTGTATTTGTTTATATGCTTTACAAATGGAAAAAGACAAAACGCAATCCTTACAAGGGTGAATTATATACGGATCTGAAAGAATATCAGTCAATTGCGTCACTCGCAGAATAGAAAATTGAAGGCTTTTGGCACGGAGAACCTCGCCTGGCGCGGTTCTCCTGGCTAAGGCCTATTGTTTTAATTAGGAAGTGTTAGAGGTATTGTTAAATTCTAATATGTCACGGTTATTTTAACAAATGCGTTTTAAACTTGGTAATTAGTAAGTAATTTAAATAGGATTAGGGTGTCAAAAGGTCAAATTTTTATTTGATCCGAAAACATGCACAAAATACTACTTGAAACTTCTCGGAAGATCACTTCCTAAAGGGGAAAATAAGTTGAAAAATGCTTTTTTACTCCCTTTCAAGTAGGATGCTATGAGCCTGGATTGTGCAAATTGACGAATGACTTTTTTTAAAAGATGCTTTTAACACCCTAATCTTAATAGGCAATTTCGAAACGCATTAACTATTATTATTATTATTAACTTAAAATGTGAAAGGGAAGGGAAGCAGAGTGAAGGAATTTCGAGTATTGGAGATCAAGGAAAGTATATTTGAGGACAATAATAAGGATGCGCAGCGTCTTAGGGAGCAGTTAAAAACTGAGAATACGTTTTTGCTCAACCTGATGAGCTCTCCGGGAGCGGGAAAGACGACCACCCTGGTGAAGACGATTCAACAGCTGAAAGAGAAACTGAGTATTGCTGTAATGGAAGCGGATATTGATTCGGATGTGGATGCAAAGACGATTTCCGATACGGGAGTTAAGGTGATTCAGTTACATACAGGGGGAATGTGCCATTTGGATGCAGATATGACCAGACAGGGACTGAGTGCACTGGATGCACAGGGAACCGAGCTGGTGATTCTAGAAAATGTGGGGAATCTGGTATGTCCAGCTGAATTTGATACAGGCTCTACGAAGAATGCAATGATTCTAAGTGTACCCGAGGGAGATGATAAGCCTCTGAAATATCCTTTAATGTTCCAGATATCAGATGCGCTGATCATCAATAAGATTGACACACTGGAAGTATTTGATTTTGATCTGGAGCTTTGTGTGGAACGGGTAAAAAAACTGAATCCAAATATCGCTATCTTCCCCATCTCCGCAAAAACAGGAGAGGGTATGGAAGCGTGGACCCAGTGGCTGTACCAGGAGGTAAAAGGAGAATAAAAAGAGAATAAAAAGAGAATAAAAAGAGAGGGAATTGCGAAACTCATCAACTGAGGTATTTTTTCATACAATTGATGTGGGTTCCTGAGCGAAACTAGCGCGGAATCAGCGTGGAGGGAAGGAATTTACATCAATTGTATGAAAAATCTCAGCAACAATATGGTTTCGCAATGCCTGGAAAAACAAAAGCAGAATAAAGGGAGAGCAAAACTATGGAACAGGCAATAACAAAGATGTATTTTCCAGAGGGGTATGAATGTAAGTACAACGAAAAGGTCATGGCTCTGGCAAATATGCTGGGTCGGAAGGATCCCAAAAAGAATGGATATCAGTGGGATGATCCGGAATATGTTATATTGGAGGCCGGTATCGATGATGATATGGCGGAAGTGGGTCTGGCCATGGGATATTACACCAAGAGAACAGCGAAAGAAATGGCTCGCATCACGGGAAAATCCGAAAAATACTGTCACGAGCAGATGATGAAGCTGGCAGTGTATGGCACTTGCTTTGTTAATGTGATTGATGGCGTAGATACCTTCTGGCATGCGGAAAGCTGGATTCCGGGTATTATGGAGATGATCGTTAATAATCTGGAGGTTGTAAAGAAGTACCCGGTGGTAGCCTATGCCATGGAGGCTTACGGAAGAGTTCGAGGACCGATGAGTGCCGGTATGTTTCCGCCGGGAATCGGTCTGATGAGGGTTATTCCCATAGAAGCTGCCATCGAGGGTAACAGTCGTAGGGCAAGCTATGAAGAAGTATCCAAATATCTGAATGACAATACCATCTTTTCCTGTTCACCCTGCTCTTGTCGCACGGACAGAGAGGCGATGGGTGAGGGCTGCGGTCACCTGAAAGAAGATATGTGTATCCAGATGGGACATGCAGCGGAATACTATATCCGTACAGAACGCGGACGTGAGATTACCAGGGAAGAAGCCTTTGAGATCATACACCGGGCAGAGGAGAATGGTCTGATGCACCAGATCCCTAATATTGATGGCTCCGGGAAAACCCATGCGATCTGTAACTGCTGCGGCTGTTCTTGTCTATCCCTTCGTTCCGGTACCATGTATAAGAACGTGGATATGGTACGTTCCAATTATGTATCAAAGGTGGATAAGGAAAAATGCGTGGCCTGTGGTCAATGTGTGGAGAATTGTCCGATGAATGCCATGAAGCTGGGACAGAAGCTATGCTCCAGTGGCACTGTTACAGAGAATATTACAACCACTTATACCCCAAGAAATAATGCCTGGAGCGAAGAGGATTGGAATATCGATTACCGGACCAACCGTCAGGAAGTAGTAGATACCGGAACGGCGCCTTGTAAAACCAGCTGTCCCGCACATATTGCGGTGCAGGGCTACATAAAATTGGCGGCTCAGGGCAAATATGATTCAGCGCTGGAGCTGATTAAGCAGGAAAATCCGTTCCCCGCCGTATGCGGCTATGTGTGCAACAAGCGTTGTGAGGATGCCTGTACACGAGGGGATTTGGATGAGCCGATTGCAATTGATGATATCAAGCGATTTATCGCAGATCAGGATTTAAAGAAAGAGACCAGATTTATACCCAAGAAACGAAATCATTACAGTGATAAAAAGATTGCTGTTGTGGGCTCCGGTCCGGCAGGCTTGTCCTGTGCTTACTTTTTAGCGATTGACGGCTATGATGTAACGGTATATGAAAAGGAGAAGGTAGTCGGTGGAATGCTGACCCTTGGAATTCCTTCCTTCGTGCTTGAGAAAAGAATCGTGGAAGCTGAAATCGAGGTGCTAAGGGAACTGGGTGTTACCTTTAAGACCGGTGTAGAAGTAGGAAAAGATATCACACTAGAGCAGTTAAGAGCACAGGGCTATCATGCTTTCTTTTTGGCCGTAGGCGCTCAAAAGGGCAGAAAGCTTGGTGTCGAGGGTGAAGACTTTAAAGGTGTCCTGTCTGGAATTGAATTCCTTTCCCGCATCAATCAGAATGAGAAGGAGACCATATCCGGTAACGTGGTAGTGATTGGCGGTGGTAACGTGGCGATTGATGTTGCACGTGTGGCAATGCGTGCCGGAGGAAAGAAGGTAAGCATGTTCTGTCTGGAGAATCGGGAACAAATGCCGGCACTGGAGGAAGAAATTGAAGTCGCAGAAAGTGAAGACATTGCCATTAATAATTCCTGGGGACCAAAGCGGATTCTTGGAGAAAATGGCAGGGTGACAGGAATTGAATTCATGCGTTGTATCCGTGTCTTTGATGAGAAGGGGCGCTTTGCTCCACAGTATGATAACAAGGATACCATCCTCGTAGAAGCCGACCATGTGCTACTCTCAGTAGGTCAGTCCATCGACTGGTGCGAGATTCTAAAGGGCAGCCAGGCAGAGTTAAATCCGAACAATACCATCCAGGTAGATGACATCACCTATCAGACGGGTCAGCCGGATGTATTTGCCGGAGGGGATGCAGTAACCGGACCTCGCTTTGCAATCGATGCGATTGCAGCAGGTAAGCAGGCAGCGATTTCCATTCATCGCTATGTTCAGGAAGGACAGGATTTGCTCATTGGGCGCAGTCGCCGTCAGTATATCGAATTAGATAAGAGTGCGGTTATGATCGACAGCTATGACACAACGCCTCGTCAAAGAGCGGCAAAGCTTAACGGTCAGGAGACAAAGAAAACCTTCCGGGATATTCGCACCTCCCTCAGCGAGGAGCAGATGAAAAAGGAGACAGAGCGGTGCCTTGGCTGCGGTGCTACCGTAGTGGATGAGTACATGTGTGTAGGTTGTGGAATGTGTGCCACAAAGTGTAAGTTTGGAGCAATCAACCTGGAACGTGTATATGACGGTAAGGGTGTGGAGTTCCTGGGTATCAAGAAAGCAATTTTACCTCATGTGATAAAGCGGAAGGCAAAGATCACCGTCAAAAAAGTACTTGGAGGGAAAAGATAAGCGATGCATGAACTAGGGATCGTGTACCATATCGTTGAGCAGGTAACGAGCGTGGTGGAACAAAATCAGCTCACCGAGGTGGAGGCCATTGTCCTGCAAGTTGGAGAATTGTCTTCGGTGGTGCCAAGGTATCTTCATGCCTGCTTTCCCGCCGCGGTGGATGGAACCGTGCTGGAAAATACCAAATTAGAAGTAGAAATACTTACAGCCAATGGAATCTGTGGAGGTTGTAGAACGGTATACCCCATACTAAAGCATTCAAAGGTGTGTCCGAAGTGCCAGGAGGAAGACTTTGAGATGCTCAGTGGGGGAGAGTTTTATCTAAAAGAGATCAGGGCGTGTTAACCTGATGCGAAAAATAAAAAGGGTCTTCGGTTATAGGATAGCCGGGGGCTCTTTTTTGTGGATTTATATAAGAACGAAAGGAGCTGTTGACAAATTATTAATAGTGCAATATAATTAAGCATACTTAAATATTAATGGAGGTAAAATGAACGAAGAGATTATTGCATTTGTACGGGAACTGAATGAAATTGAATACGCATGTCAAGTGATGTTGGCTCAAGAATATGCAGGTGTGTTGGATGAGACGATTACAAGCAGTCAAATCATTATACTTAATCATCTCAATGAAAGTAGTGGTCGTCTACTAACAGGGGAATTGGCCAGGTTAATGAAGATCTCCCCAAGTGCGATTAGTCAGATGCTGAATAAGATGGAGAAACGCAAGCTGATCCGCCGCTTTATAAACCAGGAAAACCGACGGGAAATATACGTTGAGCTGGACGTTGGGGGAATGGAATATATGAATACCAGCCAGAGGGTGGAATTATCAATTATAGAGAAATATTATGCGAAGCTTTCCTTTGATGATCTTAAGGAGCTGAAGAACATTATGTCAAAATTAAAGCTAATTATTGAGAAAGAACAAATGAAGC
>JAEWMZ010000106.1 GCA_023392995.1 Bacillota bacterium
ATTCCGTTTTTAATACTCAATCAGGTCTTAAATAAATCACGCCAATCCAAGTCACCACGATCCAAAGCTTTTATAAGCAGTTCTGCTGTAGCAAGATTTGTTGCTAACGGTATGTTATGCTTATCACAAAGCATGAATATATTATTTACATCAGGTTCATGTGATTTCGGAGATATCGGGTCACGTAGATATATTACCAAGTCAATTTGATTATGCTCAATTTGAGAGCCCAACTGCTGCTCCCCTCCTAAATGTCCTGCTAAAAACTTATGAACACTAAGATTTGTAACTTCCTCGATTAGTCGACCGGTGGTACCTGTGGCATATAAATTGTGCTTACTCAAAATACCACGATAGGCAATACAAAAATTTTGCATCAATTTCTTTTTTGCATCATGTGCAATCATTCCGATATTCATGTTAACCTCCCTTCCGCCGCTTGTTACGGCTATATCACTGTAATAAATACTTAATTTGAAAACTTAACCTCTTCCTCTTTTTGGCTGCAATCTAATATTTAGAATCAGCCCAACTGCAATCATTCCACTAATTAATGAACTAAGCCCATAGCTTAAGAAAGGCAGAGGGACACCGGTATTTGGCAAAAGTGCGGTTGCTACGCCTATATTTACAAATACCTGAAACATAAACATGGAGGCGATACCTACCGAAATTAACATTCCCATAAAATCCGGCGCTTTTCGCGCAGTTGTTAAGCAGATATATATTATTATACCATACAAAATCAAGATAAAACAGCACCCAATAAAACCGAATTCTTCACCGGCTACGGAAAAAATGAAATCACTTTCCGAGATTGGAATAGAATCATAATTACGTTTATCAGATTCATCAAATAGTTTACCATATAATTGTCCTGAGCCAATTGACGTTCTTGAATTATCCTGCTGGAACATGGTTTCCGGATATTCCTCCGGATTCAGGATGGACAAAACTCTTTCCTGCTGATAATCATTCAGCAAAACTTGATAATCCTGCTGAATGTACCAAAAAAGTCCCAAAAAGGTTGGTATACCAATAATAAGCACCGGTAATATAATCTTCCAGCTTAAACCTGCCGCAAATAGCATTATGGCGAAAATAAACAGAATAATCATACTGGTCGAAAGATTCGGCTGGTCCAGAATAAAATATACCGGAATTGCTACTGCAATAATGGATACTCCAATCAAAAAGAAGTTATTGATTTTCGAACGATACATGGTAAAGACCGTTGCTAAAAATAGGATCAATATAATTTTTGACAGCTCCGACGGCTGAAACTGAATGGGACCGATTACAACCCAGCGCTGAGCATAATTAATGGTCTTTCCTATAAGTTTAACCAAAACCAGCAATACTATATTAATGATATATAATATAATATAAAAATTACAGATAAAATGATAATCAATGAGGGATACGATCAGAGCTATCATAATTCCACCAACTAAACCTACCAACTGTTTTAAAAAAAGATTTTCACCATCTGTTTGAACCTGCTTGATTAAATACGAGCCTATCAAGCCTAAAATAAAAACTAAGATAAGCAAGGGTACATGATATCGCTTAAAGTCATAACGTTTTAAATGTGATAACATCTGAATAACTTCCTTATTTTTTAGAGGACTTCAAATCCTTGATGGGGATATTAGCGAACAAAGCAGGTACAGAACCATTATTTGTTTCAGAATCCATCTGAGTAATTTTGATATCAAGTCCATCCAAATCAATCTCAATGTATTTTGATATTACTGCAATAATATCATTCTTAATTTGTTCCATAATCTCAGGTGAGCAGCCAGCACGATCGGATACCAAGACTAGTTTTAAGCGGTCTTTCGCTATGCTGCTTGTTCCCTTTTTCTTGAAAAAATCTGAAAAACCCATCATGCCACCTCCTACTTCTTTCGTTTACCAAACAGTTTTTCAAAAAATCCTGTCTTCTCATCTAAGTCCATGAAGGGTACTTCTTCTCCGAGAATCCTTTTACAAATATTCATATATGCTTTTCCGGCTAAGGAGTCAGAACCAACTAAGGGTTCACCCTGATTGGTAGAGATGACAATATTTTCGTCATCAGGAACAATACCAATTAAATCAATGGCCAGAATCTCACCAACATCATCACTTGACATCATATCACCGCGTTTTACCATATCCATACGAATACGATTCACGATCAAGTGGGTTTGTTTCATCTCATTTGCTTCTAATAAGCCAATAATACGATCAGCATCTCTAACAGCTGAAACCTCTGGCGTAGTAACAACTAATGCTCTGTCCGCACCTGCAATTGCATTCTTAAAGCCTTGTTCGATACCGGCTGGGCAGTCCATTAATATGTAATCAAATTCTTCTCTGAGTTCATCCGCAA
Organism: Bacillota bacterium; assembly: GCA_023392995.1. Taxonomy (GTDB): domain Bacteria; phylum Bacillota; class Clostridia; order Lachnospirales; family Lachnospiraceae; genus Mobilitalea. The sequence continues at coordinate 2,378 of JAEWMZ010000106.1, forward strand.
GCTTTTTCATCTGTTCCGGAGTAACCGCATTTTTATCTCTTGTTTGTGCAGATGGTAAAAGATAAAGATTAGGATAACGCTTGTCTTTGATTAGGGCATTTCGGATGCGGCAGGTTCCTTCAATAACATCCACCAGATTGTACACGATCCTATTTTCCAAGCCCATAACCACATCTAAATTTCTTAAACCTATATCTGTATCGATTAATACTACTTTCTTGTCCAGCATTGCTAAGCCGGTACCTACATTAGCGGTTGTTGTTGTTTTACCAACACCACCTTTGCCTGATGTTACAACAATTACTTCACCCATTTGCTATCTAATCCTCCGGTTTCTAGGAGGATTTCTCCTCCCTGGTTTCTAGGAGGATTTTTTCCTCCTTTTTAAAATATATTAGGTAATTGCAAGAACGAATGTTTTGCAATTATTAATAGATAATATTCCTGCTGTTTTTCGAGCGCAGTTTTATGGATTATCCGTTTATAAGCGGATATCATTTAGTATACTTTTGTTTAAAGGCTCAATGTAGATGTTCTCATCCTCCAAGAAAGCGATTTTTGCTTCCCTTACTTCTTCCTTCACCGGTTTATCCGGAGCTCTCGCTATTATATCAGCAATACGAATCTGCATCGGATTCATATCAAGGGCAACTACAAAGGAATTCGTGTTACCGGCTGCTCCGGCGAAGGCATTTCCTTTTAGGGCGCCCAGGATTATAATGTTTCCTTTGGATACAACACTGGCACCATGATTTACATCACCTAAGATGATTACACTGGTTTCAAAGGTCAAAGACGCACCAGAGCGAAGGATTCCTTTGTAAAATTGTCCTGTATTATTGGACAAATCCATCAGCTTCTGCTCAACGGTCTTTTTAAACATCTCTTCCATACCAGGATCATTTTCCATTACGCAGACAATATGCATGTCCGTATTTTCCGCTATAATATCAAGAATCTCCCTCTGGTGTTCATTCGTCAGCTTTCGTCCCTCAAAGCTGATTGCCATTTTTGCATTGTCAAAAAATTTACTGGACTCTCTGAATTTTTCTGCAACCAGTTCTTTCAATTCCTCAAAAGGTACCTCAGGACTTAATACGACAATGATGCCATATTTATTACCTTTTATCATAACAGAATTATTCATCGCTAAACTCCTTTCCGGTCAATCTGTCCGGATTTATTAATAACAATAAGAAGGGTATTCTTATTGTTTATTCCAAAGCACCGCCGTTTGAATTAGCATTAGCATTTTCATCCAGCAGAGTCTTGGCATCAGCCTTCTTAAAGTATAAGGAATAGATTTTCTTAGTAAGATCTGCTGCGTTATGTGATGTATATCCATTTGGAATAACGGTAGTAACAGATATTTCCGGGTTTTCATAGGGTGCAAATGAAACAAATAAAGCATTGTTTGCATGTGTCTTGCTTATCTGTGAAGTACCAGTTTTTCCTGCAACCTTGACATCAAAGTTGGAATAATCACTGTATACGGAGCCACCGGCTACATTTGTTACTGCATACATACCCTCCCAAACGGTATCCCAGGTTGAATCACTCACATCGGTCAAGTCGTGATCCACCGTTGCACTATTATCGAGAATTACAGTGCCGTCCTTATCTTCAATCTTATCTAATAACGTAAGATTATAGCAGGTTCCTCGAGTTGCCAGAGTAGTAATATATTTTGACATCTGAGCTGGTGTGTAGTTATTCGAACCCTGTCCGATGGTGGATCGAACTGCATCCTTTGTGGAGATCTGTGGGCCTAATTCATTTAACTCCACGCCGGAGGTTTCATCTAATCCAAATTGAGTGGCATACTTTTTTAGCTTTGTTAAGCCTAAATCAGAATCATATTTGCCTGCACTATCGATACTGAGGCGCCAGCCCATCTCAAAGAAAAAGTAATTACAAGATACCTTTAGAGCATCAACAATATTAACATTACCATGAGAGCCTGGATAAATATGACACTTTGGTGAAGGGGAAATTTTAGTGAATTGACCTAAATCATGTATTTTTTCAGAGGGATTTGTAACTCCCTCTGCCAGAGCTGCCACGGCAGTAACCATTTTAAAAGTGGAGCCCGGGGCAGTTCTTGTGGATACTGCGCGATTCAGCAAGGGGTAGGAATGATCATTTAACAACTTATTGTAATAAGCGGAATTGATTTTATTGGCAAATAAGTTATTATCATAGCTGGGATAGGTTACCATCGCCAGAACATCCCCTTTTTTGTCTGTAATAACAACAGATCCGCTGCAGGGTTCCAGTGCCAGCATGCCCGGAGTAATCTTCAGAGCTCTGATCTTATCCGTGATAAACTTATAAGAAGAGATTGTTCCACTTCTTAGTTTGTTAATTTCACTTTCATTATATTCTAACACACCTTGGTCAAATAATAAAAGACAAATTTCAGTTCCTGATAATTTATATGAAAAAATTAAATTTCTATAGATCATTTTTTGAAATTTATTGTCTTCTTTTAGAAGATTCTTCGTATAGTCAATCAATTTCTGATATAATTCCTCGGCACTATAATATTCATCACCAACGCCTAAGATAGATAAATCGATCCAATTGTTTGCCAAGGCACTTTGAAGGAATGCGCTTAAGCTGATGTTGTTATTGATATAGGCTTGATAGGTAGTATCATTTTCTGGAATATTGCTCTTTATTAAAACTTTATTACTAACCAGTACGCTATAGAAATAATTCAGAAAATCTTCCATATCGCCTGCCTTATCATTGGTTGTCGTACTGCCAAGGGCAAGCAGATTATTATATTTTAATTCGATTTCCTGTAATGCGGCCTCATATTTCGTCTTAGTTGACTTCTCAAGATCAGTAGCATCCGAATCGTCAAATGCATTTACATCAAGGATATTATTATTGATGAGCGCATTGTATACTTCATAAATTGGAATCGTAATCTCGCTGGCACTATCTCCCTTACTTCCATAGCTCATCGTTGGAACAATGTTAGTAAGTAGAATATTCGTGATCTCTTTTTCCAAAAGCAGATAGACATTCTTTTGCAGGACGCTGTCTATGGTTAAGTAAAGATCATCGCCAGCAATGGGATCTTTTGTCTGCTGAATCTCAGTAACTCTTCCACTTGCATTCAAAGTTACGGTCTCCGTCCCCTTCTTACCCGAAAGATAGGATTCATAAACCTGCTCTATACCGGATTTTCCGATCATATCTGTAGAATTATAGGTATTCTCTTCAATTTCATTCGCTTTTACTGCTTTTTCTTTGGCCTCTAATTCATCAGAACTGATTAGACCGGTGTAGCCCAAGATATGAGAATAATAAAGGCTGTCAACATAAACCCGGCTGGACTGCTGCTGGATGTCGACTCCTCTAAGCTCAGAACTGTTTTCTTTAATCGCCGCCACTGTCTTGTCTGTTACTTCAGAGGCTATTGTTACCTGTAAATATTTCGGATAATTAATGAGCAAAGCATAACGGACACTCATAATCTTCAAGGCTTCTTCCTTCGAATAATCATCTGAAATACCAAACATGGGAGCAACCGCATTTCCAGTTCCATGCTTTAGAAAATTAAATACTTCTTCCGCTGTAGAATTCTTCTGCTCCTCAGTCAGTTTATCGTCTTTTAATACATAAGTATATGCTTTTTCCAAAAATCTGGTTAATGCTTTTCCCTGTACGGTAAATTCAAATTCGCCTTTGTCATTTATCCTGATATAAAAATCAGTAGCAAGGCTATCCCCGTTTTGTTCAATTAATTTTACAACTTTATCAATTACAGAATTGTACTCTGCATTGGAAGATATGGATACGCCTTCCATAACAACAGAATAAGACAACTTATTTGTTGCCAGCAATACACCATTTCGGTCATAAATATTTCCGCGGGTACTTTTTACATCTCTTTGTTTTGCATATTTTAACTCGCTTTCAACCGAGATCTCCGGACCTTCTACAATCTGTAAAAAGAAAAGGCGGTTAATGATGACACCAAATAGAACCAGGTAGATCAAGGTGACTGGAAACAGCCTGGATTTTGCAAGTTTTTTAAAATAATCTAAGAATATATCAAGCAAAGCTTATACCTCCTCCTCTTGATTACGTTCTAACCGGCTGTTTATCATATGTAACAGCTTGTATAGAAAGACTGAGACAGCTACTGTATATATGATCTCCGGTAAGATAATTCTTCTTAAATAATAAAGAATATCCAGTCTGCCTCTTAATAAAAATTCAAAAACATAGTAGAAAAAGCCATACAGGAAATTGCAAACGGCTATGATTGCGATCGGTAAGGTGAAATCATCCTTAGAATAAAAACGATTGGTCATGCCCGCTAAATATCCGATCACCAAATAAAGTAAGGCATATAATCCAATTACATAGCTGCCATACATTAAATCGACTAATAAGCCGCTGAACAATCCCATCATTAATCCGGGTGTTCTGCCGCGCATATGCCCTGTGGCCACTACCAGAATTAAAAGAAGGTTCGGCATGATATTCGCCAACGCAATATAGTCATACATTGAACTTTGTATCAAAAAGCACAGGAGGATTTCAATGATATATATAATCAATCTTTTCACAACAATACCTACTTTATATTATTCTGCTTGAGCTTAATCAATCAGAGGCTCTTTTACTTGGGTAATAATGAGTACTTCCTCTAAACGCTCAAAATCAACGACAGGTGTTAAAAACGCTGTCTTGGTCATATTGCTGGGATCAAGTTTAATATCGCTCACATACCCAATCGTGATTCCCTCCAAAAAGTTTGGACTGATATGGGAGGTTACAATTTCATCACCGTCACTGACTTGGGCATCCTTGTTGATTAGCTCAACACGAATCTTTCCTTCATCCATCAGTTTCAGATCACCTTGTACAAAACAGGTGTCTGAGGTCTTAATAAACATACCGCTTACATTGCTGTTATCATCAATGAGTGCTCTGACAATAGAGTAATTGTAATGAACCTCTGTAATAATGCCTGCCAGACCGTTTCCTGCCAACACATTCATATTTTTTTTCATACCATCTCGTTCGCCCTTATCAATGGTAAAGACATTATACCAATTGTTCGAGTCCTTACTAATAACTCTTGCGGCAACTTTAGGGTAATCTGCATACTTTTGATCCAAATCATAAAGCTTTCTAAGCTCATCCAATTCATATTTATCCTGAAGAAGCATCCTGTTTTGATAGGATAAGAGATCAACCTGATCTTTTAATTGCGTATTCACCTTCTCCAGATCACCGATTCTCTTGAAATGATCCAACTTTTCGGTAATATAGGTGCCCACTGTGTTGATTCCCCGCTGCATCGGTGTAATGACTGACCCCACCGCATTTCTCACCGGTGCTAATTGTTCACCGAAACGGAAGGAAATTATTATTAGACTGATACATAGAACGATACAGACGATGAGGATGTGCTTAGGATTAATATTGATTTTTGCCCTACGTCTCATTGAAAATCTCCATTTATTATTAAAAATTGGTCTGACTTAACGAATAAAAATTGAACTGACTCAGACACACCTTAACTAAGTGTTTTGGAACGGACGGTATCAGCCAGTGTAGCTAAACTCGGATTCTCTAATATTTTACCAAGTCCGTTAACAACTGTATTGGCAGGATCCGGGCAGATATTAATCTTTAAATCCGTCTCCTTGCGAAGAAGTTCATCCAGAGCAAAGATACCTGCTGAACCACCTGTGATGTAGATACCGCTGTCGATAATATCCGAAGATATCTCCGGCGGCGTACGTTCCAAAATAATCTTAATTGCATCAATAATGGAATACATATATTCTGCGATTGCTTCATAAACATCCTTTGAGTTCACTTCCATCTCAATCGGCAGACCACTGACCACATCACGGCCATAAACCCTGACAGACGCCTCTACGGTAGTAATGGCACTGGCAAGCTTCTTTTTAATATTCTCTGCGGTCTTATCACCAATGTACAGGTTATATTTTCTTTTAACCATATTCTTAATGGCTTCGTCCAGACGATTGCCGCCCACCGGTATTAATTTGCTTAAAACGATTCCGCCTAAGGAAAGAATGGATACCTCCGTGGTGTCAGCACCGATATCTACAATCATTACTCCCCTTGCCGTCATTACATCCAGACCGGCACCCACTGCATCTGCAATTGGTTTTTCTACGATCTTTATCCGCCCAACCTTTAAGTTCGAGCTGGCAATTAAATCATAGAAGGCACGGCGTTCCACCTCAGTAATATCCGTTGGCGTTGCTACAATATAATCTGCTGCACTGGAGCCAAAGCGCCTTGCTCCGCTGATACGGGTAATAAAGAGGGTCAATAGCTCCATCATATTAGCGACATCCGCAATCACTCCGTTTTTCACAGGGTAGGATACGTTTATATTCGCAGGAGCCTTTTCATACATATCAAAGGCATCATTGCCGGTGGCTATGATGTTTTTACGATTTGAAATCGCCAAGATATTACGTTCATCCAGAACAATACCCTGCCCCTTCTTATATATTTTAATTGTACTTGTACCAAAATCTATTCCGAATGCTTTTGAAGCCATATCGTATGCTACCTCCTATTAATCATGTGTCAATCAGCCTTGCTGCCGATTCTCTGCTTTTGCTCATTTTATGAAATGCTTATGTTTGCCGGTATCCTTATGGAGAGGTATGCTCAGAGGTCTTCGGGAACGATCTGGGAAACTTAGAACAGCCCCTGTTCCTTCAGGCTGATATATCTATTATCACCAATAATGATATGATCCATAAGCTGGATACCAATTAAATTTCCGGCTTCCCAGAGCTTTTTGGTGGTTCTGATATCTTCAGCGCTGGGTGTCGGGTCTCCGCTTGGATGATTATGAAGTATAATAATATTAACTGCCTCATATTTTAGGGAATTCACAAAAATCTCTCTTGTAGGCATGAGCGAAGTATTAATGGTTCCCTCTGATATTATGATGTCTTTGATCAATCTGTTTTTCGAATCCAGTATGAGTAATTTCACGATTTCTCTGCTTAAATGTCTCATTTCCTGCATGTAATAATCTGCCACACTTTGAGGTGACATTAATTTTAGACTATCTTGCTGCAGCTGCTTAGACATACGCTTTGTGATCTCTGTCAGACAAAGAATTTCAATCGCTTTTACTCTTCCCACTCCCTTTATCCCGGTTAATTCTTTTAGTGTAAGATAGTTCAGTCCCTTTAAACCAGGGTAGGCAGTAGAATAATTTAATATATTCACTGCCAGCTCGACTACTCTTTGACTTTTTGTCCCTGACCGGAGAATGACCGCCAATAGCTCGGCATCCGACAGGGATGCAACACCAGTCCTTTCACATTTCTCATAAGGACGTTCGGATTCGGGTAACTCCTTGACTGTTAAATAATGATGCTCCATATATTTGCCTCCTTCTTCGCCTCTCTCCAAGGGAATCATTCGGCAAAATCAAAAGCAATGAATATGGTTGATTGCTTTTGATGATAAACTACATTAGATTCTGTAGTAAATAAAGAATGCGGCTATCGCACCCACAATACTGCCAACAGTGATTTTAATGCGAATTCCAAGGCTGATCACCAGAACATCCAGAAGATTAAGTGTAACAACACCGCTGTTCTTCTGATCACCTAAAGAAAAATCAAAGCCATAGTATAGCCAGCTTAGGAAATCAACTTTCTTTGTCAAGTAACCAAGAAAGCTGCCAAGGACAACTCCAAGTAAAATAAACAGAAATAAAGTCCACCCATTTTTACTCATTCCTCTTGCTGTTCTGGCCATCTTGATTTACCTCCAATTGTAAGAATCGCTTTTTATTTCCATCCATAATCAACTAACATTTTATCACAACAAC
>JAEWMZ010000029.1 GCA_023392995.1 Bacillota bacterium
GTTATGAAAGAGGCACATTTCATTGACTGTACCAGGATTATAATATTTATTAATGTTCTCCAGTCTAATCATTGGCCTTTACCCTCCTTTTACGATCATTGCTAATCACTAAGATGACAAGGAATAACAATGCCGTGATCAATTTCAGGTCAGAGGCTCCCATTCCTGCTGCAATTGCTAACGCAACGCAAGCTTTGTATAAGATCGCACCCACTATAACCGCTGTTGTAGCTTTTACCGTAATGCCCTTTTTCATTAAGTAATTGACTCTTTTAAGCACACCCTTTTTGAATTGAATATTCGATTTCATCAATGGGCTCTTTTTGAATAGATTAGTTCCAATAATTACACTGGCAAGACCGATGACAATAGTTCCTGTTCCAGTGGAGATCTCAAAGAATCCACTCTTCTGGGCATAGATACTGCCTGCAAGTGCCACAAAGGCATTTGCAATTGCAAGTCCGACAATTTTTACAGTCCCCTTATCCTTTGCCAGTGCAGTTACCAACACCTCATTATCACCTACCGCTCTCAAAAGATATCCTGACTTGGTCTTCAAATATCCATCCAGTAACAGCTTCATTAGGATTGTGATGAGGAGGAGCAATAGCAGCATAGTATAGGGCTGTAATACTTCCGGCACCACCTTCTTAATTAAGTCATTCTTAAAAATAGTTTGCTGTGAAAAGATTGGTAGATTTGCTCTTCCCGCAATTCTTAAGTTAATAGAATATAAAGCAGTCATCATAATGATACCCGACAGTAAATCTCTTACCTTTAGTTTTACATGGATTAATCCTGTCAGCATGCCCGCACAGGCTCCGATCAGAAAGGAGATGGGCAGTGTCAGCACCGGGTTCACTCCTGCGATAATTAATACCGCCGTTACCGCGCTTCCCAAAGGGAAGGTTCCATCTACGGACAAATCAGGAAAGTCCAGTATCTTATAAGTAATGTATACTCCCATTGCCATAATGGAATACACCAGGCCTTCCTCCAATACGCCTAAGATGATTGATATAAATGCTGACATGATCTACCCCTCCAACCTTAATTATTCACTAATGTTATCAAACATTTCCTTTGCACTGCTTACCAGATCCTCCGGCAATGTAATTCCCAGCTTAGCAGCTACAGCAGAATTTCCATAAAAGGCTGCTTCATCAATTACTTCAAAATTAATTTCACTTGCCTTCTTTTCTCCGCTTAGTACCTTTGCTGCCATAAGTCCAGTTTGCTTCCCAAGATCATAGTAATCCAGTCCAACTGCTGCCAGACATCCGATCTTTACCTGCTCTACTTCACTTCCGAATACCGGGATATTCTTTGCAGCTGCTTTTTCAAGAATGACAGGTAAGGAACTAACTACTGTATTATCTGTTAAATTATTGATACAATCAACTTTTCCTACTAAATTGTCTGCTGCCAACGGAATATCTGCTGCAGTTGCGATTCCGCTTTCAACGATCTCAAAACCATATGTCGCTGCTGCCGCCTTATATTCTTCGATTGCAGATATGGAATTTACTTCACTTGTGCTGTACATAATACCAATGGTTTTAGCCTCGGGAAGAACCTTGCGGATCATCTCTAACTGCATATCTACCGGAAGCTTATCGCTGGTGCCGGTGATATTGCCTGCTGGTGTTTTATCTGCATTCGCCAGCTCTGCCGCTACCGGATCAGTTACAGCCGTAAAGATCACCGGAATATCTGCCTCCTGTGCTGCTCCATATGCGCTTTGTGCCATAGGAGTTGCAATTGCGCAGATTAAATCAACCTTATTCGCAACAAAACTATTCGCAATTTGAGCCGCCGTTCCACCATCAGCCTGAGCATTTTGAAAATCCACTTTTAAGTTCTCGCCCTCTACATATCCCTTCTCTGCCAAGCCTGCGAGAAAACCTTCTTTACAGTTGTCCAAAGATGCGTGTTCTGCAAACTGACCAATTCCGATCGTAATTTTATCTCCCTTTGTTCCGCAGCCAGTCATCAGGCTCACTGCCAATACCGCAACTAATACTACTGATAATACTTTTTTCATAATATCCTCCATTCTGCCGGCTAGCGGCGCAAAGCTTAAGAAATTTAGAAAGCCGTTTTCGATTGTTACCGTCTCTCATCTGCAACTTTGTGTCCTATGGAATCTTCGCTATATACCTTATTCTGCTTCAAAAGGCATAAAAAAAATCCCAAGTATTTTCATACTTGAGACGAATAAAATCCGCGGTACCACTCAATTTGACAAATGAATACAATTCATTGTCCGCTCTTTCATATACGAACATATATGCCATGATAATAACGGTTATGGTTTCCGTCAACTCCTACTATGATTTCGGGTTGCCCTCAAAAGCCCATTCAGCGAAAGATTTCATATCGCCTCCCACCAATGGCGACTCTCTGGAATGTCCTGCTTAAGCTTACTCTTCTTTCTCAACGGTTTCGATTATTTATGTCTAAATACTAATACCGGATTAACCATTTGTCAATACTTATTTTTAAAATGCTGTTCTTATTATTTTCAAAATCCTGTTCTAATTTATATAATGCTGTTATTTCATCATTTTTCGTTGTTTCATAAGCTTCTGATCCTTGTAATCTATAATGCCGTTCCTGTTTATTTGTCAATAGGAACGGCATTATTCTTATGAACCACACCATCCTGTTGTCCCATGAGGTTCTGCTCTTCTGCCCTACTCTTTTATTCTGCTGTTATTTTTAATCGCACAATTAAATATCACGTGGTTATAAACGCATTATACTTTAAAACGGCTAACTGCCTTCTTCAGATTATCAGCACTGTTGCCAGTCTGCTCCATCTGCTTCTTTACCTTATCAGACTGTCCAACGATACTAACTACCTTCTGAGCAATTTCTTCTGTTCCCATTGCTCCTTCGTTAACCGTTTTTGTTACTTCACTCATTGCTTTTACAATTCCATCCACGGTAGCAATTAATTCTTCTGTCGTTGCACTGAAGTCCATGACCAGCTCATCCATATCGGCAGCATCAATTCTATACTGTTCACTGATATCATAAAAACTCTTATAGTCATTCATTACTCTGGTGTCAATATATTCCATAATACTCTTCGAATTATCTGACAGGCCATCGACGGATGTGATAACCTCCGCTGTTACTCTCTGAATTTCAGTAACATTCTTTTGAGAATCCTCTGCCAGCTTTCGAATTTGATCTGCTACAACAGCAAAGCCTCTTCCGGATTCTCCTGCCCGGGCAGCTTCAATTGCTGCATTCAACGCAAGCAGATTCGTTTGAGAAGCAATTTGTAATATTGCACTCGATAGAACCTCAATCTGCTCCACCGCCTTAGACTGCTGTAATGCCTTTTCCAGCTTCTCTTTTGAATCAGCATACATTTCCTTCGTATAATTTTGTGACTTCAATACATTGCCTTTAATTTCAATTGCTTTTTTGCTATTTTTACTAGCCATCTCAGCGCCATCCTGTGCCTTGGATGCCATGGATTCAATTGCAGACTGCATATCGGAGGAAAAAGCATTGACCTCCTCCGCCGTAGCCGCAGTCTCCTCCATTCCGGCAGATAATTCTTCCGTCGCAGCTGATATATCTTCTGTATTTGCACTTAATTCCAATATGCTTTCATTCACATGAGCTACGATACTTTCAACATTTGCAGATTCCTGCACTACTTCATTAAATGAACTTCGTATACCGGCGATGAATTTATTAAGTGCCGCAGACATAAGAGCTATTTCATCCTTTCCTTTTACTGTAAAGGTGTAGGTCAGGTCGTTATTTTGCTCTGCTGTAACCAATCCCTTCTTCAAAGCATTGATGGAACCCAAGATACTGCTGCTCAAATATATAATAATAAATGCTCCAAATAAAAGGCTTACTATAAATATAATTGTTATAGATGTAAGGGTACCGCTAATCGCATTGTTTGTATCATTTGTGGCGTTGTCTGCATAGTCGGAATTCAAGCTAATAAGCTTCAAGACAGCATCATTGGCTGTAGACCAATTAGTATATACACTCCGCAGCTTTACCCAAGCCTCTTCATTCTGATTCGCTAATCCAAGCTTGACTACCTCCGGCTCTGCTTCCATAAAGCTACTCCAGTTTTCCTTAAATAACTTCAATTGCTGAAGCTCTTCATCACTCTCTGCATAGGTTGTTTCATATTCCTTCACTTCTTCATCTATCTGCAATAGCAGCTGGTCGAGTTGTGCTTTAATATCATTTAATTTATCTGTTTCTTTTTCCAGTATAGTCTGTTCAACTAATCTTGGTACATCCGATATAGCGCCGTTCATCCAGCCCATAATTTTCATGGCAGGAACCGCTTTTTCACGAATATTATCTGAATTGTTATCAATACTATTTATCCCATTAATAGTAATTCCACCGGCTACTGCAAATAACAATAGTACCCCTAAAAATCCAGATATTAATTTCACCTTAATACTCATACCAGCTTACCTCCGCACTCCATAAATTAAATATCACTTTGACGACTGATGGCTACCTCATTTGTCATATTTCGACATTTTAAGTCACATTTCGTCACCATTTGATAATATTTTATCAACAAGAAGTAAGAAAGTCAATTAGGGTGAAATCTTTATTTTCACTTGGATTATAGAGGAATTCTCTGTAAGAATATCACATTCCTTATTCGATACTAATCTACTA